>JAQUJJ010000268.1 GCA_028681035.1 Candidatus Cloacimonadota bacterium
TACGGGTGTCAAACGGTACCGCGATGGCATCGCGCAGCAGCTCAAACTGCTCGGAGGTTAATTCCGCCGGCAAATCGCGCAAGGCTTTGATACAGCCGCTATAGTCAGTGATGGACGGAGAAAGAAAGGCGTAAGGGCGAATGAGCATGCTAGACAAAGCCTGAATACGGGCCGCACGAACCTTAGGCGGCAGGTAATCCGCGGGAGAGAATGTCCGCACAACACACGGCGGGCGAACAGGCGCCACCACGTCAGCGGTGTCGCTCTGTTTCTTCGCCGGGAGGTGCCATAAAATCAGGGCCGCTGCGACAGCCGCCACAACAGCCGCCACAAAATATTTTGACTTGAATATTCTCATGTTTTCACCGTAATTTTTCTGTTATTCGCAACCGCTCAAGAGTCCATCAGTTTGCAAAAGGCAATCAGCCATTACTAGCCTTAAGATAAGATATCTATTCATGGAGGTAGAGCAGACAGCCTGCAACCGCAGCCGCATACACTCCTGATCTCTTTACGCCATCTCTCATAACATCCGCTCTTGTTTAAAAGTCAATCATTTGATGTTCCGACTTGACGGTGGGTATCTTTTGGCATAACAAGACACCTAAAAAAAACTACCACGTTGATGATGGGGAGAAACCAAAGCAAAGCTGCCTTTTTTGAATATCCAATATTCTTGTAGCGAGAAATAACGGTCATGAACATCAAAACAAAAAGGCTCAACACCTTCAGCACCAATTTTATATAAGCACACCTCAGCATGCCTATGTTTGCAACAACATCTTTGCTATAGTCGCTAAAATAATTTGCATAAGACAACAAAAAACTCCATGCAAAAACAAAAATAAAAATAAGAACAAAAACGAAACCAAAGCGCCCAACCCCATTTTTCAAAGAACAACTAGCTTGATTTACCACACTTGCCTCTGCATTAAGGAATCGTTTCCAAACTTTTCTGTTCAACTTTAAACACACATTTTCTTTCCTCCATACTTTTATTGCTATAGTCTTGAGCAAGAAGAAGAATAAGAACAAACAAATTAACAACAGAATTATTAACAATGCCATATCAACCCACATAAAACTGGATACACACCTAGCGCCTTTATAATATGGAAACCACGACATTGTTATCCACGTAATAACAAAAGGAGGGTCATCTTGATCAATCACATTTAGAGAGAGAAACGAAACAGCCTTGATAATTTGCAGATAACTTTTCAGTGCATCCACTTCTTTTTTGAAATAGTTTTCCAGGTACCCAATTTCCCGGACACTTTTTACTTGCATTTTACGTAGTACCGCTAGACGCTTACCAGATTTAGCAAAACTCAAATCATGTGTAGAAATATATTTATCTAGAATCATAACATTGATTCTGTGACCGTCGAACTGAGATTCTAAACTATCGTCCATCCATTCGGACTCATTCATCATACAATCTTTCAGATATGACAACACTTGCTTTTTATTCCTTAATTTATAGTATGCCCCCATAACAAATCTATAAAGAGCTTGCCTGCGCAGATAAGCTCTACTATCTCTTAGGGCCATGACCCGATTTATTAAAGGATTGCTGAGTTTATACTTTGTAACTCTTAGATATGCCTTAGTTGCTCCAAGATTAACTTTTGCACCTTTTTCGCTAATAACAAAAGAAGCTATAGTTTCTTTTGCCAACTGGTCTGCAAATCTTTCCAGCGAATAAACATCCAGTAATACACCTTTATATTGCCTTACCGCAGCACAAGATTCTGTCTCACTTAAAAGTAAAGCGCGCACGGCTTCAGATATCTGCGTATTGGTGATTTCTTCAGACTTTTGTAAATGTCGAATACGATCATCCAGTTTCGAGACAAGTTGTCCCCACGGATTCAACAGTTGGATTATGGATGTACCAAAATTCATTTTTATACTACCCGTGTGGTTTCGCTCCTTGAACAATTCAAGCAAGGACTCTTCTATCAACTTCGGATCACTTGTCCTAGCTAAAGTCAATTGACTCCCAGCACAAATCATGACGCATATAATTAAGCTAAACATTGGTTGTAATTTCATCTATTACCCGTAAAAATAAATTATGACCAGATACTTTTAAAATATGGGCCAAAAACTCCAAGGGGGTACAGCCGTCTGAAGATTACGATTCATCGCTTCGTAACCCACATTAACTGGCCCATAGTCATCATTATCAACATTAAGCCCATGAACCGTACTACTCAAAGGGATATCTGGCCCAAAACTACTTTGTTGATTCATCATAAGTCGAGAAATAATATTTCGCATATTAATGCCGTGACTGTAATACCCGCTAGCAACACCTCCGCTCCAATCACCTATTCTCACCCTGCCAATTCGAACAATGTTTTCTTCATCAGTGAGGGGGCGACCTGCATCTCCGTTTTCAGAATGCAATATATCAAGCAACCCACAATAATGGCCTACCTCATGAGACAAACAAAGATGATCATGTCTAGATAATACTATCCCGTGATAGCCTGATGAACTTGAGTAAGTCATGCCCCCTCTTTCTCCAATATCGAACTCATCCTCCTCATCATCATCATCATCATCATCATCTGGAGGCCCATCAAAACTATCAATGCAATAAACCAAAATACCTGAAAAATTATTGGTAAACACATTTTTTAATTCATCATCCGGCTTGTCAGAACGAATCCACAACGCATCCTCACTCTGATTAGTAGAGCAACTTGCCACATAAAACCTCATTCCAACCTGACTAAACCTTTGATTAACTTCTTGTAGAGACGGCACAGAAACCGTTGTCACACCGTCAGAGGCAATTATAAAATGTACGGGAACAACCACTTCCTCCACAACCTCCCCATTGATGTATGGAGAAGGCAGATCATAAGTCGAAAACCTAGTATCCGATTTATCAACATCCAAAGTAACAGTGAACGCACCAAGAGCATTAGCTTGAACATAAGCAGTTTTTTCTCGTTGACTTATTATCTCAACATACCCGTAATCTACATTCCAAGTCATATTAGACATCAATGCGTCGGGCATAATAAATTCCGCTCCGTAAAAGTCGGCTGCACTATTTGTAAGACAGGCTTTGTTTTTGTAAGTTTTATTTATCGGTTCCACAACAACAGCTACAACAGTGAATTTCGCTTTATCCACCGCTTTGCTGGTATCGTGCGTCACGGTTATTTCTTTGTCCGCAAGATCGCCCGAAACGGATTTGCCCTGCAAATAGAATGTCCGATCCTTCACTGAGGCGGCGACATACTCATCTGCTGCGACATACAACTTGCCATCATCCTTCAGTTCATAAAGGACTCCGTCACAGCTGATGCTAACAATCTCTTCTTCAGGAAGGTCTTCTGGTTCACAGGTGATCGACACCGATTTCAGCCAGCCCATATCATACAGATCATATTCCCGACCATTGTAGTCATTAATATCGAGCTTCACAAACGCTCCAACTGATTCCTCGAGCGCCTCGTCGTCGACACAACCGATCTCCACATCCACCTTGACGACCGTAAACAGATTGGAGGAGACCGAGCCTATCGGCGAGACATCCACGGAGACGGTCTGATCCAAGTATAACTCGCTGCACTGCTCTTTGTCGGGAGTTCGATATGTCACAGAGCTCAGATCGCTGCCCTCGGAGGGCTGCCCCTCAGGGATCTCGCACACCCCGGCCTTGGCCGACCAGGAGTAGTACGGCTCAGC
>JAQUJJ010000269.1 GCA_028681035.1 Candidatus Cloacimonadota bacterium
CTCATGCAGTGGGTTCAGTCTATAACGGTAAGAGTCTTCTAAATTACGGGGATGTCTCAGCTACAAGCTTTCATGCAACCAAGATAATCAATACAGCAGAGGGTGGGGGATGTGTAACTGAAGATCCCCAGCTGGCGGAGAAGCTGAGAAGAATAAGGTTCTTTGGGTACAACGAGCACAAAGACGTAGTTGAAGACGGCTTTAATGCTAAAATGACCGAAGTGCATGCCGCACTGGGCATTCTCAATGTCAATAGTTTCGACAAGATATTAGCTGACCGAAAGCACAAATATATGCTGTACAAGAGTTTGTTGTCACAAATTGAATTTCTCGGTTTCCAAAAAAACCTATGGGGTACTCCCAACTACTCATATTTTCCGGTGATCTTCCCTTCAGAAAGTATTGCCTTACAAATCATAGCTGCTCTGGAGTCTAATGAGATTATTCCTCGCAGGTATTTCTATCCCTCGGTAAATACATACACCAATATTGTCACTTACCAGCCTTGCCCAATTTCAGAGGACATCTCGCGCCGGATTCTTTGCCTTCCTCTATACTACAACCTTACAGAGAATGATGTAACCAGGGTTTGTGGAGTCATCCTTAAAGCTCTATCTTAGTCCACAGATGTTCACCAATTAACTAGGATTTGTAAGTTTACAGGGTTGAGAAGGTTGAGAGATTTGAAATCATCTGGCAATACGGTTTTGAAATGCTAAGCGTATGGCAGAATTCCAGGAAAGTCGCACACCAAGTTTACCGCCTTACGCTAACCATACCCAAAGAAGAGTAGTTCGGTTTGTCCAGCCAGATTCGATGAGCAGCGTTTTCGGTCAGCTCGAATATTGCGGAAGGTGCATCAATATCCGGGACTTAAGATCAATGTCACTTTTTTTATCAGACTGCGTATGCCAGCTTAATGGATGTATTGTGTCAGATAACTCTTCGCCTCGATCTGGAATACATAAGTGAAGCAGTTAACAGACGACTAGCGATAAGATCGATATTGTAGCATATTCAGATTAAACCAACTAAGGACAGCAGTGTTAAATATACCCTCTCAACCTTCTCAACAACGAAGTGATCAACCCTCTGAACCTCAAGGATAGTCCATGAAAGGAATAATTCTCGCAGGCGGTGCCGGTACTCGGCTCCACCCCCTAACCATATCCGTCAGTAAGCAGCTGATGCCGGTTTACGACAAGCCGATGATCTACTATCCGCTTTCTACTCTGATGCTTTCAGGGATCCGTGAAGTACTGATCATTACTCCTCCGGAAGATCAAGCAGGCTTCATCAAGCTCATGGGCGATGGCTCTCAACTGGGTATGCACTTTGAGTATAAAGTGCAAGAAGTTCCCAATGGTCTGGCTCAAGCTTTTGTAATCGGAGCTGACTTTGTGGGATCAGATAGTGTTTGCCTGATTCTTGGAGATAACATCTTCTACGGCTCAGATCTTGCCAATCGCCTGCAAAAATGCACTAATCCGGATGGCGCGATCATCACCGCCTATCCGGTCAATGATCCCGAGCGTTATGGAGTAGTTGAGTTTGATACAAACAAAAGAGCTATCAGCATCGAAGAAAAGCCAAAGCATCCGAAATCTCATTTTGCGGTGCCAGGGCTTTACTATTATGACAACAGCGTAATCAAGATAGCCCACGAGATCAAGCCCTCAGCTCGTGGTGAATATGAGATTACTGATGTCAACCGAGTTTATCTTGAGCAAGGCAAGCTTCGAGTAATGGAAATTGGTCGCGGCACTGCCTGGCTGGACACGGGAACCTTTGAATCTCTAATGCAAGCATCACAATTTGTGGAGGTAATGCAAAGCCGACAGGGCCTCAAGATATCATGTATCGAAGAGATCGCCTACCGCAAAGGATTCATTGATAAAGATCAACTCTGCAAGCTTGCTGAACCGATCCGCAAAAGCGGGTATGGGGAATACTTGCTCAAGCTGGTTAATGAACAAGCTTGAGCAAATGTAGAGTTTAGAATGTATAGTGTAGAATGAATAGGCATTTGGAGCTGACTTGGCAAAACAGAACCTGATTGTAGATAAGAGCTTTGGTTATGCTTTGTCAATCATAGAACTGTACAAAATCTTGGTACATGAAAAGAAAGAGTACGTGCTCTCTAAGCAAGTCCTGCGGTCTGGCACCTCCGTTGGAGCAAATGTCCGCGAGGCAAGCCTTTCACAGTCGAAGAAAGAGTTTATAGCAAAAATGAATATCTCCTTAAAAGAAATCCATGAAACCGAGTATTGGCTTCAATTGCTGCTCAAATCTAACTACATTGATGAAGCTCAAGCATTGCTAAAAGAAACTGATGAGCTGATTAGGATTCTTACATCAATAATAAAAAACTCAAACCAAAACTCGAGGTAACCATGAAGAGCTCTACATTCTACATTTTACATTCTACATTAATCCGTCCATTCCACATCCTACATTTTACATTCTATATTCTCCTCGCTTTCGCGATGATGAGTTGCACTTCCCCCACCAAACCCAAAACAGGCACTCTCTCCGGTAGAGTTACATTAGTCAACGACACAGATGATCCTTCCCTCGATCCTATTGATTTCTCTGGAGTTACGGTTGCCTTATATGAACTGGCCGTAATGGATCCGACCATCGTGCGTATTAATCAGGAGTATCCTCAGATCGGAGTACAGATCAGCCAGGATACAGAGTTTGATCATAGATTGCATAACCCAGTAGCGGTCGTAACCAGTGATGCTCAAGGTGACTTCGAGTTTGACAAAGTGGCATATGCAGAATACAATGTGGTTGTAATGAAGAACGGTTGGGGTGTTAGATATATCCATGGAGTAATTGTTAACTCAGAGTCCACATGGATGAACGTTGATGATGAAAGCACTATTAATGCTCATGAGATACGAGGGGTTTTACCATCGGTTAGTCTTTGGCCGATAATAGAAGTGTCTCCTACGCAGCTACAAGACGTCCACTTTATGCCGAAACGCACTTATTTAATAACTATGGACACTGTATTTCTCTCATCTGCTCTTTTTGGGGATGGATCAATCCTATTGATAAACCCAGGTTGTTCGGTATCATTTTATGGCTCAACAATTGGACAATCTGTGCTTTGCAAGATCACCATTACGTCTTCCGACGGATTTCATTCTGTTCAAAGACGGGATGCAATAGCCCCTTTCAACAGAATGCATATTTCAAATACATATGAGAGTTCTGTGTTACTTGATGGATTCAAAGTATCCTACTTAAATGATGGTCTATCAGTCGACTCTCCTCTAGCAATGATCATCAACTGCATTTTTCGTAATTCAAGTAGTGTGGCTATTCGTGCGGAATCTACATGTCAAGTATCTATGTGTTTACTTACGCAGAATATGTCATATGGAATTATTGCACATGGTGATGTAGCAATCACGTCATCTGTTTTTACAGGTAACTTGTATGGATGTTACATCTATCCGGGTGGGTCTACTTTGAGAGAATCCATATTTGAGAGCAATAATATGGCATTGAGGTTGTTAGTTGGGGACCATGTTGTCACGAACTGTGAGTTTGTCAATAACAAGTATGCTATATCGATGAATGGTAGTAGTCAATCAATAACTTTAACAAGCTTCAATCTGAATGAAGTTGATATTGAGTTCAACAGATTTTATAATGGCGGCATTACGACATATTGCGCCCCTAACATATTT
>JAQUJJ010000087.1 GCA_028681035.1 Candidatus Cloacimonadota bacterium
TAACCGGATTGCCAGTAGATTGTGTGAAGATAGAGATACTGGGGAAACTACCCGAATTCAGTGATACACTGGGTTGTTTCCAATATCCCACCGGTGCGGAGCTTTATACTGTGAAAGCCAGCCGTTGGGATTACCAGGACATGATTATCCCCATTGTAGCGGTTTTGGAAGGCGAGGATACTATTCTGAATATACCCATGCAACGGACTAATGTAGCCAATGAAGACAATAACCTGCCATCCCTGAACCCAGATTTTGGGCTAAGTAATTATCCCAATCCCTTCAATCCCAGCACCAGTATCAGCTTTATCTTGTCGCAAACGGGCAAAACTAACTTAAGTATCTACAACATGAAAGGACAGAAAGTATGTACTCTTGCCGACAAACCGCTGGATAAGGGGCATCATACCATTACATGGGATGGAACAGATGCTAATGGCAGATCGGTCAGCTCTGGTATATACTTTGCCAAGATAGAACAAGCTAATACACATCTCGTACATAAAATGATGTTGATGAGATAAAGGCATGTTTTGACTTACAATTACGCTGCGGATTGTTTAGCAATAAGCCAAACTAACTATCACACAGAGTAATTGTAAGTTAAAAGACCTGCGGACTTTAACCTTACCTTATTTTTAACTCATAAATCGGCGGATATGAAAATGAACCATCTGTCGCCAAAGATACAGTCGCCGATTTATAAGTTAAAAACCTGATACCGCTCCATGAATTAAAAAAAACACGAAATTGCTTCCCTCCATCCTCTAAGCCTTAAGCTCAATTAAGTATCCATTTACGTGTATTTGCTGTTAAGCTATTTTTACAAAACGCAAAATAAATCGCAATTCTGTCCCAAAACCAAGGATTTGTCCCCCTTACATTATAGAAGCAAGAAAAGTTCTTTGATGTGTGTATAGAGTGTTAATATGTGAAAGTACTGGTGTACTGGAGTGATGGGTGTGTTGCGGGTCGAAAGGGCGAGATGTAGGTTTTAGTGCAGCGTGTATAGTGGAAAGGTGAAATGCGCCCAACAGATAGATTGCTTTAGTACTGATTACAAGCTCTTTCCCTCTTTTTTAAGTAATACCTCTGCTTTTCTGTAGATATCTCAGCTTTTTCTCTGTTTTAAAAAGAAACCTTAAAAAAAAGGCAATTAAACTCTTGACAAGATTGCAGTACTGAAAAACATTCCAAACTAGGAGATATTGAATGATTGAAGTGTTGAAAGATAAGTGTATCGGTTGTCGTGCTTGCATAAGTGCCTGCGCTTACGATGCCGTCATAATTGAAAACCATCTTGCGGTAATAAATATCGATAAATGCACCCTTTGTGGTGCCTGCGTACAAGCCTGTCCTGTAGATGCTATTGTGATTTGGAAGAACTCTGAAACAGGTGTAGATAAAAGCGAATATAGCGGAATATGGGTGTTTGCCGAACAAAAAGACGGCATAATCTCACCTGTTTCCTATGAGTTGCTTGGAAAGGGACGAGAGCTTGCTGAAGACCTTGGTGCTGAGCTTAGTGCCGTAGTTTTGGGGCACGATATTGAGGGTTTAGCATCCGAACTTATTGCCTATGGAGCAGATCAGGTGATTTCTGTGGACGAGCCTGCATTAAAGCACTTTCGCGATGAATGCTACAGCAAGGCTTTAACCGAACTAGCCAAGAAGTACAAACCTGCAATAATTCTCGCTGGTGCCACAGTAACAGGGCGCAGCTTTATCCCGCGTGTAGCGATTCATCTGCACACAGGCTTAACTGCCGATTGCACTGGCTTGGCAATTGATGAAACAAGCGGTAATCTGCTGCAAACCCGTCCTGCTTTTGGTGGCAATATCATGGCTACAATTGTTACCGCAAACCACCGTCCGCAAATGGCTACTGTGCGCCACAAAGTAATGAATCCCATCCCCAGAGACGATTCACGCAGTGGTATTGTTATCCAAGAACAGATTAATTTCGAGTTGGATGACGAGCAAAGCACTTGGCTGAACTTTGAGAAAGAAAAAACCACCCTAATTAACATAACCGAAGCCAATATAATTGTTTCCGGTGGTAGAGGCTTAAAAGAAGCCAAGAACTTTGGCATGATAGAAGAGCTTGCAGAAGCCTTAAGCGGAGCAGTCGGTGCATCCCGTGCAGCAGTTGATGCAGGTTGGATTCCTTATTCTCATCAGGTTGGGCAAACGGGAAAGACCGTAAAACCCAACATCTATTTATCCGTTGGTATCAGCGGTGCAATTCAGCATCTTGCGGGTATGTCCAGTGCGGATTATATTATTGCCATAAATAAAGATTCCGATGCTCCCATCTTCAAAGTAGCAGATCTGGGCATTGTAGGCGATCTTTTTGATATTGTCCCCAAATTAACAAAAAGGATTAAAGAGCTAAGAGCATGATTATCAAGCCTTCGGTCAGCGTGATTAGCCCTGATCGAGCTGAACAAGGAATTGATTTACATTTACCAAGCTCCAATGGGTTTGCAAAGGAATTGCGGCTGGTGCTTGATGCCGCTGTCGCCTATATTCCCCTAATTAATGCCCATGACCATTTGATTGGCAATTGGGTGCCTCGTGCCGGCGATAAGCGCCCTTACGTGAATTCTCATATCTGGGTGGAAGACATGAAAAACTCTTTCTCCTTTCATGAAAGAAATATCTTCTGGATTAACGACGGTTCATTTCAACTATCCGAACCGCGCTCACTGTTACTCGCCAAACTCGGAGCGTATAAAAGCTTGTTTAGCGGCTGTGGGATAGTGCAGGATCATGCGCCGGTGCAAGATGCTTTCTATTACGACAGCATGCCGATAAATGTTCCCTGCTCATTCAGGCAATGCCATTCCATCACGCTTGGCAATTGGTGGGGAGGCGAAAGCCCGGAAGTTGAGATGGAGCTTACCAAGGGTAAGATACCCTTTATCATCCACTTAGGCGAAGGCACAGATGGCATTACCAAGGCTGAGTTTGGAGAGCTGCTGCGCAGGGGTCTCTTGCGGGATAACACACTGATGATTCATGGGATAGCCTTTAGCGCCGAAGAGATTGCCACTATTGCCATGGTGGGTGCTTCGGTTTGCTGGTGCCCCAGTTCCAATTACTACCTGATTGGTGAGACTCTTAAGATAGATGAAGCACTGAAGTGCAAGGCAAATGTGTGTATTGGTACAGATTCCACCATGTCCGGTGGGGTTAACCTGATTGCCGAGTTCTTAACCATCCAAGAGCACTTCCCCCATATTAAACCCGCAGAATTATACCGGATGGTAACTACTAATGCTGTGAAAGCTCTCAAACTACCAGATAAATATGCTAGCTTAAATCCTGCTAATTGCGACAATCTGCTATTGGTGGACAGGGTGGAGAAAGACCCCTTTGAAAACCTCTATACTATTGAAGCAGCTACCATTAAACTTTTAATTATAGACGGTATTCCTCGCTTTGGCGATAGCCACTGGCTGGAAGACTTGGGCTTAAGGGTTGAAGAATACAGCACATTCCGCACTTTAGGCAAAGAAAAGTTCGTAATTGGCGATCCACAAGCGATGAATAATCTGATAGACGAAGTGCTTGGTTACCATAAAGATTTCCCCTATCTTCCTTTTTGAAGTCGAGAAGTCATGAGGTCAAGAGGTCGAGATGAGCATGTTTCGTACGTGTTATTGCTAAGTTCTATATTGGCAGTTTAAATGGAAAAGCACCTTAACGTTTCCGAGATATTCTATTCCCTGCAGGGCGAATCTAATTACTCTGGCTATCCCTGCATTTTTATACGGCTTTCCGAGTGTAACCTGAAATGCAGCTACTGCGATACACAATATGCCTTTGGCAAGGGTAAATCTATGGCAATCTCTGCCATTCTGGAGCAGATAAAAGCCTATCCCTGCTCTTTGGTGGAAATCACCGGTGGCGAACCTATGTTGCAGGACGATGTAGCAGATTTGTTTGTTGCTTTGCACGATGCCGATTACAAGGTTCTGCTGGAGACAAATGGCTCCATCTATCTGGGCGAAGTTCCGGACTATGTAATCAAAATAGTAGATGTAAAAACTCCCGGCAGCGGCATGGGGGAGAGCTTCATGAAATGGAATCTGAAGTGCCTTAACCCAAAAGACGAGCTTAAGTTTGTTCTCACCAATTATCCTGACTACCGCTTTGCAGTGGATTTTATCAACCAAAACCAGCCCAAAGTAAACGCCATCCACTATTCCCCGGTGCAAAGCACTCTTCATCCCAATGATTTAGCTGCCTGGATGCTGGAAGATGGTATCAACGCCAAACTCTCCCTGCAACTACATAAGCTGCTGCAAATCCCCTAAATAGTAACAACAGCCGCCCCGGCTGTTCTCGCAGTAAGTGTGGTGTTAACGACTCCGGAGCTACAGGCGTCCCGCCTGTACAGGAATAACAAGCGAGACGCTTGTTCAGGCTGACAAGATGCCAGCAATACCAGTATAGGCGAGACGCCTATAGCTCCAGACTCACAGTGTAGAGCAGGATTCCAATCCTGCCGAAAACAAGAGTTTAGCAGAACGCCGGCACTGTGGTCCCCCAGCACACTCGCAGGAACGGCGTCCTGCGCTACGCCAACACTCCAGCACACCAGCACACCAGCACTCCCTATTATCTTATCATGATTAAAACGTGGAGATGGAAGAAATGGAATCGCTGCTTGACAAAATGTGTGAACTCCTCATGAATGCACGAAAGAAAAATAAGGAGTGAAAAATGAAAAGATTGATCTTAATGGCAGCCCTGCTATTAGTCGTGATTACTCTTAGTGCGCAAGCTGCAAAGCAAGAAGCACTGGAAAGCCTGGATACTGCAAAAGCTCTTATCAACAAGGGCGATTATGTAAAAGCCCAAGAAGAGATGGACTTTGCAAAAGCCAAAATCGGTGAGATTGTAGCCGAAGAATTATTGAAGCACATTCCGGAAAAGCCTAAAGGCTTTGTCTTCGAAAGCAAAGAATCCTCTTCCTTGGGACAAGCTGGAGCCATTATTGGTTCTGCAAATTCCGTAGCCGCAATGGGACACTACAGCAAAGACGATAGCTCCCTGGAAATCACCATCACTATGGGTGGAGCAATGGGACAAGCGGGTGGACTTATGAGCGGTCTTGCTTCCATGTTTGGCGGAGTGGCTGTCGGAACCACTCAGGTACGTGTGAGCGGCTATACCGGAACTCAGGAATTTGATAAAAGCGATAGCACAGGCTCTCTTACCATCAAGGTCGGCAATAATATCTCTGTGATTATAACCGGCGAGGATATAAAGAGTCCGGACATCCTAAAAACCTTGGCAGAACAAGTGGATATGGCACTCTTAGAAAAAGCCTTCTAAACTTATTAACCCTGACTGAAAACACATTATTACTACAGGCTATGAAAGTGCTAACCTGAACTTGACTGAAGCCTTGCCTTCGCTACCTTCCGCTGTAGTCCTAAACGCCGCTGAAGATACAGGGTTATTACCAATATATATGGCGTTAACGACTCCAGATTTAGTATCTTTAGTGCCAACGTCTCTGGAGTTACAGGCGTCCCGCCTGTACAGGAACAACAAGCGTCTCGCTTGTTTGGTCAGGCAAGATGCCTGCTTTACCAGTATAGGCGAGACGCCTATAACTCCAGACACCAGCACTCCAAAACGCCCACACTCCAAAACGCCCACACTCCAGAACACTATCACTAGCACACTGTCACTTTCGCAGGAACAGCGTTCCTCGATCAAGCAAGAAACAGGCAATTTTAGAAGACTAATTTGTGTGTGCACATAAAAAAGGGACAGAGATTATATCCCTGCCCTAAAACACTTAAGTGGACTGATTTAAGAAAATTTAGCCGTAATATCTTCCATGCCAGGTAAACGATAAACCTTGAACTGGTCTATGCGGATGGCAGAATCTGCCACGAACTCAATCTGGTCTTTATAGGACACAAAATCTTGGTTATTTTGAAGTATATGGCTGTAAAGATCAGGGTTTACGGCAATGCGCAGGGTTTTGTCCTTGATAAAGTAATCGCTACGCCCCAGCCATCGGTAGATCCGCATGGTTACGGCATCTTTGCTGATTACGCGTCCGCTGCCATTACAGAAGGGGCAGGGATCAGAGAAATTAGCTATAAGGGTACTGCGCATGCGCTTACGGGTAACCTCCACAAGCCCCAGCTCTGTAAATGAATACACCTTGTTTCTGGCTCTATCGCGGCGCAATCCCTTCTTTAACGTATCCAGCACTTCTGTCTTATGCTTCTCATCCACCATATCAATGAAATCGATGATGATAACTCCTGACAAATCTCGTAGTCTTATCTGCCGTGCCACTTCAGCAGCAGCTTCAACATTGGTTTTGCGCACGGTTTCGTCATAGTGGAATTTACCAGTGAAGCTGCCGGTATTGATATCGATGGCGACCAATGCTTCCGTCTGCTCTATTTTCAAATTACCGCCGCTTGGCAGGTAGATACGGCTGTGAAGAGTGGTCTCTATCTTTTTCTCAATTGCCCAAGCATCGAAAATAGGAGAATCCTCTTTGTAATACTCCACATTTTCTATCAAATCAGGCGAAATATCCTCGAGCTGAGAGATGATACTCTTGGCAAAAACCTTGTCATCAACTACCAGACGGTCAACATGCTCGCCGAATAAATCACGAATCAGGTAGTTTTCCAAAGCATTCTCTTCAAAAACACAGACCGGTGCTTTGGCGTATTTAAGCTGTTTGTCAATAAGACGCCAAGTCTTTGCCAAAGCCTTGTATTCGTTGCGGAATTCATCTTCATCACAGCCCTCGGCTTCGGTTCGGACAATAAGTCCAAAGGCGGGGTCTTTTACTTCCGAGAGAATATTGCGGATTCTGCCGCGCTCTGTCTGGGAGTATATCTTGCGGGAAATGGCAATCTTATTCTTATTTGGGAAAAGCACTAAGTACTTGCCGGGTATGGAGATTTGCCCGGTTAGGCGCGCACCTTTGGAGCCGATAGGCCCCTTATGAACCTGCACGACTATTTCCTGTCCGGGTTTTAGCAGTTTGCCTATCTGAGAGGAATCGGCGGGATTGGTGCGGGCACGGGGCTTTTCACTTTCAAACACATCCAGGAAATCCATAACGATATCACTGTAGTGCAGAAACGCTGTGCGCTCCAAGCCAATTTCAATAAACGCAGCACCCATACCGGGAAGCACGTCTTTCACGATTCCCTTATAGATGTTGCCGACGGGGTTTTGCTTATCACGGCGCTCTACAAAAAGCTCCACGAGGCGGTTATCTTCTAGAACTGCAACCCGCTTTTCCAGGGGGTGCACATTCACGATGATTTCTGTATTAAAACTATCTTTTTTCATGTTAATCCAATTTGTAGGGTAACAAGTAATGCCACTCACCACTTGCAGGAAGCTGGCGTAAAGCACGCTCCATCTCTGCGGCAGGGTCAGTTGCCATACGCATTGCTTGTCTTATTTTTAGTATGTCGGAATCCTTCAAGGCATCCAGAATACTTATTTTATCGGGGAAATTGACGGCACTATAGCTTTGGATTTTCGCCAAGCTTGCTGCTTTGGCAATGGCAGCATCAAGAGTGCCAATATCGTCTATCAAACGAAGTTTCTTAGCTGTCAAGGCACTGAATACTCTGCCTTCAGCAACGGAATCAATGGTGCCCGGTTCATATCTGCGGGCGGAAATAACGCGAGCTTTAAACTCATTATAAGTAGCGGTAGAGCTTCTTTTTAGGGAAGCAAGTAACTCGGGGCTGTAAGCTTGGAACAGGTTAAACGAGCCGGCGAACTTGCCGTGTTTCAAGGTCTGGGTGCGCAGCCCAAGCTTCTTGCCTAAGCCTTCCGTTTCGGGAATCATCATTATCACGCCAATGGAGCCGGTAATTGCGCCTTCATCAGCCATAATGTAATCTGAAGCGCAGGAAATGTAGTAGCCTCCAGAAGCTGCCACGCCGCCCATGGATATAACGATAGGGAGGTCTTTCTTTAGGCTCATCAATTGTTGGTAAATCTTTTCGGATTCCAGGGCAGAGCCGCCGGGACTGTTTATGCGCAGTACAATAGCTTTAACGTCCTTATTCTTGCGGATATCTTCGATTATCTTCTTTACTTTCGAGGCACTTATAATGCTCTGATCGCCGAATTCTCTACCGGTGCTAGGGCTTATTTCTCCGCTTAAATATACTACGGCAATCTTGTCTTTCGCTTGCTTGGGTTCTGCTGCGGAATAGTCTGCTATGTTCATCAAGCGATCGTCGCTAAGCTTAAGTTTGGCGAGCATTGCGGTGCGTCCCATAGGGTAATCTATCAGCTTAAGTTCTTTGGCGGTATCGGCATGCAGGAAGTAATCTTCACGAGTTTCGAACACCTTGGTGATGTCCTCTATGCTCATCTTTCGCCTTGCTGCTATGTCCCTAAGCAGCATGGTATAGCGGTCTTTCAATACGGCATCAATGTTATCTCTGGTGCCGGGGCTGAGGGATGTCTGAGAATATGGCTCGCCCGCACCTTTATACTCTCCTGATTGCAGGATTTGCATTTTAATGCCAAGCTTATCGAACAGCTCTTTATAAAACATGAGATTGCTGGAAACGCCCTCTAATACCAATCCAGCAGAAGCAGATGGCTCCATATAGATTTCGTTGGCATAAGAGGAAAGGAGGTAGTCACCTTGGGTGAAATACTCTCCATAAGCTGCCACAGGTTTGCCGGATTTCTTGAACTCAGCAATGGCTAAGCCGATTTCTGTAAGGGCAGGATAGCTTGTTTGGATCGCGCTTGGCTCAAGCAGCATGCCTTTAATGCGGGAATCACTTGCTGCGCTGCGTATCTTAAGTGCCAGCTCTTGAGCACTGTTTGAGCTGGAGCCGAACCATTTAATGGCTTGCATTTCATTATAGTCGGATATAACGGCACTTGGGTTTACTCTAAGCCAGGCATCGGATGGCACTTTTGTGCTTGTCCCACCCATACTGTTGCCTATTGTGCTTACAAAACCTACGATGAAACCAATTATCAAGATAATCGGGAAGATGATACAACCAATGAGGAATGGTTTGTTTTTTATCATGAGAAACTCCTTAAATAAAAGACACGATAAGCCTTGGGAAGGAGTTATATGGCGGAGATGTAGGGATTCGAACCCTAGGTACGCGTTTTGCACATACACACGATTTCCAATCGTGCTCCTTCAACCAGCTCGGACACATCTCCGCGTTAGTCTTGACCATGTTTTTGAGGCTTGCAATTCTGTCAAACATTATTAGTGGCGGAAGTGGCGATAACCTGTAAATACCATAGTAATACCAAGTTCGTTGCAAGCTTGGATGCAATCCTCATCACCCTTGGAGCCTCCGGGTTGGATGATTGCCTTAATTCCATGCTTGTTTATTTCATCTATCGAATCCCGATAGGGGAAAAAACCATCCGAAGCGCATACTGCTCCGCTTAGGTCGTGACCGAATTTCTCTGCCTTCCAGAAAGCTAAGGACGTGGAATCTATACGAGAAGTTTGCCCAATTCCTAAGCCCAATACCATGCCGTCTTTGCTTAGTGCGATGGCGTTGGATTTAAGCAGAGATACAGCTTTCCAGCCATAAGCCAAGGCTTGCATCTCTTTTGGGGAAGGCTGCCTTTCGGTTACCACCTTCCAAGAATCTCTGGGTTCATCCACCAAGTCCCATTCCTGAGCCAAATGCCCACAGGTGAGGGTCTTGATTTCCAGATGGTTAGCTGGTTTTTCCAGTGTTTTGGGATCGAAACTTATTAAGCGTCTGTTCTTCTTCTTTCTTAGGAAATCCAGCACACCCTCATCAAAGCTAGGAGCGATGATTATTTCGGTAAAGATGCTGTTAGTCATTTCTGCTGCTTCGATATCGAGGCTACGGTTTACGATTACTATTCCGCCAAAGGGAGATAGGGGATCGGTGGCGAATGCTTTCTTGTAAGCCTCGGAAAGGCTTGTCCCGCTGCCAATGCCACAGGGATTGGTATGTTTTACGATCACCACGGTTGGTTCATCAAAGAGCCTAATAGCCCTAAGCGCAGCGTCTATATCCATGATGTTATTGAAGGATAGTTCCATTCCGTGCAGCAGTTCCCAACTCTTACTGTTAGCATAGAAGCCGGCTTTTTGGTGGGGGTTTTCTCCATAGCGGAGGGGTGAGACCAGTTTGCATGATAAGTCCAGAACGGAAGGAATCGCAGAGCTACTTTGTTCTTGATTGCTTAGTTGTTGGAAGTAATCAGCTATAGCTGCATCATAAGTACTTACCAGCGCAAAGGCTTTCTGGGCAAGATAACTACTCCACTTTTCAGGCAGTTGCTTTGTCTGTTCCAAATGTGCTAAAGTGGCTTGATAATCATTTGGGTCAACCAATACACACACGCTGGCATAGTTCTTTGCTGCGGCGCGTATCAGGCAGGGTCCGCCAATATCTATGTTTTCTATAATCTCACTATGAGTGGAGTTTACTCTCTGCCTTGTTGCCGCAAAGGGATACAGGTTAACTATTACTATATCAATATGGTCTATACCAAGTTCTTCCAAGGTCTTCAAGTGGGCTGGCTCGGAGCGGTTTGCCAGTATGCCCGCGTGTATTTTGGGATGTAAGGTTTTAACCCGTCCATCCAGTATTTCGGGAAAGCCTGTTACATCCGAAACCTGAACCACGGTTTTACAATACTGCATAAGGTGTTTTGCCGTGTTGGAGGTAGAGAGAATGGTATAACCAAGCTTCTCTAACTGCACTGCAAGGGTTTCGATACCGCTTTTGTTGCTAACGCTAATCAGCGCATACTTTCTCATGTATCGCTATCCTCCTCTATCGCTTCCACGAGATGTTTAATCTCTTTCTTGTTGAGGACTCCTTCCAGGCGTCCGTTAAGTTTCTCGTTGGAGAACATCTCCAAAGTAACCCTAACAACCCTGTGAGGTTCCTTGCGCAGCAATTCTCCATTTTCAGGGGTGTCTATAACGCTTACCATTACTATTCCCCCCAAGATTATAACCCAGTTTACATATATCCAAAGCAGGAATATCGGCAAGGCAGCCATAACTCCGTAGATGGCTTGCATGCTGGTGAGGTTGTAGATGTAAATATCAAAAAAGGACTTAGCTAAGGTCCAGATTACCGTTGTCCAAAACGCACCTCGAAACAGCGAAGACCTTTTAATTCGCACCGAAGGCAGCAACATATACAAAAACACTAGCCCAAAAAACTGCATTAAGAAAGGAACTATCACCAGCAACCATCGCAGCAAAGGAACTCTTAAGAGCATGGAGATAAGAGGTATGGACGAACTGGAGAACAGCACAATCATAATAACCAAGCCAAATACAATGGTGCCAAAGAACTTCACTACCTGGGTAAGCAAATCTTGTTTCACGTTTAGCTGCATGCCAAGAATACGATCGAAAGTATTCCTTATCACCCTAAACAATGAATAAGAAGACACAAGCAAGATTATAAAGTTGAATATATTAAAGCCGATCATGCGCCGCACAAGCATATCATCCACAAAGGTCATTATGGCATTTGCAGAGCCGGGGATAAAGTTCTTGGCTACCACTACTTTAAATTTCTCGCCTAGGTTTAGAAATGGCAAATCTGGGGCAATCATCACCAGAAAAGTAATGAAGGGCACAAAGCCTAATAGCGTTATGTAAGTTAAGCTGCCGGATTCTCTCATCACTCGTTCAGATGATATTCTGCCAATAAACCTTTTCATAAAGGCACTTGCATTTGTCAGTATGCGTTTGCGTCTCTGAGGGATGGTAAGAGATAAATACACCTTGTAAGTATCAATAATTGCAATGCGCAAGTAAGATGTCAACCACATAAAGATGCCGTGCAAGGTGCTGCTATCGTTTTTTTGTTTTCCCATTATTCCTCCCTTAATGCGATCACTGGGTCTAATTTAGAGGCTCTAACCGCTGGTAACACACCGAAAATCAAACCTACCCCGACGGATACGCTTAGTGAAGCCCAAATCATCTGCACGGATGCCACAACACTGATTTCCAGGAACTTGCCTACCTGACCGAGAATTGCGTAACCCAACAAAATGCCAAGTATGCCGCCCATAGATGTTATCAGCACGGTTTGTACAAGGAACTGTAAGAATATATCCCTGCCTCTGGCTCCGATGGCAAGGCGTACTCCAATCTCTCGGGTTCGCTCCTTGATAGCTGCAAGCATGATGTTCATAATCACAATCCCGCCTACAAGCAGCGAGATAACGGCTATCATCACAAATATCACAGAGAATATCATGGTGTTCTTGCCTTGCGCTTCTGCCTGTTCTTTGGCAGAATTAACCTGAAACACTCGTTTGCCTTGCTTCAAGTTAAGTACTATGTTTTCCACCTTTTTGCGCAGTGCAGCTGCTGCTTTGGGGTCTGCTGCTCTGATATCCAGATTATCTATCGTGCTGCCAGGCGATATCTTGTTTAGCATTGTGGAGAGCGGTATAAAGCTGCGTTGGTTCAGGTATTCCAAATAGTTGTCGCTAAAGGCAGAGCCTCCACCCTGAGGCTTCATGTATCGGTGCTTCATCACGCCCACAACCAGCATTTTCTGTCCCGATAAAGTGATGGTATAGCCAATCGGATTGCGATTAGCAAACAGCTCTTCAGCCACGGTTGTGCCAAGAACAATCACATTGCTGCTGTTCTGCACATCTATATCTTTCAAGAATCTTCCCTTATCTGGATTCCATTCTTCCACAATCGTCATATCTGGTAGTACTCCACTCACCATACCATTATATTGCTTATCTCCCAAAGAAAGAACTCCATCCCATTTGTTAACACTGGGGTTGAAAGCCGACGCTTCAGGGATCATGGAATCGATATAGCGGATTTCTTTCAGGTTAAAACTGGCAGAGCCGCCCTTGGAAAAGTCGTAGTTCCAATTTGCCTGAACTTCAATTTTGTTTAGCCCGCCGCGTTCCTGCATCCATGCCATGGTGCTTTTGTTCATGCCATTCACGATAGCCAATACCACCATGATGCACATCACGCCAAGGACAATGCCAATTACGGTAACTGCACTGCGCACCTTACGCATCATGATATCGGCTAGCCCTATTTTAATGGATTCAGCTAAGGGTATCGCCATTGAATATTTTCCCGTCCATAATGCGGATTATACGGTCGGCTCTATCTGCCACAGCCTGATCGTGAGTAACCATAATAACAGTATTACCGGCTTTGTGCAGCTCTTCAAATATCTGCAAGATATCTCCACCGGCTTGAGAATCCAGATTTCCCGTGGGTTCATCTGCCAATAAAATCGAAGGATGGTTCACGATGGCGCGGGCAATGGCTACGCGCTGCCTTTGTCCACCTGAGAGTTCGGTTGGTTTGTGCTTCAATCTATCATCAAGCCCAACTCCGGCAAGGATTTCTCTTGCCCGGATATTGCGTTTGCGTGCGTTCATGCCACCGTACATGAGGGGCAATTCCACGTTTTTTAATACACTCAGGTGAGGGAGGAGATTAAAAGACTGGAAAACAAAGCCGATTTTACGGTTGCGCACGGTTGCCAATGCGGATTTGGGCATGGCACTAACCAGCTCGTTATCTAGATAATACTCGCCTTCTGTGGGACGATCCAAGCAACCGATAATGTGCATCAACGTGCTTTTGCCTGAACCAGAGGGACCCATAATGGCGACAAACTCACCTTGCTTTATGCAAACGTCTATCCCTATGAGAGCGTGTACTTTAACCTTGCCCATAGAATAGTCTTTACTAAGGTTTTGCGTCCTGATAATATCCATTTTCACCTATTTATCCAGTTTCATTCCATCTCTGCTTAGGTTGCCAATATGTCAATGAAAAAGATGGGGAGAGCTGTGCAAGTGAGAGCTTTGCAGGTGAGAGAGTTGCAGGTGAGTGCTGTATAAGTGAGATTTTCACCAGGATGACAGGAATTAGCGGCGCAACTTATATCTCTCTTGCTTGAATTGCCCTATCATTGCCCACTCATTGTCCATGTGGAGGGCAATGAGTGGGCAATGATAGGACAATTCAAGCAGGGAGCTTTGACTTACAATTACGCTGCAACAGGTTTCAAAAATAAGCCTCACAAGCTATCATTCAGCGTAATTGTGAGTTAAAGTGCCACGATAAAAGGGAGTTCTGCCATGTTTTAACTCATAAATCGGCGAAATATGAGTTAGTGTGCTTGAATCGGGAGATACAGTCGCCGATTGTATAAGTCAAAACTACCGCACAGCGAATTTGTGTATTAAACTGCTTATGTCTGGAGTGGCTAATTCCTCCTTCTAAAGGACAAAAATATGCTTGTAAATGGTTTTAAAACATAGGGATAATTGGATTACAAATTGCATGTTAAGCTCTAGTTATGTCCTGTATTGGAAAACGGATAGAATTGGATTATAGAGCATTGTGGAAATCATCAACGTCCGTTGGTTCCTATGGTGCTATAATAGCTAACCCATACAGCTTAAAGGTGAAACTCCTTTAAGGTTGTTCAACACAAGCATGGTGGTAGCATGAAGAAACTATATTTTATTGTTTTGCTTTCGGTGTTAAGTGTAAGCCTGTTCTCGTTTACAATCGAGGATTACTCGTTTGGCAGTTCTGCCCAACCCTTTAGTAGCATCTATACTGGTGCGGGAGGCAATCCCACGGTAAACTGGACTTCCGGTGGAGATGATGAGCTGTCATCAGCAATTCCCTTGGGCTTTTCTTTCCTCTTTTGCGGTGCTTACTATACATCCATTAAGATATCAACCGACGGTTTCATCAGCCTCGGTACAGAGCTAGCATTCAGCTACCCAGACAACATCCTTGAAAACACATACAACGCTCCTTTTATCGCTCCTTTGTGGGATGATCTGCTAAGCACAGCAGTGCCAAATAATAGCACTACCTACGTTGTTTATCAAAACAATGTCGCTAATCAGTTTAAGGTGGAGTGGCGTAATGTGCGGTGGAACTTTGGAGGAAACAGCACATATTCTCAGAACTTTCAGCTTACCTTGTTAGCAAATGGCATTATCAGATTCAATTATGGATATTCTGGAGAAGTAAACAGTCCTTCTGCTTCCATAGGTGTTTGCGAAAATGGACGCTTTATCAGCGTAACGCCCAATGAAGACTATTCCTTTACAATCGCAAACAACGATATAGCTGTTTTGCCTACGGACAGACAGTTTCAGTTTACACCTCCCCCCCCGGCTGTCAATGTTACCTCTCCTAACGGAGGAGAAAGCTGGCAAATGGGGATTGTCCACGCCATCAGGTGGGCATCTACAAACCTGCAAGGCAATGCCAAAATAGAGCTTATCCGAGGCTCCACCATAGTATCGGTAATCAACAGTTCTGCGTCGGTTAGTAACGGATTGCTTAACTGGATGATTCCCTCAACATTGACTCCCGCATCGGATTACATTATCAAAATAACCAGTGTAACAAATGCTGGTGTTTATGATTTCAGCAACG
>JAQUJJ010000088.1 GCA_028681035.1 Candidatus Cloacimonadota bacterium
TCGCAGGAGCGCGACGGGCTGAAGCCCTTCTCCGCAAGCTCCGAAGGGCTTCAGCCCGTCGCAATAAGGTAGCTTAGTGAAAAAGAGATTGACAGGAATAATGAGATGATAAATAGTGTGATTGGTCGTTTGACCTTAGATAGAGTGTAAGAGGTGAGGACTTAAAATGTTCTCAAAGAACGTCAGTAACAATGAGTTGGAATTTACACCAACCTTTGGGACTCAACTTTTTATTGGAGTTAAAAAATGTTAAAATTATTCGTTCAAATCATCTCGCTACTCTTAGTTGTGTCACTTGTTAGCTGCCAAAGCGGAATCGTGCAAGTTCAAAAACCACTCAAGCAAAGCCTTGGCGAAATGCATAACCGTTTAGCTGAGTATGTAATGAAAAGTCCAAACTATATGGCCTGTATGTCGAAAGATGTTGACACTTTGTTTACAATTGATGCATACGAAGCATATATGAGTGCGTCGAAAGAATTCTTGATGGATAATGGAGTCACTGCCTCTGAAGCTGACGAATACTTGGCACAGACAGACTCACTTTTATTCATGATAGGTGCACTTAAAATTGATAATAATGAAGTTGTAGTGGAAAATTTTGATTCCGACTATCTTGACACAGTGTATGACTACGTAAAAAACCATGTGCCATTAGAAATAATTGAAGGGTCGAATATTAACGCAATATACGATGATTATAGGCTTGGTAAATCATATTCAGACATCAGAGATCGCATTGATCAGATACCCATTGACAATTATCCTGAGAATCAGATCAACAAACTGTTGGATTTCATCTCGGTTTTCCAATCTTCAGCTCAGTATTGGCCAGAAATGGAACCTGAAATATTGGCACTTCCTGGGGGAATAGGAGTAATACTCTGGGATTGTGCTGGTGGACTTATTGGAGGATGTGTCCATTGGGCTGTTGGATTGTTGATGGCAACACTTTTTTCAATGATAGCGTTTCAAAAATACAAGTGAGCTATTGATAATCCTTAGTAAAAGCGAAACATATAGGAGTAATTATGAACCCATTTTACTATCTTCTGATCGGGATATTGTTGCCTGTAATCCCTGTTTATTGCTCAATAGTAGCGAATGGCAAAAAGTGGGCAGGGAAAAGCAGCCCGCTACATAAAAAAGTAATCCTTGCAATTTCAAGGAGTCATCTCTATGATTATTTAGCTCAATTAGGGATAAGTAGCAATATTCAGATAAGCATAATTGACGAGAATGAGATCATTATCAAAATGAATCCCTGCCTTTCTCATTCAGGGTTGGTGTACAGGCTGCTTATCAGCACTTCTGATGTAATGTTAAAGTTAGAGATTCATGGATTCACATCATGGTATCTACCACAGAATTTTGTGATACGAAAGCACCTGGAATTGTTCGCTGATAGGTTGAAGCTTCTGGAACTGGCTAATGTTATGATTACAGCAACGACAAATTGATCCCGCATATGAAAAATGTACATATCAATCTAATAATTCTCCATAGGATTTCTACAAATATAAGTATGTGATTTTATGAGGATCAGGATTGTTGTGTCTATTCTTAGCTGAATGGACCCATTAGCAGTATCAAACTTGCCCGGATTTCTGCCTCCATCGGAAATCCGGGCAGATTTCTATTACAGAGCAAGAGAGGATCTGCGGACTTTGCTCAGTCCGACCACTTACATTTTGAGCCGCATATCTTAGAATTCGGCACTTAAATCTCAAGGCAGCTTTGTCGAAGGGCAGATACACCGAGGTCTACAATGACATTAATGGTGATCTGGTGAACTTCTGGTGTTACATCAAGCAGCACCCTGAGGCCTTTGTGACCGAGTTGAATCAATACCTCGTATCCAGAGAGATGTTCGACACGTTCGCCCAACATGAGCCCAGAACGGAGCTTGAGCGGGCGATCCGTTTTTACTTCCAGTTGTCCTGCAGCTATGGCTCAAGGTCAAAGAACTTCTGCATCATGCAGGGCTACAAGTATATGCCGCTGCGAAACCTTGAGAAGGTGAAAGCAGCCTCGGAACGGCCCCGACAGGTGATTATCGAGAAGCAGGACTTTGCGAAACTCATTGCCCGCTTTGACACGCCCAATACCTTCTTCTACCTCGACCCACCTTATTACACAAAGGAGCATCTATACGACAGAGAAGACGCAGATGCATTTACCAAGCATGAAGAACTGGCAGCCATCCTAAAAAGCATAAAAGGGAAGTTCTTGTTATCCTACAATAACGATCCGTTTATCCGCACACTCTACCAAGGCTTCACAATCGATGAAGTCGAAGCGCAATACACCGTCTCCGGTGCGTTCCAGACTGAGACTGAGTTGCTGATTAGGAATTACTAACAGAGGTATTTATGTACATCATACTGGAAGAGAACTGGTAGTGGGCTTATTCCTTTCATTTTTTCAGGATCTACTTCTAATGGCTCAAGCATCATCATCCACTTCTTTTTCTCTACCGTTTTTTGTAGTAAATTGTGGAATTCCTCATTACATACGATCCGGTTTTCTGCTACTGAAGCCATACGAGCAGTTAAGTCGATACCCTTACCATAATAATCAACTGATACGATGGGAGTGAAACTGACATCATATATATCATTGGAGTATGTAATTGCGATCTTTATGTTTGACCTGAGATCGGGTTCGAAATTTTCTGCTGCTGTTATTAACATATTCATCAGCTTATTTGCAATTTTAGGTTCGGGATCGCTTTCTATGAAGTACATTAACTCATCTCCAACAGTTTTGAGAACAGGGACTACTCCTTCAAATGAATAATCGTGAAACCGAAACAATGTATTATGAAGGTTAATGCACCAGTTCGAGAATGGGACATTATACTTGATTTCGGTAGAACCAACTACATCAGCCATAACACAAAATCCAGAAATTGGCTTCTTATTCTTGATATCATCAATGTCTGTTTTTGTAAGTTGCCTAGAAATGTCGAGTGGCAGTTTCATAATGAACTCCTAATATTTATGATTAATCAAACTTTATTGAGTCATAGCTATTGTCAATGAGGAATTATGCCTGACTTAACTTTCAAACTCATCCTCGTCACAGACGATGCCAACATAAAGCTTGCAGAAGTCAAGCAGGAGGCTCAGTCCGCCCAGTCTGTAGTGGAGAAGCCTGCCTCGGTTAAAATATCTGCAGAGCAGGCACTGGCTACGATCAGAGATGTGAAGATAGCAGTGGATGGAGTGATGCAGGTTGTGGGTGGTCTGGTCAGGTCTATGAATGGCCTGCTTGATGCATCGCTTGGTCAGCGACAGGCTGTGACCCTGGCTTCGATTGCTTTCGGTGATGCTGCTGTTGAGATGGGCAACTTCGCTTCTTCTATGCAGTCTGTGACCAATTTCGAAGATGATCAGCTACTATCTTTGATGTCCAAGCTGTCCCAGACCTTCAAACTGAACAAGGATGAGATTCAGCAGCTTGTGCCAGTGCTATTGGACTTTACAGAAGCTAATAAAGCCACTGGGATGAGTGTAGAATCTGCCTTTGATCTGATGGGTCGAGCATTGAATGGTCATACTGAGATGTTAGGTCGTTATGGGATAGAGCTTGATGATACCAGGCTCAAGAGCGAAGGGGTATCTTATCTGGTCGAAAAGCTTGGTGAGGACTATGGTGGTACTGCCACTGCTCTGGCTGATCTACGGCTGCAGAATGCCAATGCTTGGGGTGATATCCAAGAGACCGTAGGCGATATGCTGACTGCCATGATCAACCCACTGCTTTCAGGTTTGAAGCTGCTCATGGATGCATATAACAGCCTGTCTCCAGTGATGAGAGGCTTCGTAGCGGGGATCGTGATCGCCATTCCGGTTATTGGTACCGTTACCACTGCCGTTACAGCACTGACGGCTGCCTATCATGCCTTGCAGGTAGCGATGAACCCGGTAGCTGGCATTATCGGTATTGCCGTGGGTGCCTTGTCGATCTTGGGTTTCGGATTGGCGGCAGCTTCAGTTAAAACGGATGCTGTGACCGCATCTCAGCGTACCTTGAATGTTGAGATCAAGGACGCTCATCGTCAGGTCTCGGTAGAGGCTGAGAAGTTCAATATCCTGTCCTCTCGGCTCCTGGAGTTACGCTCTGCAACCTCTCTGACCTCTGCCGATAAACGGGAGATGAAGAACGTCATTAAGTCGCTCAATGACAACTACTCTGACTATCTGGGCAATATCAATTTAGAGACCACTGCTTACAATAACCTGGCATCAGCCCTGCGTAGTGCCTCTGAAGCACTGGTGCAGAAGAAGATTGCTGAGATCTTTGGACAGAAATACAGTGCTCAAGTACAAGCAGTGGCAGAACTGCAGATACAACTTGATGAACTGAGTCCGGCTGCGGAACGGGCTCGTGATCGCATGAACCAGTTGCGCTCTACGGTAGATTGGAACTTCCTGACCAGTGATGCCAATGCGATGGGCTTCAACCCTGCCGCATACTTTGGCAATGACGGTGAGTGGCTCAAGTTAGAGAGAGTGGTTAATCAGTTCGGTGCCTTGGGTGGACGCCTACAGGCTGCCAAATACGACCTGCAAAGCCTCGGTGAAGCCTATCGTAAGGCCATGTTGGAAGTGCCTGATCTCAGCTTCGATCATGGTGGTGGTGGCAATACAGGCTCTGCACCTGCTCCCAATCCTGCTGCTTCCGAAGCAGAAGCCAAACGCAAGGAAGCACTTCGCTTGATGGAGGACTTAGCCAAACTGCGCCAGCCTGAGACCGAGAAGATCGAGATTGAGTATCAGCGTAGGCTTGCTTTGATACAGGAATACACCCAAGATGGCAGTGATGCTGAACGTCAGGCTATTGCAGATTTGGATTCTTGGAAAACAGATCAGGATCAGCAGATAACCGATAAAGAGAAGTCTACCGTGCAATCCAGATACAAGGCAGAAATCGACTACTTCTCTAATCTCCAGAACCTCGGGGTCTCTTCTTATGATGCGCTCAAGATCAGTATGGAAGAGTATTACGCTTGGGCACAGCAGAACCTTTCGGAGAAGGAACAGCAGCTTATCCAGGCTCAGATGAATGAAGCCCAACAGACGCATGCTAAGCTGCTGCAAGACAGGCAGGATGAAGAGAAAGCCAAGCTGCAAGAGCTGCAGGATATCCGGGACGAGTTCTATACCCGTGATCTGGATAACGTCGGAGACTCTTACAGTAAGCAACTTCTTGAAGTGGATCGCTATTACGAGAGAATGAAAGAGAAGCTGCTGGCCGCAGGCATGAGCGAGGTCGAGATTGAGCGGCAGAAGCAAGAGACCTTACAGACACTCCAAACCAACCATCAGCTTCAGGTTGCCAGTGGTATCTCCAAGATCTTCGGTAACCTTGCCGCTGCCCAGGATAAGGACACCGAACGTGGCTTCAAGATGTGGAAAGCTTCAGCTATGGCTCAGGGTTACGTGGATACCTTCTCTGCGGCTATTGGAGCCTATAAGTCCATGATCGGCATCCCGGTTGTGGGTCCCGGTTTGGCAGTGGCAGCAGCCGCAGCAGCGATGGCAGCAGGTATAGCCAATATTGCCCGCATCAGTGCCACCAAGTTCGAAAAGAAAGCTACTGGGGGCTTGTTAACCGGACCCTCTCATGCTCAAGGTGGCATCCTGATCGAAGCCGAAGGTAACGAATACGTCACTGCTAAAGACAGAGTCAAGGCACTGGGCAAGAACCTCTTTGACTTCCTTAACTTTGCTCCTATAGACAAGGTGAAGCTTGCCTTTGCAGGTTTGCCACTTCCCTCAGTACCCATTCCTGCCAACCTGGGCTCAGCTTATGCCGCTGGTGGCACTATCTCTAATAACAGCAGTATGAATACCTTATTGGAAATCATGGCTGATATGCGGGATGAGCTTGTCTCACTCAAGCAGACGGTAATGGATTCCAAGCCTATAATAGACATACATGTCGATCCACTCAGTAATGACCCGGTAAAGATCTCTGAGATAGCTGATACGGGCAAGCTGATCAGAAGTGAATTGTAGAGTAAGTAGAGGATAAGGAAATGCCAAACCTCTTCAAGATTGAGTTCATCCAAGGCAAAACCACTGCCAGTGACTATAACCAACTAAAGCATAGCCTGGTCGATACAGCGGCAAACAGAGCTATCCTCAGTCTATCTGTCTCTGCCGATAAGCTGCAATCGGTCTCCAACTATACTCGTGAACCCAAGCGGCTGGTCATTGAGTGCTTTCCCACTACCTGGATACAGGATAACATCCTCTCCGGCAGCAATGAACACGAGCGTTATGTCTCGCACTTTGAGGTAAGGGTTTATCGGGATAATCTGCTGTTCTTTACAGGCATCATCGACACTTCCCAACTCTCCTTTGATATCAGCTCCAGCATCCTGAAGATCACCTGTTAAGATAAGATCAAGCTGCTTTCACTCTATTCCGATCTCACTCACTATTACAGTCTAACCGCTGGCTATCTGCCGATCTGGATACTGGCATACTTTCTGCAGGATATCGAGCAGACCATACCCATCTCCATACCGTATTTAAACCAGTTCACGGTGCCGACTCTTAACCTCACATCCGGAAACGCTTTGACCATCGCTCATGTTGATTTCGATGATATGCTCGAGTTTCCCAATCCCACCGGAGGCTGGACATACAGCCATCACAGTTCCGGCTGGCCGGGACCCTATGCTGGCTTCATTGTAGATACAATAGGAAACAAGATCAGCTACGTCTTTGCCTATAAAAAGGTGATCCAGGCGACCTATCCCAATCCTGCCGCTACCCGCTATCAAGGCAGATTCAGAGCCAGAATCTACAAGTTCTACAACAACATCTGTCCAGTCCTAATCGAGTATGATGAGCGCACAGACTGGGTAGAAGACCTGCCTTCTTTAGATAACGCCTATAACGAGTTCATGAGCTTCTTTACCGAGCATGGCATCAACCAGACCACGCTCTTTACTAACCTCTCCAGTACGGGCAGCCTCGGCTCAGCCTACTATGGCAGCAGCCAATACTACAATCACTGGGTGGAAGCCAACTTTCATGGCAATCTCTTTCCTGCTAAACTGCAGCCCGGCAAGTCTTACGAGACCCTCAAGGAATAGCAGACCGATAATATCAAGGCACTCCAGGCAATGCTGATGCTCTATAATGCTACCATCTATACCAATGTCAGTGGACAGATCATCCTTAAGAACAAGGATGACTATTCTACTGCTATCATAGACATAGCGGATGAGGATGTAGTCAGCTTCATGACCAAGCGGGGTAATCCGGAGAAACCGGAGATCGCCTCACTGGACATAATGGCCGGAGATACAGCTCAGCTGCAAACCCATATCAAAGACTATCTGATCGACTTTCACGACTCCAAGTGGAGCTGCGAAACAGTAATAGACAATCTCTCCAAATATAACCTCAGCATCCAGTCCAAAATCCGCATCAAAACCAAGGTCTATGCCATTACCGAACTGGAGCGGGACTATATAAATGATGAATATAAGGTGAAAGCATGGCTGCTATAAAAGGCTTCAAACTGATCCGTTGGGCTGATGACGGTATATTCTACTATTTCTGTGAGAATGGGCAGGTGGAATATAACCCGGCTCAGAAGTATCGTATCGAGAAGAAGAATGCTTACGATCCCACTTACATCCATAGAAGAGAAGCTTACAGGGAGGACTCCTTCGATCTGGAGGCTGTGCTCGAACCTCAGCAGTATTACAGTTTGATGACTTACCTGCTCGGCCCCGGCAAGTTCTATCTGGAATACACTGCCTACAATGAAGTTAAGCACCAGTTCCCCGTAAATATAGCCCAACTGCCCAAGTGTCCGGATGATCTGCATGAGTTCCCTACCAAGATCAAATTCAGCTTTGAATCCAGATACATCGGCTCACCCGGTTACATCGACTTCGGCATCATCATTATTACCGACTTTGACGAGACGGTTAACCCACCTAACCAAAATTAGACAGAAGCATAACAGGAGCACACATGTATAAATTCGCCATCAGCTACTACACTATGGAAGGCACTGAACGTAAACCCCAATCGGGAGTGGATATGCGTCTGCTCAGACCCGGGCAGTCTTGGTCGGAAGGCAAGAAACTGATCGAAATCACCCCCAACTCCGGCTACTACGAGATCGGCATTCAAGCCGAAGCAGACTGCGGTTTTTATGAGCTCTGGGACAATCTTGGCAGTTCAGCAGGTCAGTTCAGCGGTAAGTCCTGCACGATCGGTAAACTTGATGCCAAAGGTTTGCAGAACAACTGCATCTATGGTAATCACATAGAAGATGGAGTGGTCACGGGTAGCAAGATCGCCAATGCAGCGATCTCTACCCATCATCTGCAAGACGGTCTATTATCGCTATCCAAACTTCAATACGAGCTTCAGGATCAAGATAAGGGCATGGGAGACAATACCCAAAACAGCCCTGCCAGTTGCAGGGATGACCGTTTTATCGTGCATAAGCTGCAGAACGAATACGCTACTGCCCCTCACATCATCTTGACCAACCGTGCAACTGCTTTCTCTTCATCTCTGAGATCAAGCAGGATGGCGGCCAGATAAGCATTACCATTGGTATTGGTAACAACTTCGATGCCGAACAAGCAAAATATCAATTGATAGCCTTAGCCGTCTAAGAATAATCGCCAAGAGACAATAAGAAAGCTTAGAGATAATCTGGATCATCGAAGCGATTTGCAGAAACTGTGATCAAATTTGCAGAAACGGTGATCAGAGATATGCCCAAAATAGCCATTTGCAGTTTTCAGTGATCAGATTTGCAGTTTTCAGTGATCAAGTACAGATGCTCTCACCTGTAAAAAAGAAAGGGAAAGCGAGAAATTACTTGACAGCAATCATTGGTGGCGGTTTCTTTAGTTTTGGGTGTGAAACTATTGAATTCACATTACTAAAATTAATGTTCTCAGCCCTTAAAAGGAGGAATCATGAGGAACAGAAAGAGTGGTATTATAGTTCTCAGTATGCTAGTTCTTTTAGTATTATTGGGTGTTAGTGCCTGTGAAAAGGACAAACCTACAACTCCATCCGCCCCCAGCGGGTTCATAACGGGAACCGTTTTCTCTCAAGGCAGAGCTGTCTTGGCTGGTGTAACAGTTAAAGTAGGCACGATAAGCACAGAAACCAATATGTATGGTACTTATATGCTCAGCGGAATCCCCGTGGGTGCAAGCACTAAGGTGGATTTCGAGATAGCTGAATATATCACTTTGCAAAAGACCATAAGCGTAGAAAATGGAAAAACATCTTACCTTAGCTGCACAATGTTTAAGCCGACTCAAACTACAATAGTGCCTTCCGTGGATAATACTCTTTACGATGGCGGTGCCCAGATTGTTATTCCTGCCAATGCTTTTGTGGATGCACAAGGCACTGCTTTTACTGGTAATGTGCTAACTGAAGTGAAATACTTCGATCCCACTTTGCCTGAGTGTATAGAATCCTTCCCGGGGACTTTCTCCGGTTTGCGTGAAGATGGAGTTACTATAACGGATTTTGAATCCTACGGCTTTATCAGCGCACAGTTCTTCAAGAGCACTGCGCCAACTGAAGAGCTGAACCTTGCCTCTGGCAAAGAAGCATCCTTGATAGCCCCGATTCCCTACTCATTACAAGCCAATGCACCCGCCACTATCCCCTTGTGGTACTACGACGATGTGGCAGGTATCTGGAAAGAACAGGGAGCAGCCACCAGAGTAGGAAATAACTATGAAGGCAATGTATCTCACTTCACCTATTGGAACTTTGACCAACCTATCACAATTTCAGACAAATCTACCATTACAGGAAAAGTAGTTTGGAACGATACCAATCATAGCCCCATCGCAAATGCACAGGTAGTTGCCACTGGCGAAAATTATTCAGGATATACCAAAGTGTATTCTGCCTCTGATGGTAGCTTTAGCATTTCCGTGAAAGCCAACGCACAAGTGAAAATCCGCGCATACATTGGGCAGAATAGCTCTCCCAACACAGCAACAATAAACACCGCCGCTGGTGAAGGAACTATGGCAATAGCAGATATCGTGATTAGCGATGAAAGCTATACCTTGAATGGCAGTTTAGTGGATAGCTCCAGCCAGCCTCTGGCTAATGAATATGGCAATATCACCGTAGTCAGCACAGGAGATTATATTGGCGGATTCCAAACAGATGCTAATGGCAATTTCTCTACGAAGGTATATCTTTCAAATAGTAAAGCTATTATTTCCATTTATTTTAGCACAGGTTGGGGAGGTAACGGATTGTATTCTTCAAACGTTCAATACACAGTTCCCCAAATTGGTCAGATTTACAACATTCCTAATCCTATCATGATGGGCGAAGGTGGAAAGGTAACCGGCTTACTGAAAGATAATAATGGCAATCTCATTACAAATACATCCGTGTTTTTCATGCAAGAAGATGGAACTCAACAAGGCGAGATGTACGCAAGCGTGGACGAGAATGGACGCTTTGTAATGTCTCAAGCTCCTAATTTGGTGATTTCAGGTGTAAAAGCATACACCTATACTAGTAATACGAATTACGTTACTGCCAATACTTTTTCCTTAACATTCTCAGGTTCTGGAGCAGAGCCTATCGATATCGGGATATTGAACTTTATTGTGGATACCACTCCTAGGAAAAAGTAGCTAGTTTACACATATAAAGGGAGCGGGAATAGTATCCTGCTCCCCCTTTTGTCTTCGCCAAGTGCCCCAAAGGAAGAGTTTTTTGGCTCATTTATTGCAAATAACAGCCCTTACCCTGCATTATCTGAAACTAATATGAGGGATTTGAAGAATTCCTCTGTAGTAATAAGTAACTAAGTTTAGAAAGCATCCGAACATAATGACAAGAATTAAGCCAAAAGAGGTGGACATGAATACCGACCAATTGATGACCCTTGCCGTGAACAAGAACGGCTTTATCTTCGATCCCGCAAATGGAGTAAGCTATACAGTTAATGATACCGGTTTATTCATTCTAAAACACCTGCAAAAAGGGGTGGATAAGGATGATATAATACCCTTGATAACCGAAGAATACGACGTTAATATAGAGAACGCCCGTAGCGATATAGAACACTATATGTCCATGCTAAAAGCCTTGCATTTGGTGGACGCATGATGCCCAACCTGAAACACCTTAATATAACTATCGCCGTAACAGGGCTTAAAACAGGCGACAACCCTCAGCCCGGCGTGGCGGTGATACGCAGCATTCGTGCGGCAGGCTTTACAGGCAAGATAATCGGCTTAGTTTATGACGCTATGGAATCCGGCATATATCTTGAAGGTATCGCTGATGAAGTTTATCAGATGCCTTATCCTTCCACGGGCGCAAACTCATTCTTAGCTCGCTTGGATTATATCCTTAGCGTTAGCAAGATTGATGTCATCATCCCCACTTTGGATTCCGAGATACCCATCTACATCCGCCTGGAAAAAGAGCTGCAAGAACGTGGAATCCATACATATTTACCCACTGAAGAGCAATTTAACCTGCGTGATAAGATTAAGCTTTCCCAATTCTTCCCGCCCAAAGGCATAGACATTCCCAAAACTCACTTAATTAACTCCGCTGACCAGATTACTAAACTAAAAGACGAGCTAAACTTCCCTGTTATCATCAAAGGCAGACTGTACGAAGCATATAAAGCTGCCAATGTCTTTGAAGCGCAGAAGTACTTTTACGAGCTTCAGGCGAAATGGGGCTTGCCTATTATTATGCAGGAAATCATCGATGGCGACGAGTTTAATGTGGTGATAGTAGGCGATGGCAAAGGCGGCTGCCTCGGCATGGTTCCCCAACGTAAACTGGTGATTACCGATAAAGGCAAAGGCTTTGGCGGCGTGGTGGTGAAGAACCCCGGCTTGGAAAGCTATGCCAATAAAGTAATCGAGGCACTCTCCTGGCGCGGACCCTGCGAACTGGAAATTATGAAAGATGAAGAAGGCGTGTTCTACCTCATCGAGATAAACCCTCGCTTCCCTGCCTGGGTGCGTTTGGCGGAAGGCAGCGGGCAAAACCAGCCCGCCGCAACCGTACTTCTGGCATTAGGCGAAGAACAAGTGCAACTGCCTCCTTTTAGACCTGGAACGCTTTTTATCCGCCATGCGGAAGACATCATCAGCGACATCAGCTTACTTGGCGAAATCTCCGTTAATGGAGAACTTATCAGAACAAAGGAAGAGAAATGAAAAAGAACTATACAGCCCCATACATCGAACGTAACAGTGCCGGCAACCTGAATAAGTATGCTCATACAACCGTGGTGCGTCATCAAGATAACATAGATGGCGTGCTTATCAAGGACTTAATTGCAGAGCACGGCTCTCCCTTGTTCGTATTTTCTGAGAAACAAATCCGCAGGACTTATCGCCGTTTGCTGGATACCATCCGCATCCATTACCCGCTTGCCGACATCACTTGGTCTTACAAAACCAACTACCTCTCTGCCATCTGCAATATCTTCCATCAGGAAGGAGCACCCGCAGAGGTTGTATCTGGCATGGAATACGAGCTGGCACGTCATAACGGCATTGCCGGCGACAATATCTACTTCAACGGACCCTCCAAGCGCAAAAGCGATTTGCATCGTGCCATCAGCGAAGGTGCTGCCATACATATTGACCATCTGGAAGAGCTGTACTTAATCGAGAAACTTGCAGAAGAGCTGAACATCACCCCCAAAGTGGCAATTCGCATGAACATGGATACCGGCATAAGCCCGCTGTGGACACGCTTCGGATTTAACTACGAGAACGGCGAAGCCTACCGCACTGTGCAGCGCATAATATCCGGCGGCAAGATGCAGCTTGCGGGTTTACACACTCATATAGGCACCTTTATCTTGGATCCCAATGCTTACTACTGGGCTGCCAGCAAGATGCTTAGCTTTGCCCAAACGATTAAAGAAAACTTCGATATTGTAGTGGATTACATCGATCTTGGCGGGGGCTTTGCATCTCAGAATACTCTGCATGATCAATATACTCCCGGCGAACTTGCCTCGCCTTCTTTCGAGCAGTATGCCGAAGCCATCGGCACTGCCTTCAACGCCTCCATATTTGTAAAAGAACACCGTCCCCGCTTGCTTCTGGAAACTGGCAGAGTGCTGATAGACGATGCGGGCTACTTAATTGCCAGCGTGTTGGGCAAGAAGAACCTTCCCACCGGCGAACGTGCCGTAATTCTGGATGCTGGAGTTAACGTGAATATCACCGCCTGGTGGTATAAACAGCGTTTGTTGCCCACCAAGCCCTTCCCCGGAAGTTACCAGAATACCGTGTTTTACGGTCCGCTGTGCATGAATATTGATGTTATCCGTCCGGCAATGCCTTTCCCCGATCTGTATTACGGCGATACGGTGCTTATTTCCCCTGTGGGAGCATACAACGTTACCCAATGGATGCAATTTATAGAATACCGTCCCAATGTGTGCCTCATTTCCGAAACTGGCAAGGTAGAGATAATCCGTGAAAAGGAAGATATCAGCGATATGATAGCCAGGGAGTTCATTCCGGAGCATCTTAGACGGGTTTGAGCATATGAAGCCTGTAGTGCGCATAATGCCCTTTTTCAGAGCAGTAGGCAGCGTAGTCCTTGCCATTCCGCACAGCTATGCTTCTATACTGTTTTCTGATTCCATTCTGTTGGGTCTGATGCTGCTATTGGTAACTCTGCTTTCTCCTGTTGTGGGCTTATCGGGCTTGGTGTCTCTTGTAGTAGCGATTCTGGTATCCCGCAGCATGGGTTTTGAAAGCTGGGAATCCCGTAGTGGCATTGCCGCTTTTAACAGCCTGATTGTTGGCATGGCAGTTGGTTATTATTACCCCATGCAGATGATTACGCATGCACCCACTTTCTACTTTGGTTTCCTGGCGATGATTTCCATTATCACGCTGCTTCTGTATCTGCTAATAAGCTACCTATCTAACACCTTCTTCCGTCTTCCCGCCATGAGCCTACCTTTTTCCATTGTGGCATTGTTGCTTTGGTTCTATTTTGCCCGGTTGGGTTACTTATCCAATTATCCTTTCGATAAATTGCTGCTTTTCTCCACGCCACCAGCACTACCGGAGTTCTGGCGGCTTTTCTTTATCAGCCTTGGCTCCATATTTTTTACCCCTGAAGTAGTGGCGGGTATGCTGGTAGGCTTAGCGTTGTTAATTATCACCCGCATCGGCTTTGTGCTGGCACTATTAGGATGGACAATCAGCTATTTCCTGATGCATCTGATGGGCAGTGTACCCGGCAGCGGCATGTTCTATCCCGGTTTCAATGGCATCCTGATTATGCTGGCAGTGGGCGGAATATACCTTCTCCCCAGCAAGACTTCCTGGTTGGTGGCTGCTTTTTCTACAGCCATCGGATTCATACTGATCATGCTGTTTAACCTTACTTACTATCATTTCAACAGTTATACTGGGCTATACTCGACCTTAAGTGTGCCGGTATTTGCCTTCCCGCTGAATATCGTGGTGCTTTTGGTAATCTTTACGTTGCGCTTGCGCATTGTGGTGAATAAACCGGTGATGAACGACTTTGGGGTCTTCAATCCAGAGCAAGCCCTGCAAACTTACCAAGAGAGGCACAAACGCTTCAGCAGCCTCGGTATTCCCCAGTTTGCTCTTCCTTTACAGGGAGAGTGGCAAATCACCCAAGGGCATAATGGCGAACATACCCACAAATTGGATTGGGCTTACGCCTGGGATTTTGAGATGCAGGATACCAAAAGCAAGCCCTATGCCTCCGATGAAAACACCCTAAGCGACTATTATGCCTACGGAAAACCTGTTTTTGCCTCTGCTGCCGGCTATGTGGTGAAGCTAATGGACGGCGTGCTCGACAACCCCATTGGACAGCTAAACACTCGCGATAATTGGGGCAACTACCTTTGCCTCTCACATGGTTATGGACTTTACAGCTTTTATTCCCACCTAAAACAAGGTAGCTTAGTTGCTAAAATGGGGGATTACTTAAAGCAAGGCGATAAACTAGGCTTGATTGGCAATTCCGGACGCTCTGCAGTGCCGCATCTGCATTTCCAGATTCAGCTTGGTGCGGAGGCAGGTAGCCGTAGCCGCTTGTCTCATCTTGTAAACTATAAACTGCACAGTGGCAATGGCATAGAGTTTATCGGCAGTGGCATTCCCAAGAAGGGTGAGCTGCTTTCCCCGCTGGTGCCGGAAGAACATCTACAAAGCATGCTGGGCTTGCAAAACCAAGCCGAATTAACACTACAGGTTAATAGCGGGAAACGCCAAAAACAAGAAACCTGGAAGATAGAGCTGGATTTTTGGGGTAAATTTAGGGCTAGCTCTAGCAGAAATAGCAATCTGGAATTTAGTGTGTATGGCGGCATCTACAATGCTCTTTCGCTGAAAGGGAATCGCAATAGTGCTTTAGCTGCCTTTGCCTTGCTGATTTCTCGCTTGCCTTATAG
>JAQUJJ010000270.1 GCA_028681035.1 Candidatus Cloacimonadota bacterium
AGTATTCTGCAGCACGTCTTCGAGCGGGGAATTCACTTTTCTGGGCTTCACAGAAGAGCTGTTATACACGCATACAGGCGCAGCACTAAATCAGTCTGTTATGTTCTACCGGGTTATCGCCTACAAAATCTATGATAGCACAGGTTGCTCCATTCCTAACTTCAGAGATTCGGGCTACCTAAGTGAAAGTAGATCTCCAGCAGAGAAGGATAATCCACGATAAGTAAACTTGGCAGATAATTATTTTAAGGAGATAATATGAGCCTGCACAGTGCTTATAATGATTCTCTATCAGAATCGCAAAAAGTCTCTGCACTATCAGTAATAGGTTCTTTGGGCTGGTTATTCCTTAAGTATTTGTAATATGTAGCCTTGGAAATCTTGAACTTCCGGCAGATATTGGCTATTGAGATGGTTTTGCCCTGCGACAATTGCAAAAGCATCTTTATTTCTTGGTCGTCAAGTGCCTTCTTTCTTCCGCCAACCTTACCTCGTGCCCTGGCAGAGGCAAGACCGGCCATGGTGCGTTCACCCTGATCTGGATCATCTCAAAATCAGGTAAAACTTAAAAAATAGAGCTGGATTTTAGGTTGAAATAATTCTTGACTGGAAAACGGAACTTGGATTACAATGAATTTGCTTGCTTGCAGTTCTTGCAATCAAACTTAAGTATATACTGTGTAAGCTAAAGACTTGCTGAGGTAGTTTCAAGGAACCACAGCCATTAGTCAGGAATTAGGCCGGATAATGCGATAATTCGTGGTTACCACAAGAGTTTAAGTCAACCAAACTAATACTTAGGGAGAAACAATGAAACGGACATTACAACTTGTTGCCACAATGATACTTGCATTGGGCCTGGGTTCGCTTTCAGCCCGTGTGTTCGACCACCACTCTGTAAGTATCTCCCCCATCCCCGCCTCTGCGATTGAGCAGGCGAAGAACACTCTGCATATAGCTTATACCCACACTTCGCACGGTAGCCAGATTACGGAAGGCATGGCGCCTCTGGATGGCTTTATGGGCGGAACCGGGCTCTATGCCTGGCACGATGGCCCCCTGACAGGGCATCTGGATATAGATGACTATGCCTCAGGATCGACTGATCTGGGCCATAATGGCGATCTCGGTTGGTATTATCTTACCCAGAACTATCTAAATAACCCAGCCAATTCCGATGTGAATGTAGTGATGTGGTCTTGGTGTGGCGGTGTTTCCGACAATACCGAAAACGGCATCGCAGCATATCTGAATGCCATGAATCAACTCGAAATTGACTATCCCAGCGTGCGTTTTGTCTATATGACCGGACACCTGGATACCTGGAACGATGCCAACCTCAAGGCCAGAAATCAGCAGATCAGGACTTATTGCCTAATCAACGATAAAATCCTCTTTGATTTTGCCGATATCGAAAGCTACGATCCGGAAGGTATTTATTATGAATTTGCCAATGATAGCTGTGATTACTATGCCGGACCCTATGGATCAAACTGGCTGGGTAACTGGGCCACCGCCTGGCAGAATGCTCATCCCGGTGAATGGTACTCCTGCGGAGCAGCGCATTCTGAGCCAATCAATGCCAACATGAAAGCTTACGCCGCCTGGTGGATGTGGGCATTTTTGGTGGGCTGGGATGCGGATGTAATTTCAGAGCATTATGCCTCTCAAACTACTGCTGCCATAGCCTATCCGAGCGTGGGACTGGACTTGCAATTCACCGGCAACGGAAACAACCTGGCGACCAAGCTGACGCTTGCAAGAATAAACGAAAGCCCTGGAGTCTTCGGCTCTCTACCCCCCGGTATTGCACAGGTCAATGAGGAAGCTTACTGGACTCTGCATTCCACCCGGGGCAATGTGGGTAATTTCGAATTGACCATGAACCTGACTGGAGTGGTTTCTGAGGCAGATTTCCCTGGAGTATGCCTCCTGCATAGACTCACAGACAGCTCGGCATGGACGGACATAAGCTCACAAGTAAGCAGCATGATCTACCCCAAGATAGTGCTGTCTGGCCTGGAAACTTTTGGTGATTTTGCCCTTGCCTCAGCCGCTACCCTTGCAATCCCCGTGATACAGAGTACCACCGTTTCTGCAGGACTCCTGACTCTTAACTGGCTGCCAGTAACTGGTGCCAGCAGCTATCGGATAGAGTCGGCAGACAGCCCCTATGGGTCGTTTGCTCCGGACAATAGCGGATCTTTCTCTGGCACAAGCTGGACTGGCTCTACTATCCACAGCAAGCGGTTTTATCGGGTGTGGGCCCAGAATTAGCGGTCTTATCCCCTTTGTTTCAGCAGACATAACGTGGAGATGCCGTGGAGATAGCAGGAAAAAATGCTCCTATCTCCACGGCATCTTGAGCAGATGTAATGCAGCATGGACAGGGCAAGATATGGCTTGGGACATCTCTGCGATTCCAATAGGTTTTCACCATTCTGGATAATAAGAGATCAGCACAGTAAAAACTCTCACTCAAGTGAGTTCTTACGGTTCAGGCTGATCATCCGGCAGATTCTTTCAGATCGTTTTTATGACTTGCTCACTTGCTTTGCAAGAGACTATTTTATCAGGATCATCCTCTTGGTGCTGCTATACTTATCCGCGGTCATCTTGTAATAGTAGAGGCCGCTGGCGACAGGACGACCATTATCGTCATCCCCCTGCCAGGTGATGGTGTGTTTGCCGGATCCTTTGGCTTCGTTCACCAGGGTTTTCACCCGCTGGCCCTTTGGGTTATAGATATCTATCCTCAGGGCTGAGGCTTCTTTCAGGCTATAGCTGATCGTAGTCTGGGGATTGAAGGGATTGGGATAGTTGCCCGTCAGTCTTGTGCCCACTGGAATCACAGCGGCATCGTCGTTTGCCACGGGAGGCGAGATCATGTCTATTAGCTTGATCTTGTTTGCCTGAATGATCTCCTTGGTATCCAAGTCTTGGATGAAGGGCACAAGTTCGCAGTTTGCGATGACCCAGGAGGCATCAGTGGCCATGCTCAGTACATAGTCTATTCGTCCGTTGGGGGTGTTTGCAAGATGGATGGGCGTGCCCAGCCAAGTGGGATACATCATCCGGTTCACAAAATTCAGGTGGGTCTGCCCCTGCCAGTTGTAGGCAATATCAGATTCCGTGAGGACAAGATGCAGCACCAGGTTTTCCTGTGCGATAGGCGCAAACTTGTCCAGTCTGATGGTGACATCATAGTTTGTGGGGCTATCTGCTTCTACTCCGAAAATAGAGATATTCAAGGGAGTTTTCACCTGGCTACGCTGCTGATAAAGAGGTGGGTAAACAACGGAAGCCTGTCCTCCTGTTTGCTTTAACACACCGTCAAAGATGCCGGTGGGATATCCGGAGACGCCATAGTAATTGTTGCGTGAATTCGAGCTGTCATTCGCATAAGGATCGCCATTGTGGTTTTCGATCACAGCCACGTTGTATCCTTGCGCCACAAAATCATCCGCCATAATGGCTGCTCCCGGACAATAGGGACACCAGCCGCCAGTTGCGATCTCCAACACTACCATCTGCCTGGCTCCGGCCCAGGTGTTCACATGGGCTATCAAAAGATTGTCGGAGAGGTTATTATCCACCACATCCTCCAGCGAACTCACAGAGAAATTAAAGCTATAGAGCTTGTTGGGCAGGC
>JAQUJJ010000089.1 GCA_028681035.1 Candidatus Cloacimonadota bacterium
ACCGCAATAGTTTTCCCGATCAAGACGGCTGGATTAGACGCAGACTGCGCAGTATCCTAAAGAAAAGGGATAAGCGCAGAGGCATTGCCACCAATATCGAAAATAGGCGTTACCCCAATCACATCTTCGATAGCTGTGGGTTTTTCTCATTCGTCAAAGCCCACAGGGAATTATGCCAGTCTCTTAAATGAGATACCTGTTTTCTGGAGAGCCGAATGCGGGAGAACCGCTTGTACGGTTCGGAGGGAGGGGTGTCCAGTAATGGGAACTCCACTACCCCTATCTGTGTGGAACAGCATCAAAGTAGCACCAAGGAAGCATCAAAGTAGCACCAAAGCAGCACCAAAGCAGCACTCGATCAGCTTCTTATGATAGCTTGTATCCATCGACTATGCGTGCTTATCGCTCATTCCAATTGAACTTTAGCCTTAGCTAATTCGCAAGATAGTTTATTCCTTTAGTCCTACTAATTCATATATCTTCACGGGTTTGGTCTTTCCTTTTACTGTGACAGAATCTAGGTAATTCACTTCCACTAAGTCTTGCACTTTTTCCAGCGTAAACTCGCTGATGATAATCTTCTTTGGTGTGTCATACTCCTTGTTTATTGCTTCCAAGCGGGCACCAAGATTTATTGTATCACCGATGGCAGTGTAATCAAATATCTGTTGAGAACCGAGGTTGCCCACGACGGCAGTACCGGTATTTATGCCGATGCCAATCTCGAAAGGCTGGCGTCCTTCACTTTTCCATTGTTCCTGCATTTCAGTGAGGCGCACTCTCATTTGCAGTGCTACCTTGCAGGCATTAAGAGCGTGATTGGGCAAAGGAATAGGAGTCCCGAATAATGCCATTACTTCATCACCCACAAACTTGTCTAATATTCCCTGATTCAAGATGATGATGTTCACCATTTCAGTTAAGTACTCATGCAGGATATTAACGGTTTCTTCGGGAGTGTGAGATTCGGAATAAGTAGTAAACGAACGTATATCAGAAAAGAGGACAGTAAGCTCCTGCAATGAGCCACCATATTGAAGATTCTTGGGGTTTTTTAGTAGCTGATTGACAAGTTCAGGAGCCATATATTGCTGAAAAGCACTGCGGATAAAACGCTTTTCTTTCATCGTTTCCAAGTAGTGGCTTAAAACGCTGGCAACATATATAGCAAGCAGGGATACGGCTGTCTGAATAATGGGTAAAATAAGCCCTCTTTGGGCAAAGATATAATAGGCAAGCACATATTGGGCTGCTATCAATAACAATACTGCAATGGCAGATAACTGAGGCTTTAGTTTTTTGAAGGCAAGCCAAAGTAGCATAAGTAGCAGTAGCTCAATCCCCAGGTAGAGTATAGGGTTAATCAAACCTAGGAACTTGCCAGAAAGAACCATCTCGATGAAGTTGGCATGAATTTCAACCCCAGGCATCCATTCTCCACCAAAGGGAGTGGGAAACTTATCGTGTAGTTCATCAATGGTTGCACCAACTAAAACGATTTTATCCTTTAGCTCACCCGAGGCAAGAATATCGTAAAACTCATCTAATTCCACACCCTGATAACCAGGCATTGCCATTGTGGAATCATCCAAGATGCTGGAATAGGAATACTGTCTAAATGTTCCAGCAGGACCATGATAGTTAATCAGAGATTTATTGTGGGATATCAAGGGTATGGTTTTATCTGCGACTCTGAGTGATGTGGGTGTAAGCCTAAGTGTGTTCTCCCATTGCGGTTGATACACCCGACTGTTTGCGAGTGATGCCACTCCGATACTATATATTGGAGCTTGATCAAAGGCTTCATAACAGGTATATTTACGAATAAAGCTATCTACATCGGGATTCATGTTTACAATCCCCCAAGATATACCCTGGTCGGTTATCGCCGAAATAGGAGTAAGTTTCTGGCTGGGTTCTCCGTCATTCTTTGCTTGTAGTACTTTGCCCGCAAATATAACGTTGTTGTGCATTAAAGCTGCATCGGCAAGGGCGTTGTCGCTTTCTGGATTGGAATTCTCAGTGAACTCTATATCAAACACTACCTGTCGTACACCTGCTTGATTTAGGTTTTCAATCAACTTGGCATGGTAATCACGGGGGAAGGGCCAGGATTCGTATAGAGAATTGAAGGTAGCGTCGTCGATGGCGATTATAGCTATTTGGTCGGATAGGGATTGATCGCCCCTAAATTGAAATAGGGTGTCCTGAGCTTTATATTCCAGCGAGTTAAAAAAAGGAAAAACAAACATCAATTTCACCAATACTAAAATTGCCAGTGGATAAAGGAAGAACTTGAACCGTTTCATACTACCTCACTTTAATATCTAAACTAACAACAGCCCGTCTGAATATCATTACTAAATCAGGCGGGCTGTAGAACTAAGACAAATGGTATTTGATTAGAATCTTTGTGTTAACAACACACGCCAAGTTGTGGTATTGTATTCATTATTGCTATTCGAACTATCACTGTGATTCTGGAATCCCACGTTTGTGTTGATAACCAAATCACGCAAAGGATAGGCTTCTACGCCCAGAGTTACATAGCCGTACTTTAAGTCGCTTTGGTTTGTGTTGTAGCTAACTAAACGATAATTGGCAAATGGTTTAATACGGTCTTCCCACAGGCTGTATCCCGCACCAAAGAATAGGTTTTGGTTGTCATCAACAATTGTGGGAGTGCTCATCTTCTTCTTCTGTTTACCCAAAGACATAGAGAACTGAGTGGTTAGCGGAATTGCTGTGTATTTGTTAGACAAGGTTAGGTTAATCCCGTTGTTCTCGTTATCTGTTTGGTAAATTTCAGCAAGCTGAGAATCGTCATAGCCAATACGGTAACTAATATCAAGCTGAGACGGCACATAAGGTATCTGGCTAAAGTTATAGCCCATGCCAAAGCTCATGCTTTTGGAATTACGGAGGTAATGTTGGAACGGATTAGCAGATTCTATCTCTGGATTGATTTTGTTCTCACCAGCGTTGTTAAAGTATGCAGCTTTTAAGTATGGATATCGGGGTAATCTTAGCATTGATTGAACAAACCAGGAATTGAAGGTATTTGTTTCGCTTTTAAAGCCCATGAGGTTGTCAGCAGTTAGATTGTAACCGCCCGAGAAAACCCAACAATGAGCGATGTTCAACTGGTTTGTGATAGCTAGAGACTTACTATCCTGAAGTTGATAGGATGCTCCTAATGCGTTGAACGCAGAGCCGGTTTCCGCATACTGGATGTTTAACAAATTGTTTAATATCAGCATACGGTAATAAGCTAACCAAGCTACATTAGCACGGCTTGGCATGAAAGGCTCCATGTTTTTATTGATCACAAAGATACCGCTGTAATCTTGGGGGTCGATAGGAAAGTCATCGATGCCAGATAGGTCGGAAATTGTCTCTTTATCAATAGCTCCAGGGATGGTGTTTTTGTTTAACATTGAGCCAGCGATTTCAGCACCTAAAACGATATTATGCTTAGGAACGTTAATTTTGATATCATAGCTTAGCACAGCATTGTCTTTTGCCATGGTGCTGTAAGCAGTAGAAACAGTATCTGCACCAGTAGGAGTATATGTAACTTTGTAATACAAGCTATCCAGAGAACTTACAATGTCTCGATGACGTGATGCAGTAAATCCCATGGAAAAGCCACGATCACTACCAATAGTAAACTTTGCCGCAATTGCCTCTTGGGCGAATGTGCCAGATTTCAGTGGTCTTCCACTGTCGTTTACGATAAGCGCATCATTAGTTGTTGCTCGCATGCTTTTCCCATGTGCCCAAGTGATAGAACCAGCTCTTCCATAAAAACGTGCATACAGTCCCCTAATACTCTTATTGTATAGGGTAAACTGGCTTAATGAAGGAGCGTAATCGCCTGCGTAAATATCAAGCATAGGAACTTGGACACCAAAGGTGTAGCGGTTCACAGGTTGCTGATTGGTCTTTTCTAAGGAAGATACGTAGAGATTGGTCTGTAAGTTTACTTTCCCGTATGTTCCATAGAGATCAGCCCAAGCAGCAGCATCGTTATCACTAACTCCAGGTGCTGCATCTTTATCTGAATAACCATATACGTTTGAGGCAAAGCTTGCGCTTCCACGGATAGTAAAGGGGATTGCATGTTTATATGTTCCGGGAATAACTTCGGTAAGCCAGATGTTCGAATGTATTTGCTTGGAACCGAGCTTAGCCTTTATCACTGCTTTCTTAATACCGGGTGTAGGTTTGTCTTCGCGGTACATTATGGTAGGGGCTGATATCTGTGCAGCATAGGTAACATCTCTGCCACCTACCCAAACTTCGATGCTGGCGGGATCAATTTCTTCTTCCAAGGCAAAGAAAGATACAGCCAGAAGATATCCCTCATCTGAGGAAACGGTTTCTTCTTCTGTTAATAGCACAAAACCATCGTTTAGCTCGCCCTCCATAGCTTTGGGAATCAAAGTGTATTTGGGTGTGATTCCATCAAGGGGTGGGTAGTTTTCCACGGAACCATCGACAAGTTGAATCTCAAAATAGTATTCCATTTCAGTGTCATTGAAGTACTTGGCGGGAATGGTTGTCCAATAATACACGGAGCCGGGGCTTTCCTGTATGGCTGTTTCAGACATCCAAGGAATATCTCCTGCATTACGGAAAAATGCTTTCATGCCGAAGATGTCGGCTTGTCCATCAACAACTTCAACCATTAGCTTAACATCTTCGCCAAATCCATAGCTAAGAGGGGGAGCATGCTGGATGGAAATACCAAAGATAAACCCAGTAAAAAGGCTTAACAGCAAGAGGAGTAATAACTGTTTCATAATTTACCTCATTAGTACTTAATTTCAATATACTTTGTTTTTCCCGCTGCATCAACCACCGGGATTCGGATAATTTTAGGTTCAGAGGTTTGAGAGGATTCAATCTCTGCCTGTTCTATTGAAGAGGTGTCTTCTGGAGTACTATCACGGATTTGGAAATTACCCACGTCATCAACAAGCGCAGTTTTGCCTGATGGAACAGATTTAACCTCCGCACCATCTAATATCTTAAGCTCAACGATTCCATCTGTAACGATAAACATGGAGCGACCGTCGTCCGTAATCTTGGTAAGGAAGCCTGTCCCTTTCACTGATGGTACGGTGGTTGGAGGTTGAACCATAAATGCACCAGTTTTGGGTTTCACATCTGTAAAGATACTGCCTTTGTTAACCACAACTTTCTTGCTAAGTGTTTTGCCGCTGCGGTTGGCAGTAATAATTACCACTGAATTGGAAAAGACCTTTATTGTCGAAGAACCGTCTATGTACTTGTATGCTGCAAAGGATTCTCCACCGGTGCGAATTTCATCATTGTTCTTTAGCAGGTCGCCGTTTTTGAATTTTAGTGCCTTAGCGTCTCTGGATAAATCAACCTTGCCCTTGGAGGCAGAAAGAAGAGCCACAGAATCTGCTGCTACCAAGAATATAGCTATGCTGGCGAGAATAAGCGTTACAATTATGCGTTTCATTAGATACCTCCTTAATCCCTTAGCTGAACATCAAGTTCTTTGCCAACCAAAGCGGAAAGCAAATCCAAGGCATCTTGTCCAGTATAAGTTCTGCCTTCGTAGATTACAGTGCCCACGGGTGTGTAGCCCTGTGTTAGCAAATTACGCAGCGCAGAATTGTTCAGGAAATTAAGCTGTGCCTGCATATCTGCTGCATTTTGCGATTCATTTTGCGATTCATTTACAAATCTGAATACGAACCAGTTACTCTTCGACACTGGCGCAGTGGTTTGAGTTCGGTAATGTGGTATGGGGTTAAACTCGTTAAAGAGATTAGTGCTTACCTGCCAAGCGTAGTAATTACCGGTATTAAATGGCAGGAAATCTGCAAATCCACTGTTTACATCAATGTTAGTATAGAAGAGGTTACCGGTGTTTTCTATGGAAGAAGAGTTAGGAGGGTTGTTGGGGGGGTATTCTCTGATGGTTATTGTGCTCTTGTTTTCATCAAATCCTGTTGACACGCTATTCCAGATAAAGCTAACCGGGCGTTCGCTAATCTGTGGTGGGTTTTGTCCAATCGCAACACCGGGAGTCTGTAGGCTAATTGTACCGGCATTACGGATTTTGATGGTGAATTTTGCATCGCCCAAGTCAGAATCCGGAACCGTCCAACCAGCGGTGGAATACTCACGCACCCAAATCCTAATTTGCAGGTCGCCATCTGGGAAGGTGCCTGAAAGTGCTGCATCTTTAAATAGAGGCTTAGAATCAAGTACATCGGATACCGTAATTTCTGGAAAACCTTGTTTTATCTCGAAATCAGGATGTCCCTCATTTGATATCAGTTCTCGATTTGAAAAAGTTACAAAAGGGGCATACGGGGCAGCAGCAGCTCGGTGCTGGAAGTTTGCCTCTACTAAGGTAGAGCTATTCCAGTTGACCCTCACTTTCAAATCAATCCGTTTGTTTCCGGTATTAATCGTTAGGGTTGTGAGGTTTGGTTGAGAAAGAGGATCACTGGGGTCGAATGATATCAACGACATATTGTTCACATCAATACTGAGTGGCGAAAATGAACTGGTAATCACAGCACTTCCCATTATGGGCACAAGTAGAAATACCAGAAGTATTAGAGATATGTTTTTCATGGTTTACCTCCCTGCATCTCGCAGGCTTATTTCAATTATGGTTTGAAGCAGTTTGCCGAAGGGCATACCTGCTGCTTTTGCTGCCATAGGGGTGAGGCTTAGGGGCGTCATCCCCGGCAGCGTGTTTACTTCCAAAAAGTATGCTTTTACATCATCATAGCGAAAGTCAATTCTGGCATATCCAGATAGTTTCATCGCCTTCCAGATACGCACGGCATATAGCTGAAGGAGCATAGCTACAGATTCCTCAAAGTCTGCTGGGGCAAAGTATTCTGTATTGCCTTTAGTATATTTATTGTTGTAATCGTACCATCCGTTCACTGGTTTTATTTCCACCACAGGCAAAGCCTTGCCATCAAGCACGGTTACTGTTAGTTCACGTCCGGGGATATATTCTTCCAGCAGGATGGTAGAGGAGTATTTTAACGCATCTTGAACAGCGGGTTTTAGAGTTTCCAAACTATCTACTCTGCTAATTCCAACAGAAGAGCCGGAGTCATTAGGCTTTACAATAATGGGTAAGCCAAGCTGTACGGTGAAGGTGGCGTAATCTTCTGGGTCTTGGTAATCTTCCAGCATATCACCTCGCATCAGGATATGGCGGGGAGTGGGGATGCCTTCCTGTGCTACAACGAGCTTTGTGATGTATTTATCCATCGTTATGCAACAAGCTTTGGAATCTGAAGCAGTAAATACGAAACCTGCCATAGCAAGAGCTGCTTGCAGTTCTCCATTTTCACCGCTGCCTCCATGCAATCCATTAAACACAAGCATAGGCTTTATCTTGCTTAGCTCTGCCAAGAAAGCTGAAAAGCTTGGGAAACTTGAGTGATCCAGTTCCACGACATCATATCCCAAGATGCGCAACTGGGCTGCAATCTCTGCTCCGCTAACCAGCGATACTTCCCGCTCGGGGGAATCACCGCCTTTCAAAACAACAATAACGTTCATACTACCTCAAAACCGAGTTTGGTGGGCTGATACTTTATATTAAACAAGTTATCTCAATCTCTCCATTAAAGCAAGAAAGTTTATGTGTGGATTTGGTAAAACACTTTTAGTTTCAAGCCCATCGCTGTTTTGAATCTGGCGACATCTGCCACATTTGCCCCGCAGAAATCCAGTTCGGCAAGCTCGGGTTTTAATGCATCAATCAAGGCAAGAGTGTGCAGGCTACTTGCACCTTTACTCAAGGCTTCTTTTTCTGTTGCCATTAGCACTGTATAGGCGATTTTATTGTCGTTTTTCAGTAAGACATTGCTGCTAACAATACGACTATCGTGGTATAGGTTGAATTGACGCAACAAGCCTGCTTCGTGCAAGCTATAGTAAAAACCCTCCAAAGCATGAAAGCTAATTCCTGATTCCAGGTTTTTCCTTTGATTCATGGCTTTTATTAGCGTAATTAGTGCGCTAACATTTAGTTTTTCTGCGAAATGAAAGTCCAATTTCTTTGCCTTAGATAGGTTTTTTCGAACTTCTGCTAAGGGTATGCCTGCATTGGCATAATCGTGGACAAAGGTGTATAGAGGTTTTGCCTTAAGCTTTTCCCAAGTGAAGCCACGCACATCATTGGTGTCGGGAGTTAGATTAAAATGAATACGTTGATACCTACATTGCAAATAGGAAGCGATGAGTCGATGTACTTGCAGCGTGTCCAGTAGCATGCGTGCCGGACGAGTTTCTGCTTCCATCCAAAGATTTAAGCCTTGGTAATACGCAGAACTGGGGCAAATAACTGCTCTGTAGGATAGCAGTTTCTTCTCAAAGATGGGAAGTAGGGCAATTAACTGCTTTCCGTTAAAGCATTTTAGATGATAGCCATCGCACTTATGCAGCTGCATAACCGCGTGCATGAATTTCGGCTGACTCCATAAATTTAAAGTCTGTTCGCAGGTTTGAGGGGAGCATAATTCAATGCTATAAGACATATTATGTATATTTTCCCAAGGTATTAAGGAGCTCCATTAACTGAAAGGGTTTGATAATGTAATCTGAAGCACCCTCTATCATAGATTTATATGCAGAATCTACCGTAGGGTAGCCAGTCATAATAAGGCAAAATATATCAGCATCTTTTTCTAGTAGTTCTTTCATCAGCTCCAAGCCATTTTTTCCGGGCATTACCAAATCTATCAAAGCTAACTGATATTTGCCTGGGGCAAACTTGGCTAAGGCATGATGTGCATCTTCAGCAAGATCAACTTCGAAACCGTGCATACATAAAAAATCTCCGATCACTTCACGTAAAAGCCTATCGTCATCAACAAGAAGAATCCGAGACTTCATAATTACTCCCTTAGCATTATTTATACAGCATACCCCATAATAATCAAATGTGATTTAACGTCAATAAAAATATTGAACGAGTTTCTTTAGATGGACTGAGACTGGAGGATATTTTTTTTGTTGACGAAAAAAGGCTTATTAGATTTGTGGTTGTATAGAATTATTGTGAGGTGGTTATGCAAGGAAAAGTTAAGTGGTTTAACAAAAATAAAGGTTACGGCTTTATTATTACCGACGACAGCAAAGAGTACTTTGTTCACTGGAAGTCTATTGTTACCAATTCCCCACGTGAGTTGAAGGTCTTGGAGCAGGACGAATACGTATCATTCGACCTTATGGAAACTGACAAAGGCGTTCAGGCGATTAACATCATTAGAATTAATCCCTAAGCGATTGTTGCCCATAGTATAAGTTAACTTCGGGTGAAAGCATTAACAAGTGCTTTCACCCTTGTTTTATAGTTGGAACAAAGGACTCCAGAAACACATGTCTTTGATATGAAAAACGATGATAAGGGGATGTTATGCCTTTCATTCCGATGACCGCTGCCGAAATGGCAGAGCGAGGCTGGGACTATCTGGATATCATCATCATAAGTGGTGATGCATATGTAGATCATCCAAGTTTCGGGGCAGCCATAATAGCAAGGTGTTTAGAAGCTGAAGGTTTCCGCGTAGGGATTATCTCTCAACCAGATTTTCGAGATGTGGAACAATTTCAACAGTTGGGAAAACCACGTCTTTTTTTTGGCATAACAGCCGGAAATATGGATTCCATGGTGAATCACTACACAGCCCAAAGGAAATTGCGTCACGATGATGCCTACAGTCCGGGAGGAGTGGCGGGTTTGCGTCCTGATAGGGCTACTTTTGTCTATACTAACATTGTAAAACATTTATATAAGGGCGTTCCAGTTATTATTGGTGGCATTGAAGCATCTTTACGCCGCATTGCTCATTACGACTATTGGCAGGACAAAGTTCGCAATAGTATCCTCAGCGATAGTAAGGCAGACATACTAGTTTATGGCATGGCGGAAAGACCAATAGTTGAAGTATCCAAAGCCTTGGCAGCAGGTGTTCAGATAGCGGATATGCAAGATATTCCCTCTACCGTTGTGTTCGCCAAAACCCCTCCGCAAAACACTCCTCTTCCCAATGAGCAGGCAGACAACCAGAACCAAAGCATAATTCTCCCTCCCGCCGAACAATGTAAAGACAAATCTACTTTCCACCAAATGACGAAGCTGTTTACGGAGTACAATAATGCGGCAGTTCTATTTCAAAATAGTGGGGGACGTTGGATTAAGCATAATCCTCCTGCAAAAGAGTTAAGCACAAAGGAAATGGATGCTATCTATGAGCTTCCCTTCGAATATGCGCCTCATCCCATTTATCAAGGTAAAACTATTCCAGCCTTTGAGCAAATAAAGGATTCCATTACATCGCACCGAGGTTGTTATGGAGGGTGCAACTTCTGTGCCATTGCCTGTCATCAGGGGCGCAAGGTGCAATCCCGTTCCAAGGATTCTATCATTAAAGAGGCTGCTCAGCACAGTGGAACAATTTCTGATGTAGGTGGTCCCACAGCGAATATGTATTCCACTTTCTGTAAACTTCAGTTTCCTGATTCTTGCAAACGCAGATCTTGCCTGTTTCCCAAAATATGTCCCAATTTGGCTTATTCTCATGATGAGCAGCTAAGACTTCTAAACAGCATTGGCAAGCTACCTAAAATCAAACATGTGTTTATTTCTTCTGGTATCAGGCATGATATGGCAATTTCCAGCGATAAATATATATCGGTAATTGCAGCGAAATATACAGGTGGTAGGCTTAAGCTTGCACCCGAACACTGTGTCCCCAAAGTTCTTAAAGCAATGGGTAAGCCAAATATAGATAGCTACGAAGCGTTTTCAACTAAGTTCTTTGCCTACACCCATGCCCTAGGCTTAAAACGGCAGATTATCCCTTACTTAATAATCGGACATCCCGGTTCCAACAAAGATGATGCCATTATTCTCCGCAATTGGCTAATGAAAAACAAGATCAGGGTTGAACAGGTGCAAGAGTTTACGCCTACGCCCATGAGTATTTCTACCTGTATGTATTATACGGGGTTAGATTTTGATAGCGGAGAAGCCATAAATATCCCCAGTCCTGGTGAAGTGCGGGAACAAAAAAAAATAGTGCTGTGGAAATAAATCCATAGTAGGGGCAAGCGTCTAAGATAAGCACCTTATTTTAATTAGATTAAGCCAGAATCATAAGTTCGCAATTGACGGCTTTCCATTTATCAGTTACAAGAAGTTTGTCGGTACGCAGGATCGGCGTCCTGCGCTACGCTCTTGCTCATCCGCAGGGGAGCTGATCGGGATCTGATCGGGATCTAATCGGGTTGGAACCCGATCAAACCCGCTTCAGTAATGGATTGGATTAGCTTCGGATATGCAAGAAAGATGTAATAGCACCTCACCACGAGTGCTTAAAAGCTTGTCACTTGGCACTGTAATCTTTGGAGCTACATGCATCCCGCCTGTGCAGGAGACACAAGCGTCCCGCTTGTGTTGGCAGGCAAGATTCCTGCAACTCCAGTACAGGCAAGATTCCTGCCACTCCAGTACAGGCAAGATGCCTGCAACTCCAGTAAAACTGCATCCCTATATACCGCAATTACAAGTGAAGATACCGTCAATAATCCAACTAATCATAACTCACAACCAACTATTGCCTCAACTCACAACCAACTAATGTTCCAATGCACTATATTACATCAGAAATATGTTGACACATAGAGAAGAACTGATTTCGTTGCGCAGTGATATAAATTGTAGCTAAAGTGTTGAGCATCATAAACATGATTTATGGTAATAATATATTTTGGTTTCTTCTTGAATAGAGGATGCCATCACCACGTTTTAATTTAGTAAAAAAGGAGTAGGTTTATGAAAAAGGCAATTTTCTTATTCATAGTACTTATCATTATTGGAGTGGCAAGTGCACAGGCACTTAGCTTTTTAAATTTGAAGGATGCCCCTATAACAGAGGAACTGTTAAGGGAAGTGAACAATCGCAACCGTTTAGTAAGTGATTACTCTTGGTTGGATCCCGGAACCCCTTCAGCTTTACCTATTGCCCCAGATGTTTTTAGGGAAGACTTGTCTTGGGAGTTCGATTTTGAACCATACATCAGCCTGGATGGAGCAACTCCACTTGCGAGCTTGCAAATAGGATGGAGTCAATCGTCCTATTTTTCAGTAACGGCAAATGGATTTAAGCTTACCTTTACCCCAGTTGAAAACTTTTTTGGGACAAAACCTATGTGGATTACCCTATATAAGGTTGATCCAATAGATGGTTCTCTATCTGGTCCTGTTTCTAAAGGTATCAACATTACAGTTACAAACGAAGCAGACTTACCCTCTTTTCATTTTCCTACTTATAATACACCCGGTAATGTAAGCGATGGTTACGATGGATATAGTGTTGAAGAAGATTCACCAACAGGTATAACTTTAAATTTTGATAATATTGTTCGTATTTATGATGGCACAAGATTTAACATCTATGTAACCCAAACAACTTTCCCGCCTAAAATGCATATTATTCAGAATGAAAGCAACGATAAATTGGTTACTTTTATTCCCACGCTAGATACTCACGGAATGCAGCACTTCATAGTTACCGCAGTGGAAACGCTTTCCGGTGCTGCAACACAATTTGTCTCCACCACCTTTTCCATAGATGTGGTTCCTGTAAACGACCCCCCTGTGATAGACAGTTACCTGCCTACTAATGATCCCGATTTTATAGAGCAGATTACTGATATAACAATAAATCAGGATGATGATGTAGATTTTAGTGTGGTTGCCAGCGACGTTGATGTGGAACCTTTGTTCTATAGCTGGACTTTAGATGGCATCTTGAATGGTGTTCCTTTTTCAACTATTGTATCCACTACAGACGCACTGAATTACACTTTTAATGTCCCAGGGAATTATGTGTTAACCTGTGAAGTACGTGATCGGCTTGATGGTAGTGGCAATGCAGTTAACCATGTATGGAATGTTTCAGTTAGTCCCAAAGGTCCGTGGTTTGACCCTTACGGCTCTAATAATTTAAGCACCTTCTCCACAACTCAGAATGTTACCTTAACTACACCTGGCGTGGATAACACCACTATTTACTATTATACAACTTCTACTGCACCCGGAGTTCCAGCGATTGGAACACTGGCTGCTCCCCAAATGTATAATGGTCCTATTACAATACCAATTCCACCCCAGGATTATGTTTATACCATTATTGCCTGGTTCACACACCCAATTCTACCTGAATCTCAGCATATAACCCAGATTTACAATATGACGGGTAAAGTTGCAATACCAGTATTTGTGGAAGCAACGGGGATAATCCCCTCCAACGTTGATTATCCTGTGCATCTTACTTGTAGCACTGGCGGAGCAATATTTCATTACAGTATTGATAATGGATTAACTTGGAATCTTTACGACAATGTAACCGGCATTTTGCTTGCCCCCCAAAGTGTGCACAATCTGTTAGCCTATGCTAGCAGGGTAGGTTGGGATGATAGCGATGTTACGGGTGTTCATGTTTATGACATCCGCAAAAAAGTGGTGCTGCCTAATTTGACAATGACCACAGTCCCGCCCGCAGATCCAATAACTGGAGACTATTGTGTTTGTTTGCATGAAAGTGTGAGTGTGGATTTTAGTGCACCCGCTCCAATCCCTCCCGATGCGACAATCTATTATAGCATTAATGGCATAGTTCATGTCTATAACCCAGCAGATTTCCCGCTGGAAATATACAGCACCAGCACGATTGCCTGGTGGGCAGAATATACAGATGCTGATCCAGACTATTTCCCCAGCGATGTGCAAAGCTATAGCTTACCTGTAAAAAACAGGACTCGCATGACCCATTGGGGTGGTGGTAATAATTCTGTGTTCAACCCACCTGCTGATACTTATCAAACACCTCAAGATGTGTTTATAAATACTATTACTGATCCCGCGAATGCGCCGATATATTACTCTCTGGATGGCGGAGCTTCATATCAGCTTTACAATGGCGGTGCAATTCATGTTGCTGCCAGCCAAACTATCGAAGCTTATGCAGACCCCATGCCGATATTAACCACCCTGCCGAGTTTGCATCAAACAGCGGACTATATTATTACAGGCACCTTGCCTACTCCTATTATAACACCTCCTGGATATCCCACAGTTTCGATGTATGAAGCGGATATCAACGTTAGCATTTCATTGCCAGCGGGTGACCCGCGTTGGGCAGCCGCTACGATATATTATACAACAGACGGCAGTGTTCCAGATGTTACATCTTCTGTATATGCAGGTGCTATTCCTTTAGGACAAGGACATTGGTTTATAAATGCCATTGCCATCCTACCCACATGGGTAAATAGTGCGGTAGCAACAAATCAATATATGGTTAAATTCCTTCCTCCAGTTACCTTTATGCCTACGGCTACAGAGCATAAAAACAATATATTGGTAGAGATGTTTACTTATGATGGTGCTCAGATTCGCTATACAGATAATGGTGATGAACCTAACGGTAGCTCAGCTATTTATACAGTTCCATTACCTTTAAACATAGATCCCAACGGAAGGTATAGCACAACTTACAAAGCTAAAGCTTTCCTTGCTGGATGGATTACAAGCGATACCTCAGAAAAGACTTACACGATGATACCCACTGTGCCTGATCCTGTTATCACGGCGAACATGCCGGGATTAGTGCATGCTACACCTATTGATGTAACTATAACGGATGCTTTAGCAGGTGCTCAGATTTATTACACTCTTGATGGTAGTGATCCCAGCGATACAAGTACTCCTTATGCAGGGTTCTTTACCCTTAATACCACCACAACTGTCAGGGCTATTGCCTATAAGTTAGGTTTTGAAGCATCGCAAATTGTGGAAATTACCTATATTATTGGCAACAACATTGGGGCTTTGGTGTTTCAGCCTATCTCAGGGACTTATTACAATCCCATAGATGTAACCATTAGCACCAATCCTCCTGCCGCCCAGATATATTATACACTTGATGGCACACTACCATTGGTTGTGGGCGGTATCCCTCAAGGAACCACTGTGCTTTATAATGCACCGATACATTTAGGATACAACCCAAGCAGCGTTATGATCAATGCTATAGCTGTTCTTGATGGTTGGACAGATAAAACTGGAAGCGCAACCTATAAGGTTACAGATACGCTAGCCTCACCTATGATAAATCCTGCAACATCACAATATGTGGTGGGAACAGTTGTCCCCGTAACTATCACAGCTCCTAATGGAGATATTTGGTATAGAATAGATGGAGCTGCTTGGCAGAGTTATGCTGGTGCGTTTGACGTCAGCAGGGCAGTACGCGGAACTGTAACCGTGGAAGCAAAGGCTGATGTGGACGATACTTCATGGCTAAAGTCAAGCA
>JAQUJJ010000271.1 GCA_028681035.1 Candidatus Cloacimonadota bacterium
TTTAGATTAGTTTTAAAGCTTCGTTTATTTGCCGATATTTTAATAATACCCCGTTGTTTTTTTCAGAGAACAACAAAACATAATATAAAAAAAGACAAACTTATCACCGTGTAATTATAGTATGTTTTTTAAGATCGGACAATGTTCGGTCTATGACACCCGAAGCGGCAGGTTTTAACCTGCACGCATTTTGGAGTAGCAGACTTTAGTCTGCGCGGCTGTCCGATACAAGAAAAACAAATTCAAACGACGCATTTTTCGGCTTGGGACAGCGGCGCGGGTTGAAACCCGCTACTCCAAATACCAAAAACCCCGCAAATAAATGCGGGGTTTTGTGGTTGTCGGCGATTATGCCTTGCGGCAAGCCTCCGAACGCTCATTAGCTATTTACCCGAAGGTAAAAGACTAAAGGATTGACACCTAATTATTAGCTCTCGATGGCAGAAGAGTCAGTCGGGTAGTTAATAATGTTAGTGTTTGTTCCATCATTTCCAGGGATAGAAGCAACGTTTCCGTTTACATCAGTAAACGAGAAAGCGGTAGCAGCACCCAAGGTAGATGAAAGTTTGTTGTCAACAGCAACAGTGGCAGCTGTTCCGTAGATGCTGTATACCTTTGAGGTACCAGCAGCAATCGTATCAGCAGTAGTGAAAGCGATAGTATCGGTTCCAGTTCCTCCGGCTGCAACAGTAAGACCGGTGTTTGTTGTTGTAATGACAGCTCCTTGAGCATCCTTCACAATAAGGTTGTTAGCACCAGCAACGATAGTTACAGCACCAGTTGAAGTCACCTTAACTGGAAGTGCTTGCAATTTGATGTTTCCAGCTGCATCAGCAGTAATAGTAACATCCATCAGTTTAACAAGTCCGTTAGCCAAACCAGTTCTGGTTGTAGTACTTGTCAGAACAACACCAGGCTTTGAAGCAACTATTGTCATTGTCTTAGAAACAGGAGTAGTGACAGTAGAGTTCTCAGTCGTTGTGTTACCGATAGTGTACTTCATGTAAGTCAGGTTGATGGCCGCAGTCGTGTTAGAAGTTTGTCCTCCGAGACCTACAGCATTGAAGGTAGGAACGACTTTAACATCCAAACCGTTATATCCGGCAGGAACTGCAAGGTTCAAGCCTGAGATATCTGCAACACCACCAATAACTGGAGCACTTACAGAACCGATAGCAATCGAAGCAATAGGAGCAGTAGCACTACCAGTAACAGTGAATTTCACTTGTTTAACAGTTGCAGCACCATTGCTTGCAACGAAGTTAACAGTCATGAAATCACCAAGAGTACTACCACCGATTACGAATTGTGCTGGCATAGATGCAGTCAAGGTCGGTGTGGAAAGTGTTCCCTGAGCGACAGTGACTGTCTGTCCGGCGAGAGCAGAAGCAATACCGTTACCTGTAGTAAGTACAGTGTTTGTTACGTCACTGATTGCAGTAATCTTCAAAGAAGTAGTAACTGAACCAGCTTTCAAGGTAGAAAGGTCAGCAAAGACATCAATGGTCTTTGAAGCACTAGTTGCCAATGTGAAATTAACTGGGAAGTTATTAGTCACATTAGGTGAGATCGGAGTAGCATTCTCAGAAGTGTACAGGTTAGACATATTGGTAATAGTCATAGGTCCTGAAGCACCAGCGATAACGCCAGCAGGGGTATCGCCAGCAGTTGTAATGTCAACCTGAATGTGTGTTGCATCAGTGACAGCAGTAACTGTTCCGACGGCAGCAATCGCACCAGGGATAGTAATAACATCTCCAACAGCGAAGTTAACTGTACTACCAGTAACTGTAATAGCCTGTGAACCGGCAGTTACAGTACCAGCGCTATATGTTGCAGCGTTTGCAGGGAAGGTAATACCAACCTGAAGGTTAGTCACCTTGATACCCTCAGTTGAACCGGATTGAATTATAAAAGATCCAATCTTAGTTTTCTGAGTGCTAGGAGCAACAATCTGGTTTGCATATCCGGTGTTCACAGCAACTGAACCTGAGGCAGTACCGATCGAAAGAACAGTACTTGTCACAGCAGCTGCAGGAACTGTGCTCAATTTAGAGGAAGCAATACCCTGTGCATTACTTGCAGCACCAGAGAGAGCAACGTTTATTGATCCACCAGTGTAAGCTACGCTTGCAGTAGTCATTGTATCAGCTTTCACTTCAACAACAACAGTCTCACCGGCAGGAATGATCAATGAAGATCCCAAATTGAAAGTCAAAGCGGTCCCTGTGTAATTCTGGCTAGTTCCAACCTGTCCACCATCAGCATAGAGCATAACGTTGCTCATAGTTGTAGAAGCAGGAGTAACAGCAGTAAGAACAGGAGTCACAATCAGGCTAGAAATTTTCATATCTTCGCCGTATGCCTTGAATTCGTATTTGGCAATCGCAACACCAGTAGCACCACCAGTGATGGTTTCGCTAAGGGTAGGATCGACATTTACAGACACTGAACCAGCTTTTACTGTAATTGTTCCAGCGATACCGTTGGTTGCAACATTTGCAGCAGCAACATAAACACCATCAAGCTGTGTGTCAGCCAACATAACGTCAGCTACATTCTGAACAGAAATTTGAAAATCCCTGTTTGAACCTTTAATCACGTCAGCTCTCAAGTCAATAGTAGCAGCACCGGTTTTCAGAGCGATAGCTCCCGAGCTGAGATCAAAAACAATGTTTCCCAAAGAGTTAACTGTACCTGAAGTACCAACTTTGGTTCCATTTACGTAGAGACTGATGTTTTCCAAAGAATCTGTAGGAGCAGAACCGATGAATCTGAAAGTCATACCTTCAAGATTAAGAGTTCTTGTACCGACAGTCAATGGAGATGACCAAACAGTGAAGTTGGTCGTACCAGCATCAACATCCTGAGCTGAAACGGCATTTGCGCCGAAGCTAGCAGATGCAGGATTTGATTGAGTAATAAGGCTCATCAAGTTGCCAGAAAGATTTGCATCAACAGAAGTACCTGCAACTGCAAATGAGTTTAACTTGGCACCGATGGTTCCGGTTGCACCAGTAGCAATATCAGCGCGGACAGAGATAGTCTTTGATCCGTCAACTGAGAAGATACCGGAAGCGCTATTGAAAGTAACAGTGCTGTCGGCATTGAGAGATCCAGCATCGGTCAACCTCGTACTTCCGTCAAAGAGGTAAACGTTGCTAACATCTGCGTTAGAAGAAACACCGAATCTCTGCAAAACTACTTTAGTAACACTTCCTTTTCCTGCAAATCTGAAGTGAGCCAAGTCTGCAAGAGCCTGTCCAGCGACAACTGATCCTGATGCAGGAGTTGTAGCAGCCAAAGTGGCCTTTACATCACCAGTAGCAGCCTCTGCTGGCAAAGTTCCGTCAGCGTAGAAAGCTTGCAACTGAGCAACGGTGGTGATGTCAGCTTTTGCGCTGTATGCAGCACCGTCAGTGCTGTTGATAGTGTATATTGAGTCAGGGTCAGATTGTGAAAGGCCCAAGAATTGAGCAGCGGTCACATTGATCCAGCTCTTAGCACCAGTGTCGCCACCTGTTACAGGAGTGATAGCGTACACTTTGTCATTACCGTCAACTCTGACGAGTGATGAAGTGGTGTAAGCGTCAATCTCGGCCTGGCTAACGGTCTTAAGATTTTCCCATTTGAGGTGTCCATAAGACGAG
>JAQUJJ010000272.1 GCA_028681035.1 Candidatus Cloacimonadota bacterium
ACGCCGCAGGGGTTGAGTATGAGGCCCTGAGCGTTTGTTTCGGTCGTAACCGGTTCCAGTTTCACTTTAACAGCAGTTAAATTTAGTTGCGCCTGATACCCGAATCCCTCCGCGTTGCCTGTACCAACATACGAGTAGGTCAGCGTGGCAGTGCCGCTGCTTATAGCCTCAATATAAATAGTAGAACTAGGATAGCTCACAAAACTCGCTCCATCAACCCCGTTTGTAATTGTCTGGCCAGTGAGCAGCAACAGTGTGTCGTTGGTTGGGGGGCTCTCAACATTCCAGACTCTGACGGCGAACATGTCTAAAACAAAAAAATAAATCTTACCATGACCAACAGACTGTTTTTAATTATTTGCGATACTCTTGAACATAAGGTATCCAATAAAATCGCAAAAAATCCTTAATTCCAGCATCAATATTATCATCCAAAAGCACACGCTTTGTGTCAAAAACGGGTGCGGTACTGGTTTGAATCAACAGCAGCAGATCGCTTCTTGCATCCTCTTTTATACGCTTATTTTCAGAGAGTACAAGTTGACGCAAAAGATCATAATAATCATTTATGTCAGGCTTTTTTTGGCTTAGTACCCGCAAGTAGCCTTTGACAGCAGAGATAAGCTGTTCTTCATCTTTATCACTTTCCAGGCTGATACATCCGCGATCTCCACCAACAATAGAAAGAGTGTCATTTTTTTGCCCGCTTATTTGTGTCTTGTCAAAATCCCATTTATGAATTTCCATAGGATATTTTAAAAAGTCCTCGCTGGCTAAGAAAACCAACACACGCTCATTTTTTTTAAAGGAACTGTAAATACTTGGCAAATCAATACTTAATGAAATATTTTTTGGAACACCACATCCAAAAAGATTTGTTTCAACATTTAAGTTGAATTTCAAACTAGAATTTAAGTTACGTTCATTTGCTTCTTTAATCGGTTGTTCAACCTGTGTTATATTCCCCACAACAATGGAATCACATAATTTTGAAAGCTTGCCTAATGTAGTAAATACCTTATACGCTTCACGTTGATTATAAGGCAGATGTATTGCCACACTCCTATAAATTCTATCCCGCTCATTTTGATCCGCGGAAAGCTCGGCCCTGGGTATATCAGATATGTGTACTTCAATATCTTCCGAAGCAATAGCAGTTTGCCAAAAACCAGCAATTGCCAATATTGTGGCACTAATTTTTTTTCTCATAATTAATATCTCCTCGTTATTTTTTCGGCAACACAAACTTAAGATACATATGATTATGGCTTTTCCAAATAAAAGAACCATTACGTCCAATTGTATCACTAATTTTTTCTACACTACCCGGATTCATAATAGCCAATGCAGTGTAAGGCATCCTGTTGTGCCACCCGCAGCTATCGCCCGGATACCCAACCGGTGAACCATCAAGAATATCCCCCGGACAAACTAAGCCAAGCATATGAGCGAATTCATGCACTGCGGTTTCTGCCCAAAAGTTGCCGACTTCATTCTTAGTAATCGGTAATTGAAATGTTGGATTATTAATAATGAACAAAGGCATTGCGCTAATAAAACCCAATGGTCTCAACTTCCCTGTATCGGATGGAGAAGCATTGAGGAAATCACCATCCCCTTCACCTACAGACCCATTTTCATCGACCATTGTGAGCGATGAGTAGGGAACGGTTCGATCATCTAGCTCATCTACAATACGAACATTTACTTCGATCTGATCATAATAAGCTTGCGCAATGGCCTTTATTCTATTCCTTTGAGTGTTCCAGTCATCTTCATTCAATGCCTCAACCAAAATAGTGTTATCTTGAGCAACCATTCCTTCTTTTAATATCGACACTGCATCTGAATCATAAATAAACTTAAATACCTGCGGCACAAAAACTTTATGGTCAGCTTCACAAAGGACAGAATGGTCACTTGTTTTATAGATCCCCGCCACTGCCGTATATAGAGGTGGGGGTACGCACTGCCCTTGAGTAACTGCGGGTAAAACTCGTTTAACATTTGCACTCACACCTGTGAACTCCTCAACGCCTTGCGCCTGTGTGGCACAGTTTCCAAACACGCTGGGTATTCCGTTCCAAGTAAACAACTTGCTAGCAAAATCAATATTTGCAGTGATCGAATAATGAGGATCATCAACATCCACCCAGTCTATTAACTGCTCCCCGCCTCCGTTCACCTTCCTGACAATCTTTATTTTAAAGTAATAATCACTGTAATCAAAATTAATACCTGACGGTAAGATGTTTACCTTGAGTTTAGCCTCTTCTCCAAGCGATGGAGAGAAGTTGTAGTCAGTAGTTTCATCTTCTATAAACTCCACCTTAAAGGCAGTCATATTCAATGTAGCACTGCAACTCAACCCTGATGCGTGTTCACTGGTGCCAACATAGTTGTAACTCAGTGTGGCGGCTCCACTGTCTATAGCCTCAACATAAATCATGCTCTCAGGATAACTCACAAAACTCGCGCCATCAACACCGTTTGTGATGCTCTGGCCAGTGATGAGCAACGGTGTGTCGTTAGCGGCAGGAGTGGCGGTTGTCCAGATGCGGAGTTGCGCGTCACCCGTCAGAGAGAGAATCAGATGGCCGGGGATTAGGATATCGGTCTTGAGTTCAACCTTGCGCAGGGTGTTGGAGGCAACCAGCATGCCCCAACCGTGTTCAGTGAGGCTGGACACTGCTGCGTAGTCGATCGAATCGATAATGTTATCAAAGTTCAGATCGCCAAACATGCGCAGACTGAAAATTGTATAGATATTGGTTCTGGCGTAGGTTTCGTTGTCTTCGCTCCAGCCCCAGATAATTTTGTCGCCGCCAATATAGGCGCTGGCACGGATACCCTCAACATAAATAGCCTTGCCACGACCAGCAGAGGTGCATTGTGTGGTCTTGGCCGCATCACCCCATGTCTTCAGACGCGGGGAACAGAAGATGCGCGTGGCTGTGGTTGACGCACTCGGATTATGGGATGGGCAGGGACAACACCCGCCGGTGTAGGGTGAAAATGGATAGATTTTTATAAAATCATCGTCGCCGATCACGCCGTCAGTGTCGTATAGATCCAGCACGCCGTCTCCGTCATCATCGTCGTTATTGACAGCCAAAGGACGGCCGGCGTTTTCCGGATATTGTGTTGTTGCCGAACCGTGGTCGCACTCCGGCTGGCCGGGATAATCAATCGCGCAACGCCAATACTCCTGCTGATGAACGCTGCACCAGAGATCGCCATGCTCTTCAATGTCATCATCTTCGCTCTCCGGATCATCCGCGTGGATACATCTGTAGATTGTATCTGACCCAAAAGAGGCCCAAGCTGCGCCGGCTGGATGGAAGCTGATTACAAGGCCGTCCGCAGTACCCCCGCCCGCCCATGAGATATTGGTCACCCTTGCGGCGGGAGCGGAGACAACTCCGTTATTTAGCCATATCCATTGGTAAGCGCCCTCCAGCTCGGGTGTGACCACTGCTTCCACTGTCTTTGGATGTGAGGCGTGAAAACAAACTAATGGCGGCTTGATTTTAACTTGGGGCCGGGCGAAGATTCCGCATTGTTTCAACCCTGAAATATAAACAGCGTCGGCAGGCACTGTTGTGGACATCATGGAGG
>JAQUJJ010000273.1 GCA_028681035.1 Candidatus Cloacimonadota bacterium
ATTCACAGTTTGGAATTGGGTGGTCAGATTATCCAGTTCGTCCTCGGTTAGCAGGCCATCAGCATGGAACTGATTGCAAAAAACCAGCAGGTCTTCAGGTATGGAGCGGTCTTTCACGTAGCTACCGTTGCCGCTTTTACCCAGGCGACGCTGCTTGGCCCGCATTTCCAGGAAGTGTAGTTGCAGTTCAAAGCAATAGGTTTTCTTATCGCCCAGGAATTTCTCCAACAGGGGATTCTCTTCCGGTTTTTCATAAAGGGTATTGATCTTCAGGCTGCGTCCCATTATGGCAGTTAGAGTGGATTTCCCCAGGCCGACGTTTCCGGCAACAGTGATCAGTTTGGGGTGTTCGGATAGGTATTGTTCCAGATTACGTTCCACATCGATGGCTTTCAACGTGGCTTCAGTTTGAGGCAGGGTTACCCATTCGCTAATCCCAGGGCTGGATACACGCAGTCCCAGTGCTTTCACCTGTTCTGCCACCAGGTTTACCGTGCGCCTCTGCCATTCTGCCTTGTCCACGGCTTTGTCTGCATCGATCACCAGCACGGGACAGCTTACGTGGTGGCAAACAAAGTCCTCATACAGGTTATTCAGCAGCCCCAGGTAATCTGCGGAAATGGCCAGTTCACTTTCCCTGCCTCGCTCTTTGATCCTTTCCAACAGGGTGGGAACGTCTGCCTTGAAGTACACCAGCAGGTCCGGTTCTTTGATCTGTTCAGTCATCAGCCGGTAGGTACGCTGGTAGGCGATGAATTCTGGTTCAGACATGTTTTGCAGGATGCGTTGTGCCTTGCCGAAGATGTGATAGTCCTCGGCCAGGGTTCTGTCTTCCAGCACAATCCCCCGGCAGGTATGAATCTGCTTCTGGCGATCGAGGCGGCCATTGAAGAATTCGATTTGCGCCATGAAGGCATTGGCGATGGGATCGCGGTAAAAAGAATCCAGCACGATGGGATTGAACCTCTCCGGAAAGGCAAAAACGCCTTCGGTACCATTGGGTTTCGGATATACGGAACACAGGATTTTGTTTAAGGGTGCTGAACTTGCTGCTTCGATAAAAGTAGATTTGCCCACGCCGATGTTTCCCACGATGCCTATGCGGATGTTCTCCATTATCGTTCCTTAGCTTTTTTTTCGTCCACAAAACCGGTGGAGCATATAGAGTCAAGGATTTTTACAGGACGACAGCAAGGGAAATCCCCCCCTTTGGTGGGTTTAAGTCGCGCAATAAATTCTCAGTAGCGAGGGACATCATTTTTCTCCTGCCTTAGTTATCATCACGCTAATCGCCTCCAAGTGTAGAGTCCTGAATTGATCCCGACAAGATTCTGTATATTTGTTCCGCTTGACAAATAAAGGATATTATTATTCTGTCTACTGTAGCTACTGCAGGATGCTGAAAAAGAGTATCCGGAATTTTAGCAGATAAAGAAGAAATACTATCATAGAGGACTAAATCATGCCAAAAAAAGTACTTCAAAAATCCATCCCACTCAGCTTAATTACGCTACTGTTTATTATATCTCTCCTTATGATGTGCAGTTCCACCTATGGCCAGGATGTGAATAACGGACCGGTCAAAACAGACAAACCCTGGGGTATTGGAACAAGTATTACCTATCCAATGGCAGATATATACATGGTTCAGGGTTCATATTCTGCCAGCAAATCTGGGGACATCCTTTTCGGAGTAGCATATCAAAATTGGAAAAATGACCAGGGTCGTGCCAGAGCTTATACTCTTCTTCTGGGTTATCGCCAGTATATCTGGAAAGGTCTGCATACCGAACTTGAGCTGTGGCCTGCCTACAATCCCTTTTACTCCTTCGTGGATGGCCAGACATACGCTGGCGCAGAGCTATGGATGAGCCTCCGGGTGGGCTATAGGCAAGATTTTAACCTTGCAAACAATGATTTCTTCATACTCGCTCAACCAAGTATCGGATTTGGTGTGGCTCGCGATAATCCCTGGCCAGAAAAAGAAAAAGACGATAAAGCAATCTTCGAACCCCAAGTGCTGCTCGGAATCAGACTTTGATTCTGTGATTCTATGGAGAGTAACCCTTTTAACTATACAGGCAGAATCCTTGATAATAGGAGTAGGAGCATGATGAAAGAGATGCTAAGAATCAGGTCGATAGTGAACCCAGCCGTGGGTATTTCTGAGGTTGAGTTCTCCCCAATGGAGGTTAACAGGTTCAGAAATGAGAATATCAATGCTCGAAAGAGCCATAAGGATGTAAGCTACTCCCATGATCAAGATCAGTAAAGTGCAAACAATCGCTGAACACTTAATCATACGATATACACCCAAATGCAGTTCAGTTTATTCTACCTATGACAGCATTATGTTCATATCAAAAAATCGGCACTTCCCAGTCAGAGTATGAAGTTCTTAACCATGCACCATTGTATTTCTCATATACAACCATAACAGCAAAGAAATAGAGGTTATTATCGCCATTTTTGAATTTGGCAGATGGTTTGATACTATTTAACTCGTTTTTAGAGAATATGGGGAAAAGAACTTCCGCATACGGACTAAGTCTTTTATCCACTCGACCGTTAAAATAACTTGTAGGATGACTCCACTCACTCTTTCCATGGTCATTTATCATCTTCTTCGAGATAACATAGTATATAACATGAGTATCTACGACCTTATCAGTCAGATTAGTATAACCAATATTGAAATGCGAGCTACTTCGATAATCGTAGTAACTGTTAAATCCGCCAATTTGATAATTGACACCAAATGCCAGCACTACTACTGCCAGCGCAAAAACAATTAAACCAATCTTTTTCATGACATACCTCCAGATATGTACTTCGTGGTTGATTTGGAGTTTACCCACAATCCCATACTGAACAGCATTAGAATTGCACATTTGGTAATAAAGTTCGTGAAACTCATTTCATTTTCTCCTTGTTGTTTTGATGTACTCAATTAATAGTACTGCTTACATAAGGTTTTGACGTTCCCCTTCACATAATGCAGATTACATTCCAATGACTGACGTAACTGCATCCTATTGCAATAATATGCAGTTGCTACATTGTAGCTTTTCTCTTGTGGTAAAATTCACCACGATCCCAATAGAGTAACAGACATAATATGATTCTAACGGCATAATCAATAGACTATTACAAGATCGTGGTAGAATCTACCTCAGTAGTGGTAAAGAATACCAAGAATACCACGCTGGAATACCACGCCCAACATGCTATATCCTCCCTACTTCTCCCTTATTTGACAGCCTTAATCACTTCTTAATCTACCCTTAATCAAGCGTTAATAATTAACGCTTGATTAAGGGTAGATTAAGAAGTGATTAAGGCTGTCAAGTAAGGAGTGATTATTCACATCCCCCCGTTTTTCAAACATGGAATTAGAAGCTGGTTTTGATCGTGCCATTTTCCTTTGTATGGGTTGATATTGAATCTGGTGACTATGCTGAAGCATTTTGACACAAGCTCCGTAAGTCTATAGTAGACAAAGCTGAAGATCTTTTTCCAAGTTTTGTTCTTATACTTCATGATTGAGGGGAATGCCAGCAAGAACTTGTATGCAAAGCGTTTCAATGAATACAGGTAACACATGGTAAGCAGA
>JAQUJJ010000274.1 GCA_028681035.1 Candidatus Cloacimonadota bacterium
AGATGGCGCCACCAATCCCATCAATCTCCTTAGCACTGCGCTCCCTTTCAGTGATCTGTCATTTACCGCCACCACCCAATCTGATCTGAGATATATCGATCTTTTTACCCCCCATCCTCTTTGGGGTGATATAGCCTTCACCGAAGAAGGCTATGGCACTGTGGGCATCGCCGGAGCCGGAGAATATGGCCAGAAAACCGTGGTCTTCAGCTATGCCCTGGCCGAACTTACCGATGGGGCAGAACCCAATACCAGAGCCAAGCTCCTGCACGATATTCTGATCTGGTTCATGGATTCACCTCTGGTAGAGCTCCAAAGCTTGCTCCCCATCCTGCAACTCAGCTGGCAATCCATCCCCCTGGCGCGGGCTTACCGCATCTATCATAGCGATCAACCTCTTGGCGATTGGGATGTCCTGATCGATAATCATCCCGGTACCTCACTGGAAATAAACCCCCTTGAGCAAAGAAAGTTCTACCGCGTGCAGGCTATCCCGTAAAGAAATGCCTGACAGTTTTTTTGATTGACATGAAAACGCTTGGATATTTCATTGAAATAGTCAGTACTGTATAGACAAATATCAATAAGGAAACAATACCATGGAAGCAGCAGATTTGATCAGCGTAAAAGATGCAAGTCAGTGGGCAAGCACTCACTTAGGAAAAACAGTCTCACCCTCGAACATAAGTTACCTCGTACAATATGGGCGGATTCGCAAATTTGCGCAGGATGGAGCTGTATTGGTCTCTAAAAGTGAATTACACGATTACTACCGCTCTAATATGATAGATAGGAAAAAAAGCTGGAAAGAGCAGCTTGGGGATGACCTGAACTGGGCATTGTCATTTGAGCAATACAAAGAAGCTGAAACCACAAAACATGTACACAGGTTACACCCCTACAAGGGCAAATTTATACCCCAGTTGGTGGAGTATTTTCTGGATTCTCATACGGATAAGTTCAAATCTGAATCCTTCTTTTCTGCAGGGGACATAGTATTGGATCCATTTGCTGGAAGTGGAACTACCTTAGTGCAGGCAAACGAGTTAGGACTACATGCTATTGGAATAGATGTATCAGCTTTCAATGTGATGATGTCTGGATCTAAAGTAGGCAAATATGATTTTTCCGATATTCAGAAAGAGGTAGATAAAATCACTAAAGCACTAAATCATCTGCTTCAGCAAACGAAATCTGGGGAATTTGAAGAGCGGTTGCTGGGAGAACTAAATAAGTTCAACAGCAAGTACTTTCCCTCACCGGATTATAAATATAAACTGCGCAACAAGACCATTGACGAAAAGACATATGCTCCCGACAAGGAGAAAATGTTCCTGCCGATATACCAATCCTTGGTGGAGACATATAAGATAGAATTGCTTCAGGATGACCCACAATCCTTTCTTGATAAATGGTTCATAAAGCACATACGCGACGAGATTGAGTTAGCTTTTGCTGAGATTAAGAAAGTATCAAACCCCAGCACAAAGAAAATCTTGGCAATAATACTTAGCAGGACGATCCGAAGTTGCAGAGCCACCACACATGCAGATTTGGCGACCCTGAATGAACCTGTATCCAGCACGTATTACTGCGCCAAGCATGGTAAGATTTGCAAGCCCTTGTTTTCCATTGTAAAGTGGTGGAATTCATATACCAAGGATACGATCAAGCGTTTACGGCAATTTGACCGGCTGCGCACAAACACTATGCAGGTTTGCATCACCGGCGATAGCAGAAACGTAGACATCCTATCTCAGGTCACAAGTATCAACCCTCGATTTGCAGACTTGGTTCAAACTCAAAAGATTAAGGGCATCTTTACTTCGCCTCCTTATGTAGGGCTTATTGATTATCATGAGCAACACGCTTATGCCTATGATTTGTTCGGATTTGACAGAAAAGATGATTTGGAGATCGGGCCTCTATTCAAGGGTCAAGGTAAAGAGGCTCAGCGAGACTATGTTAAAGGTATATCCCAGGTTTTGATCAATTGTAAAAAGTATCTGGTAGAGGATTTTGATGTATTTATAGTATCCAATGACAAATACAACCTTTACCCAAGCATTGCTGAATTGGCTGGCATGAAAATAGTAAACAGCTATAAAAGACCCGTGCTGAATCGTACCGAGAAAGATAAGAATGCCTATTCTGAAATCATCTTCCATTTAAAAAATGCTGAGCTAAGGTAGGACACTATGAACAAAGACGAAGTAATCTTTCAGAGCATCAAAGAAGTGCTAATAAATAGCCTCAGGAATAAGTTTCGCAACCATAGCCCTGAGACTAATGGGATGCCTTTTCATACAAGATTGCTAGGCAAGGATCGCCTTGCCTTATACTCCTTTATTCATTCTCTGAATACCACTTTTGGTGTGTCGATGTTCGAGCCAATTGCTGTGATACTGGGCAAAAAACAGTTTAAAAGCTCGGAATCTCAACAAGCCGCCGGAATTGAAATTTCTTCAGAAGCCCACCGGGTTATTCAAAGAATAATGGATGATCTTAGTACAGCAACCGTTGATCCCGATAAGCGAAAAGAGATTGAGAAAATCCGCGCTGTATGCCGAAAAGGTTCGATGCGTAGGGTTAACCTTACCAGGATAGATCTAAAGCTGGTTTCTCACACAGATGAAGTGTTCCTTATAGATATCAAGACTGCAAAACCCAATGCTGGTGCATTCAAAGAATTCAAAAGAACTATGCTGGAATGGGCCGCAGCTACTTTAGCTGTAAACCCAGATTGTAAAGTACACACTTTAATTGCGATTCCATACAATCCCTATGCACCCAATGCATATAATAGATGGACAATGCGGGGTATGTTGGATTTGGGGCAGGAATTGAAAGTGGCAGAAGAGTTTTGGGATTTTTTGGGGGGAGAAGGCTCTTATGAGCGTTTGTTAGCGGTTTTTGAAGAAGTAGGAATTGAATTACGCTCTGAAATAGATGAGCATTTTTCAAGGTTTAAGACCAGCAGTAATAGCTAATAAAAATTTGGCCATAGCAAAGCAATAAACGGAGTTCAAGAGGCATATAGAATATAAGGGAGATACGTAATGAAGTATCCACGCACACCCAAAGGCACAATTACAGACGACTATTTCTGCACCCCAGTCCCGGATCCCTACCGGTGGCTGGAGGACAACAACAGCCCCGCCACCCTGGCTTGGGTGAAAGAGCAGCAAGTACTTACGGAGGCAATCCCGAACCAATACCCCTCTCGCAAAGCAATGCTGGCCCGCCTGCAGGAACTAAGTGGCTACCCCAAACAAAGCTGCCACGCTGCAAGAACATGCAGACCAAGAGCTTCCCCTCGTGCTCTATACCCAGTTCGAGTCTTCCCACGGGCCAGCAACGTGACCAAAAACTTGGAATTATTTGCAGATATTTTCAGCTTTGCCTGCTTGTATCTGGAGGTGTAGTATAGCTCTGCCGTTCAAAGTACCTGTGTAAAATCAGGCATAGATCTGGTTCAAAATGTCCGGCTCAATTTAAGCTTGACAGCGTTTCATCTCAGCGCAATGTTGTAATAAAGCAATTAGGAGGTCAATATGACCAATAAGCTTCTTGGGGGCATAGCCCTCATCGTGATCCTACTGAGCT
>JAQUJJ010000090.1 GCA_028681035.1 Candidatus Cloacimonadota bacterium
GTGAGAATCACCTTACTACCTTTCTGAATCAATCCCGATAGATACATAAAGAGTTTATTAAATTCTTCAGATTTCTCTTCGTTATAGCGAGTTGCTCCAAATACGTCATCAATCCAAAACAACTGTCGTTCATTAGGGTTCCAATGCTTCTTCAATTCATATAGATCATTAACTTGAATAAAATTGAAAGAGCCCTCATCGATCATACTCATGCATAAGAAGGCAGCAATGGTTGTTTTGCCTGCCATTGGTTCTCCTAGTAAAAGGACGACATTTTTCTCCGACAATGCCTTAACGCTTTTTCTATAAGCATCGGTAATTACAAATTTGCTTAGTTCATCACCCATTAATCCAAGAATTTCTATTGATTGTTGGTATGCCCTTGCATCTAATATCTGGCTCAAATCACCAAGTCCATAAATTCTGGGAACTAATTGCCTAAGTCGCCTGCTTTCCAATGTGGTGCGATCCAACCAATCCTTACCATAGATCAGAACATTGGGGATATTGCACTCTGTTTGAATGCGTTCTCGTATATTTAACTCAGCTTCTCCAGCAACTATCATATTGGTAACAATATAGTAATTTCTTATGTGCTTCACTTTACTAAGTGCTTTTAGTTTCGCAACTTCTTCGGTAAACATACCCACTGTTAAGGAGATATCCGGTTTGCTTCTATGCTTGCATTGGATTATAAATAACTCGGTAAGATTACTTTCAAGTGAGCTCTCTCCCGTGTAAATGATATCTTGTCCCAAATCTTTAACATAGGACAAGAGCTGGCATTTATGTCCGAATTCTTCTCTAAGTATAGTAAAGCATAAATCCTGAAATGCTCTCCATCCAAGAGTATGAAGCTCAAATGTTACTTGCTGTGCTTGTGATTTCATATTGTATCCTTGAAGGTTCTATATAAACATAATCTTGTGGGTTTGTAGCGCAGAATAACAGAAGCATCATTATAATTATCAAACTAAAGTAAGAAAATCTTTGATTATCTCTGTTAACTCGTGTCTCTCAATTCCGCCTGAGTCTTCATACGTTTCCCTCTTTCGCATAAGCTCAAAGTCCATTTTAGGCCAGAATCTTTCAATAATATCGGTTTTAGCAACCTTAAGCACTCGGTTTACATCCATTTTTACATCACTCGTTTCTGTTATTGTTATCGAACCTTCGGGAGCACCCAATACTGAGACATCCAAATAATTCTCAATCTCTCTCATTCGTGTTAAATGCGCCTTGCGACCATCTTGTATCATTTTTTCTACATAGTCAGCATTTTGTTTACTGAATGTCGTATCTGTTCTGTCAGAATCAAGGAACAAACCCCAGTCAACACCAATTTTATCTATAAGGTTTCTCGACAACCAGTGCTTAACAGTTCCACAACCTCCAGCTATAAGAAAACAGATGGATTTATCCTCAAATGTCTGGGCAATCTCGCCTTTCTGTTTCAATAAATGTGCAGCATGTATAAGAAAATCGACATCACTTGGTCCTTCAACTAAAATTATTGCCTTTGCTCCCTTCGGTATTTGATTAGGCAAAATCCCTAGAGATTTAGCGATTTTGTCTAATATCTCTGCGTCACCATATTCAACCCTTGAAGTATTTTTTACTTTTGTGACATAGCGAATACCAGAAATTGGCAGCATAGACCCCAAAGCTGGAACATGCGTCGTTAGCATAACCTGGCAATTATCCTTCAAACTAATTTCCTTGAAGGCTTCAACCAACATTTCCTGATTGTTCGGGTGTTGCGATGTTTCAGGTTCTTCAAATGCATATATTACTGATGGAGCATCCTTTTCAGCCATTTGCCTTTCGGCTTCAGCTCTAAAGAAATTAAGAAGTATTAGACGCCGAACACCGCTGCCACGTTTATTGATTGGAACATTATCATCTCCATCCAATGTAAAATCAAATGTCCACTTTGGATTAGTCTTGAATTTGGGTTTTAACTCTGAAGCTAAACTGCTATCCATTTCCCTAAGTTTCTCGAGCGTTTTGTCTGCCCTTTCAATGACTCTTTTTTTTATCATTTCTTCAAGTTCAGATATCTGTTCTGCTAATTCTTTTTTGGCTAAATCAACAGCATCTTGCAAAGGTGATTTTGCTACTGGATCACTATCCTTTGTCTCTCTTTCGACTTTAAACAACTGGTACAGAGGAAGGAGCCCCATAATTTTTTTGGTGAGCTTCTCTGAGTCTCCTTTGAAGGAATTAACCCCCATTTCCTGAGTAGAGATTTTCAAATCAACACAATGGTTCCAAATAGCTTTACGTATTTCAGCGTTTTTACGCTTATCAATTGTTGAAATGTCAACATCAAGTAATTCTGCCCTTCCCTTGAGTCCCTCATTATCTAAAAGATGAAGGTCTGAATATCCATTCACTGTAGGATGGTTTGCAATTATCATAACTTGAGGCTTAGCGGTTTGTGTCCTTTTATATATCTTTTTGATTTCTAGATCTCCGTTGCTATTGAGAAAAAACTCGCTAAGTAAGTCCGTTTCATTTGTTGTATCAATCATAACTCTATCAGGAATCTGATCAAATATGCAAGTTATTTCAATTAGGCAATCTGGATCCGACACACAAAAATCATCTTTTTCCAGCTTAATGGAATCAAGCTCAAAGAATACTCCTAATGCTTCCAGTATGCTTGATTTCCCAGCATCGTTTCGACCAATCAGTCCCGTTATGCAAGCATCAACAGGAATCCGTGAAGGCTCATAAAAGCCTCTAAAATTGTGTATCACCACTTCTTTAAGTCTCATCCTTATCTCCCATATATCATATATAGTGCCATAGTATTTTTGTTATTAAAACGCTATGTTCGTTAAGAACATCAAAAATAGAATTCATTGTTACCCTGAGCAGGGGACCTCGACATAAAACCAAAGTCCCCCTGCACCTCGCCCCTTCAAGAAACATCTTGAAGGTCCAGGGAGTTGCCATCTTAAAACTTAGCATATGGTTGCTTAGCAGCTTCTGGAAATTTGTCCATCGTAATTCCATCACACAGTTCAAATTTATCATTCCTCCATTCCAGATTTCCGATACCTTCAAGGGTTTCAATTTTCGCCCCAAGAAAAAACCGTTTTCTATTATGAATTATACCATACGAAAGTGCAGGAGATTGTGGTTTTCGGTAAATACCGACTAATTGAGGGCTACCGCCATAACTATCATCTGATGGATTAGCAAGAGTATAGCAGAAACTATGGAATACATTTCGACTTGTGTTGGAATTGCCGGCCTGTTGAAATTCTGAATAGTGTTTGATGAATGCTTCACGACCACTGCCTATAATAAGCAATGTGTGGGAATGGTTTGGTAATGGAACCATTTCACTTCTCCATTGACCTTTTTTCCAACTTATCAGACGACAATAGAACTTAGCCATCAAATTATCCCTTGATATGTGAATGATTTGAATTGTATCTAATGCGCAATTACGAGGATATTTGCTGAAATGATGTGCAATGCATTGCAGTATAACATCTGATCTTTTCTCAGAGATATCGGCGGGATGAAAGAGTAGTCCATTATCTGCCATTTCCATAATCTGAGATATAATCATTACGGGATAAAGCACATCTCCACAATAACCGAGGATATCTGCTGATTTCTTGAATGCATATATTTTTCTTGCAAAGTCATATTTTATTAACATATTTGGCATATCTGTCTTCCATGAAATGCGGCTATCCGATGCAAGATAAGCAGACGATACGCCATGTGTATCAACTCCTATCCAAGAAACAACCAGAGTCACAACAAACTCTCACTAACAATTTGATATGCAACGAGGTTATATCCCAAGCCTAAAATCCTCGATTTTTTGCCTGATGAGTTCTTCTGGAGAAGCATTATTCTCAAATGCTTTGACCATTCTTTCTACATCTGCATCTCCCAAAATGATAACCATTTTATTCTCTAAAATCCATTTTTCCCTTCTTGTGTAATATGAGCCAGTATCTTCTTCTCCATTTCTTGAGAATATGATTGCAAATAGTCCAGTTCCATGATATTTTAAATAATTCGTAATCTGCAATATTTGGTCTTTCTTTATTTTGCCTTTATAATTCTTAGCATCGACTACTATGAAATCAGCTTTATATTGATCTCGAAGATATCTCCAGAAACCACATTCACTATAATTCCTTAGAACGAAATCCCTCCTATTAATCGACAATTTATCTGATGATTCACTAATAGGTGAAGACAACTCCCTACTAAAAAGAAGCTCCATAGTTGTGCCAATATGTTTTTGATAAAGGCTCCAATGCTTTTTCCCTGGCGGAATCGCCTTAAGATCTCCAACAATATCCACATCCGGAAGTTGAGGACTTATTTGTGAAAAGAATTGCTTGAAATTGGTTTCATAAGATTTTCCAATTTCTGAATTGAATCGTTTGTTAATGAACGGCTTATCCCATATTATAATATTGTGCTTTTTCAAGAGGTTGTTATCAGCAGTAGGCAAAACGCCGGGAAAGGATAAAACCACATTATAGTCTCGGTTATCAATATTTAAAATGCTATCTAATTGTTTAATAATAGAGTTGACTCTTGGTGCAGTAAATGTTGAGAAGAATTTTACTTCGATAATGAGTTCCTTCCAATAATTGTCGATTCTTTCTTCAGCCACAATATCAGCGATGTATCTATCAGTAATCCTAACTTCTGTTTGCACATTTCTAAAATCGGGATTATCTCTAAGGATAGACGCTAAAAATATCTGAAACTGGAAACCAGGATGTAAGAGCTTTTTCGTCATATCTCTGTATTCACTTCATGAACCCATTTATTCAAACTCACTCAAATCAAACTTGAGTGTATTGCAGTTTTCTTTTATTGTGCGCTGGGTCGCTTCATCAAAGCCTTCCAGGCAGTCTGCTTCTATTTCTATTTTGATGCTTGCGTTTACGGTGGGGCTGTTGATCAGATGCAAGACTATCTCATCGACAATGGTGGCAAAATCCGCTTTGGCTCGGGGTGGATTTAGATCAATCCGGCCATAGAAGCGTTTCTTGTAAGGGACTGGCTTGGGAATGGGGATTGTGTCATCATCCCCACTAGGTGTTCTATCAATATCTATCTCATCTACACCTGGTTCTCCTGAGGTTTGCTGTGGTACTTCTCTTGCCGCATCCTTTGTTACCTGATATTCTGCCGCTGATAAGGGCTCAATGAGCAGCAAGGAGCTATCAAACACAGGCGTCATGGCCTTAGCATAAGAGAAACCGATATACTCGTCCCCTTCCTTACCATAAGCCAAAGCAAAGAAGTCTCTGCTCTCTGCCCCTGCTGCAATAGCAGTGGAGAAGCTGTTTTCATGCTTAAGTCTGGGAAGATACAGATAGCAACAAGTACTATGCCAGATATCCTTGGCTTTTAGGTCTTTAATATCCTCCTTCCAGAACCACCGCTTCAGCAGTTTGTGCAGATGAATGGGTGACCACTGAGTTATCAGTTGCTCGGCTTCGCTTAGAATCCGTTCTATCTCTCCCACAAGGTTTGCTGCACTTGGGTTGATCGTAAAAGCCTCAAATTTATCACCCGGCACCTTATCCTGTTCCGGCACCAAGATCCATTTATAGGCTTCTTTTACGAGGCGATCAATGGACTTTTTGGCATCCTCAAACCCCGTCTTTGCCTGTCTGCTCTGGTACTGGTCAAGGTTAAGCTTCACAGTTTGAATATCTTTGAGGATGGAATCCCAAGCCAGCAAGGTAAGCACCTGGTCTTTCAATCTACCCATCACTTCACCATCGGCAGCCAGGAAGATGAGCCTGTTCTGTTTCAGTCTGGGTTGTTCTCCCCGGTTTGTGAGTATTCGCTTCGCTCCATCACTATTCGGCGTACCCCCTATGGCAAAACTACCCCCAGAACGCAGATAATAGGCATCAGGTGGCAAGATCACCAGCCGCAGCGAGTAATCATCCGGAATGTCATCAGAACGCGTGAAAATGTGGATACCGTCGAAACAGCCATTATTTACCAACCGTTGAAGCTGTTCTTTGATCACTGGGACTACATCATCTTTATCACTAAAGCGTCGTTTGCGGTCTTCCATCTCTCGCCTGAGATTTGGGCGCGTATCAAACCAAAACAGCTTATTATCGGCATTGCTCAGATAATGCAGCTTATCCACCAAACGGGTCATGGCATCTTTGAAGACAGCGATCACCTGATCTGGCTGGACTACTCCCAGCAGAATCCTCTTGTATTCGATACCCCTGGAAGTGCGGGCAGCATGCAAGGCTACCGCATGCGGGGCAGAGCCAAAGAAGATGGTTCTCGCCAGCTTCTTACAGGCTTGCAACTGACCAAACCTGGCTTCATTCTTCTCGATCTGTGCGGTTTCGGAGCGTGAGCCATCGATATCCCTCTCCAGGACAGGATCCCATCCCTGAGGCAGATAGTAGATAACTTCATGGCGGACATCAGCATCGTATAAAGGCAGATTGCCTGGCGTGATCAGCGGGTCTTTGTTATCGTCTATCCAGAGCTTATGAATGATCTTTGCCATCAGTTTGAGCACACCGCGCGTCCTTTGGAAGTTATCCAGGCTCGACCAATCCTCATACAAACGGTCAAAGATTTCAGGATGGATGGGATAGGCCTGTTTCAAGCGCTCATAGTAATGCGCTTCCTGGGTCTCATTGGGAAAGTCATCCTTATTGGCAATATAGAAGTCCGCATAGGCCCGGCAGGTTTCTTCCAGCGATTTTTGATCGGTGATATTGGCGAATAGCCTGCGACGCACTATTTCAAAGGCTTCTTCTGTAGCCACAGGTTTCCACAAGGCCTGAATTCTCCCAAAGAAATGCTCCAGAGAATGCAGCACATTGATCCCGATCTGGCTGCCCGCCTCTTTATCCGATTCCGGAAGCGAGGCCAGCATTATGGCACCCGGCACTGCCTTCAAAGCTTCTGTCAGAGCTTGGATTAATGAGATATTGGAATCATAGCTGCCGCCAGTATAACTTTTACCAGGTTCAAATTGACGGATATAGGCCACCAATTCGTCCACCAGAATCACACAGGGTGCGTATTGCTTCAGCAGTGGAATGAGGACTTCCTTGCCGGGTGAGGTTCCGCTGAGATCTGCTTGTTTTACCTGCTCAAAGCCATTTGCCCCACCCAATTGCCAGGCGAGTTCTCCCCAAAGGGTATTTACCGTAATGCCATCTCGCAATCTCGGGCTTCCCGGAGAAAGCTGATTGCCGTCTATCACCACTACTCTGGTTGGGGGCAAAGATGCGATCCCTGCTCTATCGATAATGGGTGGAATGCCTTGCAAATCAGACAAAGCTGCCTCGCCTTTGGCAAGGTGATAAACCGCCAGCATGGTATGCGTCTTTCCCCCTCCAAAAGCTGTCTGCAATTGGATTACAGGATCGCCTCCCTTGCCGCTCAAACGCTGGATTACAGAGTCTATTAGTAAGCTCATCCCTTCTGTGATAAAGGTTCTCTGAAAGAACATCACCGGGTTTTGATACTCTTCACTGGCATCACCAGTGTGCACTCTGGAAAGATCAGCCGCAAATTCTGATTGTTTGAAAGTACCTTTTAGTACGTCCTGATGCGGTACTGCGATGTCTCGCCATGCTTTGATAGTCATGTCTTTATCCTCGTTTTGTCTCATTAATTTGCCAATAGCCAGTTTTGTCTGAACCGATGCGGCTAATAATTCCAGCTTTCTTAAGAATCTGAATGTTCCGCATTACGGTGACTCTGTTTATAGCTAAGGTATCTGCCAGTTTTACAGGGTCGTTTACAGGTTCATTTACAGGTTCATTTACAGGTGCATTTATAGTCTCATTTATAGTTTCATTTATAGTTTCATTTACAGTTTCATCACGGTACATATTGATCATCAGGCAATCCTCATCAGTGCTAAACTCCGGTTCTTTGCCTGTAATAGCTTTCGCCTGCGGAATCACTTTGGCGATCAGATCCAATGCTTGCTTCTTTGTCATCTAAAACTCAAATTCGGTTTGCTCATCTTGGGGTTCACTCTTCACAGCCTGCTTTTCGATGGAAAGCCAGGCAGTTACGATATCGTTATAAGCTCTGGCATCTTCTGCCCAGCCCTTGCGTTCACATAAGGTGTAGAGCAAAAAAGCAAGCTGCCTGGCGGTTGCCGATAGTTCGGGTACAGCAGACACAATCTTGGCTGCGGCTGATTCTCCACTGCTTTGATGTGCCCGGATGAGCTGATGCAGTACCTCCCAAACCGGAGTGCGGATATCTCTTAATGGATTCCAATCAGCGGGATATTCTACGGGACGATACAGACGAACTTTGCCAGCTCCAGCAAGTAAAACCCCGCTATCCCGGACGCCTTCTACAGAAAGACCCTTTGCCTTGGCGAGCACTTCGGCATCACCATAGACCCCTTCTTTGAAGCCATATTCACTGAACCACTGCAAACAAAAACGAGTATCATTATCCCAATCCCCTTCCCGCTCTTTGAAATACTCATCCAGAGCTTTGTTGATCAGGATAAGGGCAGTGTGGACAGACATTGGGCTACCATCTGCTTCCAGAATTGTTTTATACTTAGAATAAACTGCCATGCCAGGTCCGATGGAGGCTTGGGCTAAATCCACAGGAGCGATAGGGCTTGAAGTTTCACTACCGTTGATCATGCTATCCAGAGCCACTGGAATTGCCAATTGAAGCTCTCTCAAAAAGTCTTTGCGGGAAATACTTGGGGCATTCGAGCTACGTTTGCGACATACAAGAATGATGCTTGATGCCAAGGCATTTGCACCTATCCCAACAGATCTCACTTCTCGCTCAGTACTCATCGGCCAAGTTCCTGTTATAGATAATCCTGAACTAATAACGGCCTCTAAGAAAGTGTCCCACCCCGTTGAGGACACATTATTTTTGTCAGATTCTGATTGCTTAAATGCGTAATAGATTGTAACTGGAAAAGCTTCATGACACTTTGAAGAGATTTGATACATTGCTTGTTTCATGCCATTTAAGAAAAACGACTCAGCTTGACCTTTTATTTTATAACGATATTGCGAAGCAACCAGTTCTTCATCCTTCGGTGTTGCTAATGTTGATCCTATGTCTCTAAAAATGGGAGAGATAATTCTTCTTTGTATTACGTAGAAGAAATCAGATAAATCAGCATACATAATGTTATCGAAGTATGGGGGATCAAAAGATACTATTTTGCCTTCAGTTATATTCTGTGTACTGGCGTTAGATTGCACAGCTCTGCCACATTGACTGGCTGGTAGAGAACAAATTACGTTAACAACCCAGCTTAACATCGAAATCCAATTACCGCTTGAAGATGAAAATGGATTGACCTCCGCATAATCCCAAACCATAGCTAAGGCTTGCCTTCCAAATGAGCTTCTAAGCGTATCCCTCATAGGTATCCACGTAACCAATGAAGAAGAATAATCGGTTAACTTATCTAAAACAAATGTTAGATAAACTTGAATTGCTTCTGCTACTGCTGTAGCTGATGAACGTCCTAATTCGATACCAATATCATCGTCGATGATTCCATTATTGATTGCATCTGATTTGATCGTCTTGCCCACATCTACAACTAAATCCGAAAAAGCACAAATGGAATTCATTTGCCTGTTACTAAACAAATCTCCATATCTTTTCATGCCATACAGGGGAACTTGGTCTGCACTTTTCCCAACCAACATTTGCTCAGGCTTCCATTCAGGTTTCGCAGAAAAGGCAAGGTCTTCCTGTACTTGTTCCGGGGACAAGTAAACTCTCTCACTCCTGCCCTCACAAACAATAGCCATCAGCTTCGATCCCATTCTACCCGCTTGCCCTTCTGCTTTAATGTATTTCCCATCAATCGGTGTGCCAGATAAGAGGCAATAAAAGGTTGATCCCTTACCTGCCGCCTTAGTGCCTTTCTTCACCTTGTCCAAATCATCAGGCATGCCATATCTAACTTTAAACTCATATTGTTCGCCTGATATGAAGGGCTCAATCCAGGCTTCCTTCCCCTTCTTATTTGAGAGCAGGAACGTAGAAGCAAGCGGCACATCCACATGAGAATAAAGGGGATTAGAGCTTTTTACCGTCCGGGCCCAGATATAGGCAATCACGGTAAGTTTTGCGCCTTGATATTGTGCCAAGTCAGGACGCTCTGAGACCATCTCAGGTGTCACTTCGATGGGCGGATAAAGATGTCCAATCCGCTTAAAGGCCTCTTCTCTCACCCAATGCCCGTATCTACGCACATCCTCTGCCAATCCAGTCACGCCAGGCCAAGTATATTGTCCGGTATTGATTTGCTTTTCAGAAGCGGGAATAGGCCCAATCGGACGTCGGCCCACAAATTTAGGTGGAATCTCAATCATGGCTTTATTGATCAGCACCGCCACCGGGTTCAGGTCGCTGGCCCAGGCTTCCAAACCCAGTCTCTGCGCTTCCAAGGGGATGGAGCCGCCTCCGGCAAAAGGATCGTGAAAAGCCGGCAGTTTAGCGGGATTAAAGAGTTCAGCCGCTTCGGGATGGTCTTTATTTAGCTCACAAGTTACCTTCCAGCTTTTGCGGATTTCTGCGCGGGCTTGGTTTAGCACCTGCTCATTAGTGGTGTTTTCCCACTTTACCAGTTCTCTGATGATCGCGAAGAGTCTTTCGCGTTCCCGGTTCGCATCTGCTTTTCTCTTGTAACCGATCTTCAGTTCTTCATCCCAGCCCGGATCATTGACGAGCTGGGCAAAAAGCACGGCTCTGGCAGCAGCCAAGGGGCGTCTTGCCCAATACAGATGCAAAGTAGAGGGATGTCCATGCCGGATAGACTTTTCACGCACACAGGCTTCATTGATCTCTTTGAGGGGAAGAGCTACTTCAATGAGTTTCTTGGGGGCTTTCACTTTATATTCTATCATTTTATTTCCTGATGTATTTGAGATTCAATAAAGCTCTGCATTTCTGTTTTACTGGGCAGTTCCAGCATATATTTCGAGACAAAGAGCTGGTTGTCCATTCCCGCCAGAGCATACTCCACAAGGGTGCTGTTCTTTGCCGTGCAGAGCAGGATGCCGATAGGCTCGTTATCCTTGGGTTCTTTGATGTTTTTGCTATACCAGCTTAGGTAAGTATTGAGCTGGCCGATGTTTTCATGGCTAAAATCACTTAGTTTGAGTTCCACCAAGACATGGCATTTCAGTATCCTATGATAGAAGACCAAATCGATATAGAAATTTGTGTCCCCAATCAAAATGGCTTTTTGTCGGGCTTCAAAACAGAAGCCATGTCCCAGTTCCAGCAGAAAATCCCGAAGTTTATCCAGCAATTGATCTTCCAGATGGGATTCGCTCATCACTTCACGGGGTTTCAATCCCAGGAATTCGAAGATGTAAGGATCTCTGATTGTCTGTGCCGGATTGAAGATTTCCACCTTGTGCTGTGTTTGTTCTGAGAGTTTTTTCTTGTCTGTGGAAAGTCCGCTGCGCTCATAGTACAAAGAATTAACCTGGCGTTTGAGTTCTCGCACAGACCAGTTTCCCCGAATGCATTCGATTTCATAGAATTGGCGTTTTGTATCGTTATCAATATTTATCAATACTTCAATATGCGTAAATGAAAGCTTTGTTATTAGCTCTATTACTGCTGTTTCAGATTGTGGGGTCACTGACCCCACAATCTGTGGGAATGGATTTACAAGCATGAAATTGACCGATGAGAAAGAGCTAATATTTTGGTCAATAAGCTTTTGCAATTGTGGGGTCAGCGCCCCCATAATCTGAGGATAAGTGTTGTAAAATAAACGAAGCCTGTATAAATCTCGCTTATTTGAGCGAGAGACACCAATTCTTTTTAGCTCTTCTTCCAAACGCTCAAAGAGCTTATCTCCGTAATCTGCCCGGTCTGATCCTTTTAGCTCATATTCAGCAATGTAATATCCTATCAGCCAGTTGCGGAGCGTGAGTAAAGTATTTACACTGTGTAAAGCTTGTTGTTTAAGCTCAATATGTATTTGCTGGATGCTGTTGACCAGAGATTTGAAGTTCAATCCAAGATCTTTCGTATTCATATCTTTTCCCTCGTTCTGCTGGTGATCAAACTCCCAATATCCAGATTGATGCTGGTCACGGCCCAATCCGGTTCCTTCGTAAAGGGCTTACGAATGTAATAAGGCCCCTCGTAGTTTTCACCATCCACGATCACAATGGCCAGGATAAACTTATCAGCCTGATTCAAGCCATAGAGCACTTCATTGCGGGTAACCGTTATGGTAGAATGCCCTTTGGCTCTGCCCTTTACTTCGATGTGTTTTGTCTCCGGTAATTTGCCATCCGCCATAGGTGGGATACTGGTAATATCCCATCCACAATTGCTGGCTGAGACATCAATCACTTCGCAGCCAAGATTCTGTTCATAGTGCATCACCGCTCGCATGGCTATCTGTTCAATGCGTTTGCGTGCTTCTGCATCGGCAGACCAGGTGTTCTCCCCTTTGGCTTTGGCTATCAAACCTGCCGGGATTACCAGAGCTCCTCCGATGATATGAGGTGTCTCAGATACTATATGTCGCATCGCCTTCAGCTCTTTGCTTCTGGATTCCAAGCGCTGGGTGAGCTCATCTATGCTGCGATTCACGTTATCTATACTCAGACGGGTTTTCTTGCCGGCAGCCAAATCTTCCTGAAGCTTGATTTTGCGGTCAGACCAAAAGTCTATCTCTTTGATCAGCCTCTGATGCACCGCTTCTAAGGTCTTGCTTATCTGCTGTTCCCTGCGGCTATTCACTTCATTAAAATGCTCTGGAGCAAGCTGAGCAGTGGCAAAAGCCAGAGCCTTGGCTTCCAATTGCTCAGAAAGCCAGGCTTCTGTTAGGATGTCTTCTACAAGCTTAAAATCGCTCTCTGAAATTGGCTCCAGGTCAAGATGAGGAGCCCATCCAGCATTATTGATCTCACCTGCGGGACTTATTTCCACAAACTGCATCCGGCGAGATACGCATCTATTGCGATTCTGGCCTTCTTTGATCGAATGGTCGATAATCAGCATGGCCTTGGGCAAGATACCCTCATCATTAGGAGCGAGCATCACAGAGCCTTGTTTCAGTTTATTGCGATGGATTTCCAAAATCAGGTCTATCACCGCCATCATCAAAGGATGCCCGGGATGGATAAAGCTGGCCATGGCGGATTCACGCTGCGCTAAACGGACAAACTGTTTATCAAAGCAGATCCGTTCATACTTGGTGGTGACGGGATTCATATTACGACGATTTCTGCCGGAGATTTGGCGATCCCTTTCGCGGATCTTGGCAGGAACATAGGTGATTTCCCATCTGCCGGATTCACGCGCTCTCAGCTCTCCCCGTAGCTGTTCAAAAGCTGTGCTGAAGAAGGCTCGGATGAAGTAGGGTTGGAGTTTTCTGGCTTCAGCTTTTTCCATCTCTTCTTTCACGGCAAAGAGACGTTTTTCGTCTATCACTTCCTCGCACAGGGCGTTACGGGATAGGATGTTTTTAATATGTTCTGTATCCAGAGCACCTTCTACTACTTCAAATAGTTTGGCTCGGATCATGGGGTCGTCTCCGTAGCGGATGGCTTCGATCAGTAAATCCCTTAAACTCTTCTCTTCAAAGACATCACCCAAAATATCGAAGACCCTACCGCCCAAAGCTTGTCTCTGTACCTCGAGTTTATTAAAGAGATTCAGGAATACATCGCCTTCGCGGGTTTCCATTGCCACCATATTCCACAGGTGACATACTTCCTGCTGACCAATACGGTGAATACGACCAAAACGCTGTTCAATGCGATTGGGATTCCAAGGCAGATCATAATTCACCATCAGATTGGCATTTTGCAGGTTCACGCCTTCTCCAGCGGCATCGGTAGCCAGCAGAATACTCACTCTGGGGTCATTGCGGAAAAGCTCTTGGGCTTTGCGTCTTTCCTCACGTTTGATGCCACCATGAATGATTATTACGGCATCTGGATTGCCGATCAGATCGTTCAAGCGTCCATGCAGATAACTCAAGGTATCCCGATGTTCGGTAAAGATAATCAGCTTGCGGTATCGGCCGCTCTGTTCTCGCATATGGGGATTATTCTCAAAGAGATTAGAAAGCTCTTCCCATTTGCGGTCAAGCCCCGAATCCCGCAATTCTTTCGCCTGCTTGGTGAGTCTGTTTAGAATGATGATTTCTTTTCCCAATTCTTGAATGGTCTGGGCCGTGGTAGCTCTATCGACCAATTCCTCTTCTTGGGTTTCCCTTTCCTCGGTATCCCAATCATCATCGTCAAAATCATCCGGCAAATCAAAATCCTGGTCTTTTTTCTCGCGGATCAATTCACCGCGCAGGATGAGCTTTTCCTCTTCCAACCTGCGGCCAAGCTTATCGGTACGGCGTTTCAACGACTGGTAGATAGCTTCGGGACTCGATGCAAGGCGTCTTTGGAGGATAGTGAGCGCAAAGCCAATGGTGTTTCTGCGTTTTCCTTCCAGTCGGTCTGCCTTGTTCATCTCTTCACGCACATATTCAGTAACGGCAAGGTAAAGATCGGCTTCCAGGTCTGAGAGTTTGTAGGAGACGGAATACGCTTTGCGCTCTGGAAAGAGGCGAGTTCCGTCAAACTTGAGGAGTTCTTCTTTTACCATTCTCCGCATCAGATCAGAGATATCGATGCTGTGGGCACTATCACGAGGTTTGCCATAAAAGCGATCAGAATCCAAGAGTGCCAGGAAGGTTTGAAAATCTTCATCCTTACCCTTGTGGGGTGTAGCTGTCATCAGCAGAAAGTGCCGGGTGATGCTGCCCACTTCTTCAGCGAGTTTGTAGCGCTTGGTTTTCTTGAGCTCATGGCCAAACCAGGATGCTGAGCACTTGTGGGCTTCGTCAATTACCACCAAGTCCCAATAAGTGAGTTTCAGTTTTTCCATTAGCTCTTCATCACGGGAAACCATATCTATACGGGCGATGAGATAATCAAAATCCTCGAAGGGATTGCCGCTGTGGGATTGAGCCTCCATTTCTCGGGAAAAGATAAAGAAATCCAAGCCGAATTTCTCATACATTTCGTCTTGCCACTGCTCTACCAAAGAAC
>JAQUJJ010000275.1 GCA_028681035.1 Candidatus Cloacimonadota bacterium
AGCACGATATCTACTGTGAGGTCTTTGGTGGTGCTGCCTGGATATTGTTCGGCAAGTCTGCTAACAAGGAAGACTGGCAGTTATCCAAGAAGAGCCGCTATACTGAAGTCTATAACGATATCAATGGTGATCTGGTGAACTTCTGGAAGTACATAAAACAGCACCCTGAAGCCTTTGTTACGGAGTTGAATCAATACCTTGTATCCAGAGAGATGTTCGACACGTTCGCCCAACATGAGCCCAGAACCGAGCTTGAGCGTGCTATCCGTTTCTACTTCCAGTTGTCTTGCAGCTATGGCTCTCGAAGCAAGAACTTCTGTATCATGCAGGGCTACAAATACATGCCACTGCGTAATCTGGAGAAAGTGAAAGCAGCATCGGAACGGCTGAAACAGGTAATTATCGAAAAGCAGGACTTTGCGAAGCTCATTGCCCGCTTTGACACGCCCAATACTTTCTTCTACCTTGATCCACCCTATTACACAAAGGAGCATTTATACGATAGAGAAGACGCAGACGCCTTTACCAAGCATGAAGAGCTGGCAGCTATCCTGAAGAATATCAAGGGGAAGTTCTTGTTATCCTACAATAACGACCATTACATACGCACACTTTACCAAGGCTTCGCCATTGATGAAGTCGAAGCACAGTACACCGTCTCCGGTTCTTTTCAGACTGAGACTGAGTTGCTGATTAGGAATTATTATACATATCGTCAGAACAGAAATTGCGAATAAACAGCGAAAGACAAAAAAAGTGTTGGCAGCTTCCACATTTAAACTATATTTAAAATATGGTCGTTATATCTTGAGACAAGTATGTGTTTTTAATAAAGACAAGGAGGTTGAGATGATGAGAAAGCTGTCCTTATTTCTACTGGGGCTGCTCTTATGGGGAGCAGCATATTCAACGCCAGTTTCAATTCTTCAGTACAAGATTGAACCAACCGAAGCACAAAAAGATGAATTCTTTAGAAAAGCCAGAGAAGATCCCGAGTTATACCCTTACAATCCGATGCACGTAGGGAATGTCTGGTGGTATGTAACTGATTGGCTCAATCCATACGAACCTGACAGCCAACCCTATAATGGCAGGGAAATTGTTGATAGCACATTCATAGATGGTAATAAGTACTACCGTTTTAGCCCCCACTATGGGTGTCTGCAGGACTTTTGGCTTAGAAACATAGGTGATGTTACTATGCTTTGGGATCACCATGATCTATATGATGATCTTGATGATAACCCTGACACCGAGTTATTGATAAATGAAGATTTTACTATCACTACACAGAATCCTGATGATCCATTCTGGATATGGACTGTCTACGACCCTTATTTTCCTTTTGGTTGCTATCTTGTGGATACTGGCTGGATCAATTACTATGGCCAAATAACACAATACAGGCAACATAATTACATCCCTCTTGGGGGTAGTTTGTTTTATACTACAATATGGATACGTGGTTTTGGTCCGGTTTATCGGGCAACTGATGAAGCAGATATTAATCTTTATGGTTGTATCATCAATGGGACATCCTATGGGTCAATACCGTCATCAAATGATGATAACAACCTTCCAGCAATCGATGATATCCGATTGAATGTTTACCCAAATCCGTCTCAACAAGGGTTTGATATCTCCTACAATATCCCCAATAAATATGATGTATCCAAACTAACTATCTACAATCTTCGTGGGCAGATAGTTCTAAATGCAGAAGTACGTGGTTCAGGCGTATTCCATTGGGATGGAAGAGATAGAAGGCAAAACAAATTGGCAAACGGTGTATATCTCGCAAATATAAAAACCTTACTCGGACAAAGTGCATCAACGAAACTGACCTTGAAATAAGGAGGAAAAATGAAAACTAGTGCTTTTATTCTATTACTTCTTGTATTTGCTACAGGAATCTATGGGCAGGTTTTTCCAGGTTTGGAAATCCTTGACAGTCTTTTTGTGGAAGAACCACTCCGAGATCCTGATTTGGGTTCAAGAGGGGGGTGGGGCATCACCGCTTCAGGGGTATTGCGTGTTCCTGTCATATTTGTGGACTTGGCAAGTGAAACCGTACAATCAACTCACTGGCCTTTGGGTTGAGATCCTTTATATATGCAGGATTTTATTAATAGCCAACCCTATGTAGCAGGACAGGTGTGGCCAAGGCTAAATCTATCGAAATATATGCATACGATGTCTAATGGAATGTTTAATTTGATAGGTGATACTTATCGGTATACGATTCCACCGGGAATATCTTTTTCGGATAGACATCAGTTATCATCTTATGTCTTGAGTGCGATGGACTCCATTATTGACTATTCTCTCTATGATCAATGGACGCGCACATCCGTATATAACCTTCTACAAATACCTGACGGAAAAGTTGATTGGATATATGTTATTTATCGGTTTTCTCTGGGTGAAGTTATTCCCGGGATAGGATATACGGGCTATACCCCTATTGGATATTATCAAACGCAGGATGGTGTGTTGGTCGGCAATGACTGGTATGCCAGTGGGAGTGTTCAGGGAGGAATGAGGTCTTCGGGATTCAATGGGATATCACATGTTTGTCTTCACGAGCTTGCTCATTCTCTATTTTGGAGAAATATCTATGGAGGCCACAATGGGCGACTTGCTGGATTATCCGTACTAAGCGCGAATCAAGTTGGTTGGGGATTTCAGATATGGGGAATGAATGCTTGGGAACGACAGAAACTTGCTTGGATGAATTATAACACTGTTACTGCCGATGAAATAGTTACTCTTTCTGATTACATGACAAATTTCACTGCACTGAAAATACCCACCAGTAACCCCAGTCGTTTCTATGTTATTGAGAATCGCCAGCAACTGAATACCGAATTTGACAAGGCGTTCGGGAAAGGTGTCTATATTTATCGAGCAGCAGAGAATCAACGATTGGTTTCACAAGAAATGTATAATCAAGTAAACCTCCCTGAGCCATGGGATCTTCATCCAGGGCAAGATGGCGACTATGACGGCTCGATAAATTTACTTTCTGCAGATGGAAGGTGGGATTTTGCCAATAACTTAACCCCAGCACCTGCTTACAGCATTATTAACCCAGTCGATCTGAGGATTTGGAGAACTGCACCTAATCCTCGTGGATACGATGAAAGGGATTATTGTGGGCAATTCAAGTATTGGGATACAAACGCAAGTCCCCCCGCATGGAAATGGACAAGGTACTATTGTTTAAATGATCGTGGGAATGGAGGAGTATACAAATGGTATAATGATGACCCCTTAGGAGAAACACACCAACTCGGTGACGGATTTGGAGATGTTCATGACGGTTTCTCCATGGGTTACAATAGAGTTTTTTCGAAGTGGTCAAATCCTGGAATAGACCAATCATGGGCAGATTGTAACTTTTCGATTGAGATACTTTCCGAAAACACTCAAACAGGTGCGGTTACGTTAAGAATTCGTTTTGCTAATCCCCAAGAAGCACCATTGGCACGACCTATGGGCTTAACAGGAACGTCAAGCAATGGGATTAGCTACGCATTGAATTGGTATCAGCCAAACACAGAATTGCAGCCAGGGT
>JAQUJJ010000276.1 GCA_028681035.1 Candidatus Cloacimonadota bacterium
CCTGGTTCCCCACAAAAAAGAGTCCGGCATTGCCGCTCAGCGCCGGATCGGCTTTCTGAGCCGCAGAATCAGCAAAACTCTTCAGCACGCCGTCTTTTACTTCGTAGCTGTCTTTGTAGTCGTGATGTTGTCCTCCGTAATTGGAGCAACAAATAAATATTTATTAGGAATGTTCTCTTTTTAAAATACATATAATTATGAACGAATTATGCAATAATTTTGAACTGTATCCGATATCCGATGTAGTAAGTATAACCGGAAATGCGGTTGTATTTAAAGAAGGATCGGTACCTGTTAAATTGGTAGCAGATAGTATTGACATTCAACCGACGGCAAGTACCAGTACTTCAGGCACATTACATACAACCGAATCGGATGTGTTGGTGGAAAAGGTGTCCGAAGCAGTAGCCAGGCGTTACGCCAATGTTCGGAGCTGCTTGCTCCTGTTTAAAAAATTAACCGGCGAAACGGTGGTAGTTGGATCCCTCACTTATCCGGCCAAGGTTTACATTATTCCGTTGTTATCAAGAGATAGGGTAAAGATCCGCTGCAATTCGTTGCGTAGCCCTCTTTAACAGTCCTTTCCGTTCCCTGCCGGTATGCCTAATTTAGCATGCAAATAGCAGGAACATGAATTCAAGATATCACGTACTAGAGATTCTTACTTCACATAACAGCCGATTACTCTGCACAAAAGATGAGTACCTGGCTGCTATGTTGCAGTACTTACCTCTTGCTCAACTGGGAGATGAGCTCCCTAAACCAAAAACCTATGCGGAAGCCGTTAAGGAAGAACTTGTAGCTCTATCGGCAAAATCGAATGTGGAAATTACATCCGACTATTCTTCCACCGGAGTTAATCCGGGCGCTATTGCCTACCACCGTATCAAGGGGTTGATCCTGGCCGATTTCTATTGGTGGGGATTTAGTACCAAACAATTCGAGCGCGACCTGCTGGCGGCCGATTCCAATCCGAACCTTTATTGCCATTTTGTTCATATTACGTCAGGCGGTGGCGAAGCATGGTATTTGGATAGATTATCCGAAACCATGCGCGCCCTTGCTAAACCTATTTACTGTCTTATCGAAAAGACTTGTTGCAGCGCCGGGTATTATATCGGATGCCACGGAGCTAAGACAATGGCGTTAACTCAGAACGATCTGGTTGGATGCATAGGAACCATGGTTTCCTTCTGGGATATGGAAGGTTATCTAAAGTCACTTGGCTTTAACAAGATAGAGGAGTACGCCACAAAATCGGATCTTAAGAATAAAAAGTATAACGACTTACGTAACGGCAAGCCGGAACAATTTATTCACGAAGAACTGGACCCTCTACAGATTCAGTTCGAAGCCGAAGTACGTAACTCACGCAAAGCATTAAAGAAGCTGGAAGAAAATCACCCGGTGGTACGGGGTGAAACCTACGATGCTATCCATGCACAAGCAGTTGGCCTGATCGATGGAATCATTACACTTCCCGAAGCCTTGGACGAAGCCTACCAGATGGGATTATCCTGGCAGAAGAAAAATCAATTAAGAACTAGAGCCGCATCATTCATTTAATACATTCAATTTTATGTTCAAAGAAAAATTTACTACCGTATTAATTGCTCTTGGCCTGATGGAAAAGGCAAAGACAAATACGCTTACTTCGACCGAATGGGGACAGATCGAAGCGTCTTTCCGTGATAAATACGGAGTAGAGATGTCAGCCGCCATGGCAGAAAACCCACAGACCCAAGCACTATCGGCAGAACGCCAGGCAGCGTTAGATCTTATCAACGCCGCCAATATTGAAACTCCGGTAGAAGAACCCGTTGCCGGATCCGCTCCTGCAACATCTACAGAAACTGCAACTCAGCAACCACTCGTAACAGGAGTACAGACTGTGTTGACTAAACTTGATACACTTGCAACCGAGAATACAGCACTCCGCGCTTCTGTGGAACAGCTTGCAGGTAAAGTTGTGCAGGATCAGCCAGTACAAACCGTTCAAAAAACAATTACCGTTATGGGACCAGGCACAAACGCCACTCACCTGTTTGGTATCGCATCTCCATTTTTCTCTCTTGAAAAGAGATGGAATCAGGTAGCTGCCAATCCATCCATTGCAACAATTAGTCCGGTAGACGAAGAGGAAGTAGCTCCTGCCTTCCAAAAGGAAGTTCGTTCTTATGGAAAAAAATTGTCATCCCGTTATGCTTACCTTCAGTCTAACAACCTGCTTGACCCTACTAAATTGGGTGCTGCGTTCTCTAACGATTACGCCGGGTTAACCGATGCCAAACTGGGAGATCAGTACATGGTTATCCGTCAGGATGCGCTTATCGCTCGTATCGTTAAGTTGCAAGACAACTACGATTTGTTCCCACGTCAGTACGGTATTCAGGACCGCGCATTGATGACCAACGCATTCTTCACCGAAATTTCCCAGGCTTACCAAATTGGTAACGTATTTAAGGGAGACATGACCTTACAACCTGAGATCGCTCACGTAGACGATGCAATGGCTAAGTTGATGTTCGGCCCGATGAAGGAAATAGAACGTAAGTATATCGGTTACCTGAACAAAGAAGGATCCGATCCAATCAAGTGGAGCATGATCGAATTTCAGTTGTTGCAGATTTTCCAGAATATGGTATCAGAGCAGAACCGCCGCGTAATCCGTGGTATCTACGTTAAACCAGAATCTGGTATTGCAGGAAGTTCTCTTAACGCTTCTACCGGGTTGCTTTATACCTTGGTTCGCTACATGCACGAAAATACGTTGTTGCCTCACGAAGACGAGTCGTACGCTACTTACAGCAAAACAACCATGTTAGACGCTGTTAAAGAATTCATCTCCGATGTTAAAGAAACATTGGACGACGATATCGATCTGGAAGGCTTCGAGCTGCATCTTAACAAGAATCATCGCGACTGGTGGTTAGAGTGTATCCGTACAGCTTTCGGAACTCAACAGGACTTTACCGGACCAATGAGCTATGCTAACATAGTTCCTGATACCACTATCCCAATCAAATGGATAAAGAACATGGGCCAGCTTACGCTTATGTTTATTCAGGAGCCTGGAAACTTGCAGGCTATCGAATTCGTCCCTGGCGAAATGTTGGCTATGAAAATGACCGAAGACATGGAACAGGTAAAAGGATGGTCTACCTGGAAAGAAGGCTTTGCTGCTAACTTCATCGGAAAGCACTTTGCGTCTCTTGCCACACTGAAAGCAAACAACTACAGCATGCAGCGTATCTTCTGTAATAAACCCGCTGTAGAACTTGCTGCAGATGCAACCTCTATTACGGCTGGTATTAACTTCTGGTTCAAAACTGTTGCCAATACAGCCGCCAAAGCCATTACCGATATTACCGACGCAAAGGCTGGTATCGCTTACATCATCGAGTGCGGAGATGTAAGCAACGCAACCACTATTGCAAAAGCCGAAAAGTTCTCTACCCTTACGTCAGCCTACACCCCGGTAGCGGTTGGCGACTACATCATGGTAGTTCTTAACAGCGAAGGTAGATTCTTGGATCTGGAACGTTGTGTGAATGGTGTTCGCTCCATCAA
>JAQUJJ010000005.1 GCA_028681035.1 Candidatus Cloacimonadota bacterium
TCTCCTTTTACGAAAGTACTTGGGGACAACTTTTTGTTAGTGCTGCAATTTATGCAATGTTTTTTTTCATGCTCAGTAGCGAAAACTCGTTTTCTGGGTGGTTGACTTACAATTACGCTGCGACGAGCTTTAGAAAAAGCAAACAATGCTACAACACAGCGTAATTGTGAGTTAAACAATGTAACCAGAGGATAGCATCTATTGTTTAACTCAGAAATCTGCGAATTTCAAGTAATAGTGCTTTTATCTGAAGATACTTCTCGCCGATTTCTAAGCCAAACATCTCAGTCGTTTCATCCAAACTCATCATTGGAAATAGGCAAGCATATCTGAAATTCATTGACAAAAAAACGGCAGAACACCAACATGTTTTTCATTTAGAATAGCTATCTACAATAGCAGAGAATTATGGAATGGAGGATTTATGTCAAGATACCGAAAACTAGTATTACTACTGCTTATAGTGTGCGGTTTATCGTTAATTAACGCTGTAGCAATAGACGATTTTAAGGACGCAATATCCAAAACAGAAGGGGATGCCACAGCCATAACTGCAATAATTCAGGAGTACCTGCCTCAGTTTAAAACAGTGGAAGAGCTTAGAGAGCTGCAAAACGTATGGCAGCAAACGGATAAAGAAGCCTCATCAGCATATTTTTGCAAGGCTTCTTACAAGAATCCTGATTCACCAATATATCAGTATCTTATCTTGCGTATTGAGGATGATAGCGCAATACAGTTAGAAGGTGCGGAAATGCTTTGCACGCAGCATCCTGAATTCTATTGGGGCTATCGTTTGCTGTCAGTTAACGTGGCGGAAGCACTTGTTAAGGCTGAGAAAGAGGAAGGCAATCCCCTTGAAGGCAAAGAAGAATTGTTCGCCTTAGCAGAGCAAGGTTTGCAGCACTTCCCTGATGATACCTACTTGAATCTATGCCAGTTTCACCATTACAGAATAGCTAATGACCCCACCAAGGCAGCAGCTTATTTGCTGAAAGTAAACGATATAGCAGCATTAAACTCGAACTGGAATCTCATCATGGATTTCATCGTGGATAATAAACGTAGCGACATCTTTGAAAGAATATTCCCAAAGATGGTTTCCGATGCAGTTGCCAAAGAACAGATAAGTGCTGAAGAAAGCGATGATGTCTATCGCAGTCAGTGGCTTAGCCTGCAAGAAAAGCTGGATAATTGGGACGTGATAGCCACTGTGTTCGAGAATGATACCAGCTTGAAAGAAAGCCCTGCTTGTGCGGTATATTACGAAAAGTTACTTATCAATAAGAATAAAAACGCAGATTTGCTGGATTACCTGAATGTAAGGCTAGATAAGGGTGATATAGATTTTAACGACATAAAGAATGAGAGCTTATACGAACCCTTGCATACGGAAACCAGTTGGCAAACCTTGCTTACTAAAGCCGAACAAAAATGGGCAGCAGACGAACCCAAACGCAAAGCAGAAGCACTTAAAGACCGCAGCAGCAAAGATGCGCCCTTGTGGGAATATCCCAATGCTGAAGGTAAGATGATTAAACTGGCAGACTATAAAGGACAGGTGGTGGTGCTGGATTTCTGGGCTACGTGGTGCGGTCCCTGCCGCATGGCAATGCCAGCATTGGATACATGGATGAAAAGCAAAATGCCTGCTAACGTAAAAGTCTTTTCTATCAATGTGTGGGAAGATGCTGTGGAAAAGGCTAAAGCATACTTTATAGATAATGATTTCAGCATGACGCTGCTGTTTGGAGAGAATAGTATTTCCAAAGATTACGGCTTTAATGGCATTCCTTACATTTGCGTGATAGATAAGCAAGGGAAGGTAGCCTATGCTCAAAATGGCTATAGCGAAACCTTGGAAGATAACCTTGGCTACTGGACAGAAGTACTATGTAAGGAGTAAGCATGGAAGAACCTCGTTATGATACCTGCTTTGCATGCGGGAAGGATAATGCCGTTGGGCTAAAGCTGGAGTTCAGCTATGTTGGAGATAAGGCTGTTGCGGAGTTTACGTCCCCCGCATGTTATGAAGGGTACAGAGGTGTTATTCATGGCGGGATAATAACCACGCTAATGGATGAAGCCATGGCTAAAGCTATTCTAATCTCCGGGAAGAAAGCTGTAACAGCACAAATAACTACTCACTTTCGCAAACCACTAAGAACAGGCTTGAGAGTACTTGCTTCCGGCTGGATAACAGCAAGCAAAACCAGAACTATAAAAACAGCAGCACAAATAGCAGATGCCACAGGCTCCGTAATTGCCACTGCGGAAGCGGTATTTATTGTAAGCGGGATATAAGAATGAAACTAAAGAATCCCCTGCGCAATTACCTTACTCCCAATGAACAAAGAATCCTCCTCTTCTTCGCTACTTTGGTTTTGCTTGGCTCTTGGCTGGATTTTACTGGATGGACTCCTTTGGAGGCAAAGAAGACAGATTTGGATAGCCTCCGCAAGGTTGTGCAGGTGGATGCACCGCTAAATCTGGATATCCGCAGCGCTGGACGGGAAGAATTGATGACCCTTAGGGGTATCGGCGAGAAAAGGGCGCAGGATATCATAAGCTTTCGCCAGAAGAAACCCTTTAGCTCTGTAAATCAACTGCTGCAAGTGAAGGGCATAGGTGCTAAGACTTATGCTAATATTCTGCCGGATTTGCTGGTCTTTGGGGATAGCACTAATCTGGAAAGTGTTTCCCAAACAAGTGCTAAAACAAAAGGCAAATCCACCAGAGTGAGTAGCAGCCCCAAAAGCGAACTGACAACGATAGTAAATATCAATACTGCTTCGCTTAAGCAGCTCTGCACTTTAGTGGGTATAGGCGAAGTAAAAGCCAAAGCTATCATTGCTTGGCGCGAGGAGAACGGTGCATTTGCCAGCGTCGAAGATATCACTCAAGTGAAGGGAATCGGCGAGAAAACCTATCAGAAAAACAAGCACAGATTGAGTATTGGCAGATAGGATAAGGCTTATACTGTTGGTGCTTTATCCGTGTTAATCCGTTTAATCCGATAAATCCGTGTAGCTATACAATCAATTTTACTCCAAATATTGCTTTTCAAAGAATAGGGGAATGCCAGCAAACAAAGAGATTGACATAAACAGCCCTTGCTTTAGATTGCCCCTTGCAAAAGATATTATTGGGAGAAATAATGAAAACCAACGAAAGTAGCTGGCAACCAACCCTTACCCTGGCTAAGCTTTTTGAAGAACAAAATCAGTTCTACGATGCTTTGGCTGCTTATGAGCTTATCAGCCAGAATGATGCCTCTCCGGCAGTGCGGGAGAGGATTGAATCTTTGCACCTTCGTATTTTAACAGACCCCAATAACCGCTATGACCCGCGTATTGAAAAGCTTTTCTCTCCCGAGGAGCTTGCTTATCTAAAGATTCTGCACCATCAGGGTTTTGATAATATGGCAAAGACCATAGAAAAACTCAGCGAAGGCATGCAAGGCTCGGAGATTTTCTTTGATGCAGTCCCCGAGGATGTGCTTGCCGATGAAAGCGAGATGGATACTCTGGCTGAAATGCTTAAAGAAATTGAGCAGCAGGCACAGCTAAATCTTATCTCGGAAGCAGGCGATTTTACCGATTACAGCATTCAAGACCTGATGATTGCCATATTGGCAAGATTTGATAAAAATCAAAGACTTAATGAGGTTAAACTAAGCGATCTTGTGTCGCTGTTTCTGGAAATGCAGAGCCTCAAACCTATGCGTTAATGAAGCCTAAGTCATCAGTCAGTTTCAATTCAATCTGCATCCGTTGCACAAGGAAGTGTAAACAACCCGAAAGTGTAAGTCTGTTGGCGTGCCCCAAATTCGATGCCATACCAGTGCAGCTTGAGATTAAGTTCACCGGCATCAGAAAACCCCGCAAGAAAACAGCATCCGTCTAATGCGTATCATCACAGGCATTCACAAAGGCAGGAATCTCTCTATAGTACCGGGTTATACCACCCGTCCTACAACTTCCTTCAATCGCGAGATGATCTTTAGTGTGCACCAGGATTATGAAGGTAAGCGTGTGCTTGACCTCTTTGCGGGAACCGGTTCTTTCGGACTGGAAGCTATTTCTCGTGGAGCGGTATGGGTGGATTTTGTGGAGTTTGCTCCCGCTGCTATTGGCACATTACTAAAGAATATCGCCTTGCTTAGTTGCGGAGATATCTGCCATCTTTGGCGGAAAAGAGTGGATGCTTACCTAAAGACTTGCACCGAGACCTACGATATTATCTTTATGGACCCGCCCTATATGAAAAACCTTGTTAACCCCATTATTAAGCTTGTAGTAGAGCGAGAACTGCTAAACCCGGGTGGCTTGATAGTGGTGGAGCATTCTCCCAAAGAACCCATAGACGAAACTTTCTTACCGCTAATTATTAAACAAAAAGGCAGTAAAAGCTCCAGCTTTACTTGGCTCTCAATGTAATGCTACTAGACAATATAGCAAAAGGCATCCTGTTACGGGATGCCTTTATTGCATTATTTGTATATTGTATTAGAAATTGTAATCTACAGAAACCATGCTGGCAAGACCATTGGCTTTGCCACCGATGAAATTGGGTCCGTCATGCAACAAGGTTTTGCTTAATACGGTATCAACGGTGAACTTGTTGAACTTGAAAGCAAGCCCCATATCCATGCTAAATCCTGATTGATAATCGGCAGTTTCAGTGTTTGGTGTTCCATCGGGATCATCGTTGTAAGCATGGAAAGCATAATGTTGAGTTGCGCCAACTCTTCCGGTAAGCCAAGGTTGAATTAGTGATTCCAGTCCGATTGTATAGGTGGGGACATACATCCATGATTCGCTACCTTTGTCTGTACCTGAAGGGTCTTTTTCTTCCCAGCCTTGGGATACTAATCTAAGAGGTTTGACGGCGAATATTATGCTACTCTTTTCATCTAACTTATAGTTAATACCTGCGCCAAGGTCAAACATCATTGTGGATTCATCTTTAGTGTTTTTAGCACCCGTCATTTTTTGTTCTTCAGAATGACTCTTAATGGCAAGATTGGCAGCACCAACCAAGTCAAAAGCGTCATTTTCCATTACAAAATATCTGCCTTGCACACTAAACCCAAAACCACCAACTGAGCTTTCGTCTGAATCTACATCATTCTCTGTGCCAGCACCCCATAAGGTAATAGCAGCACCGATATCCATCTTTTCATCGCTCATACCACCGCTTACTTCAAAGTAAGATGCGCTAAGATTAGCGGATTTATCAGGATTATCACCGATATCTTTTTCTCTGCTGTCGATCGCCATGGCAAAACCGACGCCAAACTTTTCCATGAAACCATAATACATCTGGATTTTCTTACTGATGTCCAAATCCCCTCTGTTGTAATAATTCCATACAGGGAGGTAGTTATCGACGTTTATCTGTGTATTGGTATTCAGATACACACCGAGGGTGTTACCTTCGCTTATCATGCAAGGAAGGTTTGCGCCAATCATCCAATCGGAACCTAAGGTACCAAGCTCGGCTCTGAGGTTTCGTTCATACATGTTGATAACGCCAGGATAGGCAGAAATGTCAGTGTTATCCCGGATAAAACCAAAGGGATTGCCCAAGGCGGTCATTCTGCTTTCTGTGGCGAATACGCTGCTTACGCTAAGGGTAAGCACTACGAATAACAGGAGCAATGCTTTGCGATTCATAAGAATCCTCTCAATTTTTTATTACCCAATCCAGATGTATAAAGCATCTAAATCAGGCTGAGAGCATAATAATGAGAGACCAATAAACCTGTCAATCTTTTTTTTTGTACAAATACACATTTAGAGCATTACTGACAGGAGTTGTTGCCTCATTTCTTAGGAATATTTCTGAAATATAAGAATCGTTACCATCTATGCTAAGCTATACATATCATTGTGTTAAATGCTATACGTGTCACATAGACTAATCCAATAGTGAAAAGTAAAATCGCTAAAACCATAATGACAAAATAGTTCTAACGCTACTATAAAAATACGATAAAACGCCTTTACTTTTCTTAGTCATTAGGTACTAGCCAGATATCGATTTCTACTAAATTGCAGCAAAACTGCTACTTTTTTCTTGCTTCAAGTTTCACTTACAAATTAACGTTTGACTTATATAATCGGCGACGATATTTATTGGGCAGTAGGGTACTTAGTGCACACATTGCCGATTTATGAGCTAAACGGGGTTAACCTGCTTTTCCTGTTATATTTTTAACTCACAATTACGCTGTGTTTTAGTTGTACTGGTTTGTTACTGAACTGATCTTAGCGTAATTGTAAGCCAAAAACCCTTCCTTGCTTGCATTGCCCTATCAATGCCCACTCATTGTCCATGTGGAGGGCAATAGGTGGGCATTGATAGGGCAATGCAAGCAAGGAAGAAACGCAAAACGGCTATTTTAACAGTAGGTTACAAGAAAGATATTGACGAATATCCCCATAGTGAAACTAATAGCATCAGCCTAAAAGGCATTATTACACAGGAGATTAGATGCAAATTAACGGACAAGAATATCGCTCGGTTTGGTACGAGTACCACCGGGTAAAAATGATAGATCAGAACAAGCTCCCGCATGTTTTTACCATTGCGGAATATAGTAACTATCTGGAAGTGGCTGCGGCAATTCGTGAAATGACCGTACGAGGTGCGCCGGCAATCGGAGCAGCGGGTGCATACGCCATGGCTTTGGCAGCCTTAAATGCTCCAGATGAAAAGTTTAGGGCTTACTTGCGCTCTGCCCGAGCCGAGATTATAGACACACGCCCCACAGCGATTGATCTAAACAATGGGGTTAGCTACGTTTACGAAAATACCTTGAAGTTTATTCCGGATTACACTCATGCCCGTCAGGTGGCGATATTGGCAGCAAAGGAATTTGCAAATAAAAGCGCTGATGATTGCCATAAAATTGGGATTGTGGGCGCTGAGCTTGTTCCCCATGGAGCGCGAATCCTAACACATTGCAATGCCGGAGCTTTGGCAACGGTGGATTGGGGAACTGCTTTATCGGTTATCAGGATAGCACATAAGCAGAAGAAGGATATCTTTGTGTATGTGGATGAAACCCGTCCTCGCTTTCAGGGGGCGCGTCTTACGGCGTGGGAACTGGAGCAGGAAGGCATCCCGCATGCCATTATTACCGATAGTGCAGCCGGTTTCTATTTCTGGAAAAAGGAAATAGATTTGGTGATCACCGGAACTGACCGCGTGTGCTTGAATGGAGATATTGCCAATAAAATTGGGACATACGAGAAAGCTATTCTTGCTCACGAGCATAAGATACCGTTTTATATCGCTGCACCGCTTACTACTTTTGATTTTAGCTGCAAAGAAGGCGCAGATATTCCTATCGAAATTAGGGATGAGGACGAGATAAAGGTTATTGAGGGTAGGGCGGTGGCAAATCCCGGAAGTCCGGCTCTAAACCCCTCGTTTGACATTACACCTGCCAAATATATCACGGGGATTATTACCAACAAAGGGATATTTAAACCCAAGGAAGCAGCTCAGAAGGTGCAAGGCTAATGTTTGATCTGGTGATAGAAAATGGACAAATCGTCACCATGGACGGCGATTACAGGATACTGAAAGGGCACTGTATTGGGATAAACGGCGGAAGCATAGAGGCGATTTTCCCTAAGGCAAGCTCAAGTTACACAGCCAAAAGCAGCATTGATGCTAGCGGTTGCCTGGTTATTCCCGGCTTGATTAACGCCCACTCGCACCTGGCGATGACCTATTTTCGCGGCTTGGCTGATGATCTGCCCTTGCAGGAATGGTTGCAGGATTATATCTGGCCCATGGAAACCAAACTGTTAAATCCTTCTTTTGTGTTCGATGCCGCACTTCATGGCGCAGCAGAGATGATAAAGAACGGGATAAGCTGCACGAATGATATGTACTTCCACATGGCGTCTATCGCCGATGCTTGCACCTTAGCCGGATTGCGGGTGGTGGTTAGTGAAGCTTTGATAAACCCAGAGGGCAGCCAACCCATTGCAGAAGACCGCATTGGAAGTAAGGTAATTGAGCTTAAACAACGCTACAAAGGCAATCTCCTGGTGGATTTCAGCCTTGCTCCACATTCCATTTATACCTGCACTAAAGCGACGCTGAAGAGCTGCGCGGAAGTAGCTAAGCAAAACGGATTTCTGGTGCATATGCACCTGGCTGAAACGGAAGAAGAAGTGCAAAACTGCTTGTCAGAGCATGGTTTGTCACCAGTTGCCTACTTGGAGTCGCTTGGTTTGTTGGATGTTCCTGGCGTGTTTGCTCATGGTATTTGGGTGGATGATACGGAAATGGAGCTGATGGCAAAGCATAATAACAGCAGCATTGCCGTTTGCAGCGAAAGTAACCTGAAGCTGATATCCGGCTTTGCTCCGCTAAAAAGCTATGCTAAACACGGGATTAACCTGTGTCTTGCCACCGATGGAGTGGCGAGCAATAACAACCTGGACTTGCTGGCAGAGCTTTCCCTAACGGCAAAACTGCATAAAACACTGAACCAAGACCCCAGCTTTCTTTCTGCCAAAGAAGCCTTTGCGATGTTAACCATCAACGCTGCCAAGGCTATCGGGAGGGAGAAAGACTTAGGCTCATTGGAAGTAGGCAAGCTAGCAGATATAGCTATATTATCACTATTGGAACTGGAAAACCAACCGCTGTATAATCCTTATTCGCATTTGGTTTATGCCATTAACAGCAGCAGCGTGCGAGACCTTATTATTCAAGGTACACCGGTGATGCTGAAGCGTAGCTTATGCACAGTAGATGAAAGCCAGATTATTAGCAAGGCTGGCGAATACAAAGACAGAATAGTAGAAGAGTTAAAACGATGAAATCAATAAAGAACCGCAGAGCTTTGCACGAATACTTTATCATCCAAAAGTACGAGGCAGGCATCTCCCTTAAAGGCACCGAGATAAAGTCTATCCGTGCAGGCATGGTTAACTTCAAAGATAGCTTTGCGAAGATAGAAGATGGACAGTGCTGGTTGCAAAACTTTCATATTAGCCCCTGGGAAAAGGCAGCCTTTTTTAATCATCAGGCAGAGCGTCCCCGCAGATTGTTAATGCACAAAAGCGAGATAAAACGCCTGAGAGCCAAGGTGGATGAACAGGGGATGACGCTTATCCCCTTGGAGATTTATATAAACGAGAAAGGGCTGTGTAAAATAAGCCTCGCACTGGCAAAGGGTAAGAAGTTCTTTGATAAACGGGATACCCTGCAAAAGAAAGACCTGGAACGCGAGAAAGCCAGGGAAAACAAGTAAAGTAGGAAAAAATGCAAGAAATGAAGAGAACAAGTAACAAAGATGAATCGGCAAACCAAATCAGTTTCTTTTTAAACGGAAAGCCAATTCAAGAAACAATTCCTGCCGGACTTGGCACATTAGACTGGCTGAATAATTACAAACACATGCAGGGCACTAAATGTAGCTGCAATGAAGGCGATTGTGGAGCTTGCACGGTGGTGATTGCCTACCCTCATGAAGGCACTATTGCGTATGAAGCGATTACTTCCTGCATCTATCCAGCGGCAAAGCTGCACGGCAGACACCTAATTACTATTGAGGCACTTGGCGAGCCGAACAATCTTCACCCCATTCAGCAAGCGTTGTTAGACCATCATGGCACCCAGTGCGGTTATTGCACACCCGGTTTTGTGATGAGCATGTTTGCCCTTTTTGCCACTTATACGCATCCGGATAAAGAGACCATATTTGCCGCGCTGGAAGGCAACCTCTGCCGTTGCACAGGTTATCAATCCATTATGGAGGCAGCGGTGGAGCTATCGGAAAACTATGTCCCACAGGATATTGTGCCCACTTGGTGCAGAAAGGTAGAGGCGCAACTATTTAATTTTAAAGAACCGGCTCTGATGATACTGAAACCTTCTGGTTCGCCAATGGTGGTACAACGCTATTTGGTGCCAGAAGATTTTAATAGTTTGTTCGATTATTGCGCTGTGGAGCAAGATGCCACCTTCATAGCAGGTGGAACAGACTTGATGGTGCAAATGAACGTAAGCCGCAAAGCCTTTCCTGTATTAATCGACCTCTCTCGCATTCCTCAACTGCAACGCTTATACTTGCAGAAGGATGGCTTGCATATTGGGGCAGGGGTAACCTACAGTCAGCTATTGGATTCTGGTATCGTGAAGACAGATTATCCCGTGCTGCATCGGCTAATTAGCCAAATTGCGTCCAAACAGATACGGAACTTTGGTACCTTAGCAGGGAATATTGCCAACGCCTCTCCTATTGGGGATAGCCTTCCCGTGTTGTTAGCTCTTGATGCTACGCTAAGCCTACAGAGTGAACTTGAAGTGCGGATTTTTCCGATTAAGGACTTTTTTGTCGGTTACAGACAAACCGCACTGCGTAAGAAAGAGATTATCCGCGAGATTATCCTACCCATCATTCCCAAAAGCACCTATATGAATTATCATAAGAGTGCTAAACGCAAGGCTGAGGATATTTCCACAGTGCTAACAGTCACAAAGATAGAGCTTAATGCCGGTATGGTTAGCTCTGCTGTGCTTGCTTTGGGCGGTGTGGCAGCTATTCCGATTGTTTCATCTGTTTTCGCTGCTTTAGTGCAGGGGAAACAGCCTTCGGAATTAGATGCGCAAAAGATAGCAATTACTGTGGCTGCCGAGTTTAGCCCCTTGTCGGACGTACGGGGGAGTGCTGATTACCGCAGTAAGTTAATCGAAAAACATGTTGAGCTATATCTTGAGGAGCTAAAGGAGCTACAACCATGAAAGCTGTAAGCCATATAAGTGGAAGGCTGCATCTTACTGGACGGTCTCACTTTATCGCTGATGATGCACCGCTTAGCGGGATGTTGCATGCTAAGTTCTTTTTTTCTCCCATTGCTCATGGTCGCATCCTGAAACTTGATATTAGCCAAGCTGCTGCCTATCCAGGGGTTTACAGAGTGCTGAGTGCCAAGGATATACCTGGTGTGAATCAGACAGGGCATGTGATTAAGGATGAACCTCTTTTCCCAACTGAAACCATTATGTACGCATTCCAACCCTTGGCGATGGTGCTGGCAGAAGATGAACTGATTGCCGAAGCCGCCGCAAAACTAATTAAGCTTGAAGTGCAGGAACTACCCCTTATTCTTACGGCTTTGGAAGCCGATGCAGCCAAGGAGTGGTATGTTCCAGAACGCTGCATCGCCTGCGGAGATGTAGATTCCGTGTTTGCCAGCGCAAAGCACATGTTAGAAGGCGTTACGGATAGTAGCGGTCAAGAGCATTTTTACATGGAAGGTCAGCGCACCCGTGCCATACCCTTTGAGGATAGCCGTTTGCTGCTGCATTGCGCCACACAAAGTACTATGGAAGTGCAGGAAGTGGTGTCGCACTTGCTTGGTATTCCTGCGCATGATATCGTGGTGGATGTGCCTCGTTTAGGTGGTGCTTTTGGCGGGAAAGAACGCGCAGCCACTATTTGGGCTTGCATGGCTGCATTGGGTGCTTTTGTATGCAAAAAGCCGGTGCAGGTAAAACTGAACCGCGAAGAGGACATGCGTGCTACCGGCAAACGTCATCCCTTCACCAGCCTTTGGAAAGTAGCATTTGACGGACAGGGCAAGATATTAGCTTACGATATCCAACTGCTTGCCAATGGTGGAGCTTATGCCGATCTTTCTGTTGCCATCCTAGAACGCGCTATGTTCCATGCGGAAAACACATATCACATTCCCCACATGCGTATTCGGGGACGTGCCTGCCGTACTAATTTGCCACCCAATACCGCTTTCCGTGGTTTCGGCGCACCGCAGGGCATCTTTGTAATAGAATCTGTTGTCCAAGAGATTGCCAAAGAATTGGGACTGGATGCGCTTGCCATCCGCAAGCTTAATTCCTACAAAAACGGCGATTTAACCAGCTATGAACAAGAGATTACAGAATGCCAAATGCTGGAGATATATGACAAACTTAGCCATAAAGCCGATTACCCAAAATTGCAAGCCGAAGTGGCAGAATTCAATGCCAGCCATAAAAACCATAAACGTGGTATTGCTATTGTGCCTGTTAAATTTGGCATATCCTTCACCACCGCACTTCTAAACCAAGGCTCTGCCCTCATCTGGGTGTATATTGACGGCAGCGTTTCCGTAAGCACCGGCGGAGTGGAAATGGGGCAGGAGCTAAGCACCAAAGTGGCGATAGTTGTTTCCAGAGTACTGGGCATTCCCGTGGAGCAGATTAGAGTGGAGAGCAGCAATACGCAGAGAGTGGGGAATGCCTCGCCCACAGCGGCTTCCACTGGTAGCGATATCAATGGCAACGCTGCCCGCATCGCCGCCGAAAAGATACGTGAACAGCTCCGCGAACCCGCTGGCAAACTGCTGGAACAGAAGTTTAGCGTTACAGTGCAAGCAGAGGATATCGTGTTTTCCGACAGCCGGGTTTACTTGCTTAGCAATCCCGCGTGCAGCATAGCTTTTAATGAACTTATCGGTTTTGCTTATGTAGAGCGCATTCCCTTGGGTGCTTATGGCTATTACCGTACCCCGAATTTGTGGTTCGATAGGGAAGTTGGCAAGGGGCATCCTTTCCATTATTACGTTTATGGTGCTGCTTTGGCAGAAGTGGAGCTGGATTGCAGAATGGGTGAACACACTTTTAAACAGCTTGTAATCGTGCACGAAAATGGACAAAGCCTGCATGAAGAAGTTGATCTGGGGCAGATAATTGGCGCGGCTATCCAGGGCTATGGTTGGTGTACTATGGAAGACCTTGTTTGGGACGAAAAGGGACGCTACACCAGTGCAAACCCTTCCACCTACAAGATTCCCGGCATTAGAGATTTACCTGAAAAGTTCAGTGTGGAGTTTCTTGCATCCCAGTCCAAAGAAGCAAGTGTATTCGGCTCTAAAGCAACGGGTGAACCGCCTTTAATCTATGGCTTGGCGGTGTTCTTTGCCCTTCAGGCGGCAGTGCAAGAAGTTAAGCCCGATGCTGTGCTACGCTTTCCTGCTACACCTGAAGCACTGCTACTGGCAATGGAGTAGGAAGTGCTGGCGTGTTGAAGTTCTGGAGTGTTGATGTGTCGGTGTGTGGAGCAGCTTTCCTATGCTGCAAAAGTGAAAAAGTGGAAGAGTGGAAGAGTGGAAGAGTGGAAGAGTGGAAGAGTGGAAGAGTGGAAGAGTGAAACAAATGCACACATTGGGTTGCCGAACTATTGGGTTATTGGGTTGCCGGGTTATTGGGTTGCCGAACTATTGGGTTGCCGAACTATTGGGTTGCCGAACTATTGGGTTGCCGAACTCCGATTCGGCAAAGGCAGCCATGCTGCCTAAGAAAGCGACCTGCGGTCGCTGTGGCAAAACGGAGTTTGCCACCCCCAAGCAGTCACCCCCAAGCAGCCACCCAAATATAAGATGCATTAAAAGGATGTTATGGAAGAATTGAACTTACAATACTGGAGTCACGGTCCTCACTTCCAATTTAACGATTCAATTGTATTTATTACTTGGAGGCTGGCGTTTACTCTTCCACATCATATTTTGGATTTGTTTCATCAATTGAGAAAGGAAGCTTGCCATGAAGAGAAAGATCGGGAGATAAACTATCTGCAACAAAACAATGCACGTCTCTTTAAAATATATCAGGAATACGACCTCGAACTTGCCTCTTTCAAACATCCTGGTTTCTCCCTAAATGAAACGGAAATCGCCAAGATTATCACGGATGCTTTTCACTACTTTGATGGTGTGAGATTTGAACTGCTTGCTTTTTGTGTGATGTCTAATCATATCCACCTCTTAGTGCAGGCGTTGAAGCAGGATAATGGCGAATACTATCGCATCAGCAATATTGTTCAATCTCTTAAGCGATATACAGCAAAGGAGATAAATAGCACTTTAGGAAAGAAAGGACAAGTGTGGGACGATTACTATTTTGATAGAATTATTAGAACGAGCAAGAGTTACGATAATGTGGTGAATTACATCCTGATGAATCCTGTTGCTGCGGGTTTGGTGGATAGTCCCGAGAAGTGGAGAGATAGTTACTATAGCTCTCATTAGTGTTTTATATGGTGTAGTGTTTCTTTTTGTTGATGCTGTGTCAATAAGTTGCTGAACTATTGGGTTATTGGGTTGCCGGGTTATTGGGTTGCCGAACTCCGATTCGGCAAAGGCAGCATGGCTGCCTAAGAAAGCGACCTGCGGTCGCTGTGGCAAAACGGAGTTTGCCACACCCAAGCAGTCACCCCCAAGCAGCCACCCCCAAGCAGCTACCCCCACTAGCCACCCCATATCAAGAATTTGGTTGACGTTTCGTAAGGAAGAAAAAACGATGTTCTTTAGATAAATAATCGGTGAGAACATGAGTAAACTTTTTAAGCCAAACTTGGTAAAAATCGTCGATAAATTCGACACAAAAGGTGAATGCCTGGATTTCATGGCAGCAATGCTGTCGGATAGCGGATGCCTCAGTTTTCCAGATAGGTTCCTTGCTGCGGTTAAGGGACGTGAGGAGATTATGAGCACCGGTATTGGACGCGGGATTGCCATCCCCCACGCTCGTGACCTCACGGTGAATAGTCTGCGGATAGCAGTCTGCATGGTGCGGCAAGAGATGGAATTCAACAGCGTGGACGGTTTACCGGTGCGTTTGGTGTTTATGATAGCAGTGCCGCAAAATTCCAATCAGGAATACATGAAGATACTGAGGTCTCTATCAGAATATCTACGGCAGGAAGATAACCGTGAAAACCTATTTAATGCAGTCAGCGAAGGTGATTTATATGAGAAAGTACATAAACTTGAGGATGTTATACGTCCTCATCTCAGCGTGTAGTCTGCTAATTGCAGCACCGCTTGTTGCCCAGCACGTAGATGCTGGAACTACCGGTTTCTCTAACCTGAAGCTCATCTATTCCGCACGGGCAAACGGGATGGGACAGGCGATGATTGGCAGAGAGCAGAATTATGATGGAATGCAGTTTAATCCCGCTTCCATATTACGCACACCAGACAAAAGCATTTCCAGCACGTTTATGGATCATTTTGTGGGCAGTGGGGGAGGCTCCATTCAATACATAATGCCCAAAAACATGTATGTTAGCTATGGCGCATTTCTGAACTATTGGAATTCGGGTTCTATTGACCGAACAGAGATAAGCAGTAATTTTGACCTTGTAGAAACCGGCGAAACTTTTGGAGCTCAGAACATCATTGCCGGCGTAACATATGCCAAGTTCATCAGCCCTGCGGTAGATTTTGGTGGAACATTAAAGGTGATGTGGGATCAGATAGACCAAAGCTCAGCCAGTGCAGCAATGATAGATGTTGGGATTTTGCACCATACGGCAAACGAGAAAATCAAAGTGGGGCTAGTAGTCCGCAACCTTGGTGCCCAGATTAGCTATTATAGTGATAATAAATACAAAGAAGCATTGCCTACTACCTATCTTGCCGGAATGGGCTTCAATATATCCAAAGACACTTGTGCCGACCTCGATATTGTGAAAGCCACAGGAGCAGATTTTGTAGGCAAGCTTGGCATTGAGCACAGGATTCATCCCATGTTTGTTTTACGTGGTGGTTTTCGCAGCAATGCAGCGGATTATAACCAAGGTGGAGTTTTAGCTTTTAGCTCTGGCTTAAGCCTTGGCTTTGGCTGGGATTGGAAGAACTGGGTGCTGGATTATGCCATCTCCTCTTATGGAGATCTTGGGTTAACAAATCAGCTTGGCATCAGATATAACTTTGGAAACTGACAGGAACGTTGAGGGCTAGTTGAAAAAGCAACAATTTTTACTGGAGCTGGGATGCGAAGAGCTTCCCGAAAAACAGCTTGAAATAGCAATTGAATACGTGAAGACGGCATTTAACCGCTTTCTTGCTGACAATAAGCTATCTTGCGATAAATATCAGGTGAGTGGAACACCGCGTCGAGTTTATATTATAGCAGAAGGTTTGGACGAAAAACAGGCGGATACAGAAGTGCAGAAGCTAGGACCTTCTGTTAATATAGCTTTTAACTTAGAAGGGAAACTTAGCCCTGCGGGACTGGGATTTTTAAAGAAAAGCGGTGCATCGGAACAGGACTGCCGTGTTTTGGAAAACGAGAAAGGCAAGTTTCTGGCGGTAGAATTCCATCAGATAGGGCAGCATACACCGGAACTGCTTAAAGCTTGGATAAACCAGCTTGTCCCACAGATTCCCTTTACTAAAAAAATGATATGGAAAGATGCGGCTTTAGCTTTTTCGCGCCCCTTACGTTGGATAGTAGCATTGTGGGACAACCAGCCGATGGAGATGAGTGTTTATGGCATTGCCTGCTCTTCTACAAGCTATGGAAACCGCTACCTGGGCTTGGATGAAACTATCACCGTTACAAAAACTGAGCACTACCTGGATATGCTGCGAACCGCCAAAGTTCTGGCAAATGCGGATGAACGTAGAGCAAGTATTGTAAAACAGCTTTCGTCAATATTTACAGATGGGAAACATGAAGTGATAGAAGACCTGCGCTTAGTGGAGACGGTAACCAATTTGGTGGAATTTCCTCATGCAGTGGTGGGCGAATTTGAAGCTAAATATCTTGTCCTGCCGGAAAAGATCATTATTAGTACCATTAGCCAAAATCAGAAGTATTTCTCGGTGATGGATAGTGGCAGACGGCTAGCCAATAGCTTTGTTTTTATAAGTAACGGAGACCCAGCCTATTCAGAATTGATTAAACAAGGTAACGAGAAAGTGGTAAACGCCAGGCTTGCCGATGCACTTTGGTATTACGCTGAAGATACCAAGCATCCCTTGGAAAGCTTTGCACCGCGCTTAAGCGATGTGGTATTCCAGGCTAAACTCGGTACCATGGCAGATAAAACTAGCCGGGTGAAAACGCTAAGTGCCTTAATCTCCAAAGAATTGGAGCTTACAGATGCGCAAACACAGCAAATTGTTAGATGCGCCACTCTATGTAAGGCAGATTTGGTAACTACGATGCTGGGTGAAAAAGAATTCACCAAACTTCAAGGCTATATCGGGAAACACTATGCCCTTGCCTCTGGCGAAGATTTTGAAGTAGCGGAAGGGATTTATGAACATTATATGCCGCGAGGAAGCGCAGATGGGCTGCCGACTACTCTTTGCGGGAGCGTTGTAGCCGTTGCAGATAAAATGGATACCGTCGTCGGAATAATCGGGATAGGCATGATGCCCACAGGCAGTGGAGATCCTTTTGCCTTAAGACGCGCCGCTAATGGCATTGTGCAGATTATAAATGCCAGAGCTTGGGACTTGGATTTATTCAAGATTGCCGATGTGGCACTAAACACGGTGTCAGAGAAACATGAAATCCAAACTCAAGCCAGAGATAACATTTACTCTTTCTTAGACCAGAGGGTGGTATGGTTGCTTAAGCAGCAGGATATAAGCTACGATGTTATCGATAGTGTAATGCACATAGACAAAAGCCATATTAACGATCTGGAAAAACGTGCCCGTGCATTGAATCAGCTAAAAACAGAAACAGATTTTGTAAAGCTGGTGATTGGTTTTAAAAGGGTGTCTAACATTATTGCTACCACAAAAGAGTTTAGCGAGTTTAACCCACAGCTACTCTCCGAAACAGCCGAGAAAGAAATGTATGATGCGCTGCTTCTTTTACATAAGGACATTGATGTAGCATTAGGCGGGAACGATTACCGTAAGTCATTGTTGCACCTGATTGCCTTTGGAAAAACGATAGACAACTTCTTTGATGCAGTGCTGGTAAATTGTGATGATGAATCTGTGCGCAACAATAGACATGCCCTCCTGATGGAGATTAGACGAGAATTTTTACGTATTGCAGACCTATCTTTAATAGTTCTGGAAAGCGAGATATAGGAGATTATTAGATGAACATACTTGAATCACTTAAAGCCAGAGCGATGCAGATTGGAGGGACAATAGTCCTTCCCGAATCACGTGATGCCAGAACCTTAAAAGCGGCAGTCCAGATTGTTACAGAAGGATTTGCCAAGGTTATTCTGCTTGGAGATTCGGATAAAATGGCGATTGATGCCAAGGAATTGGGCTTGAACCTAAACAACCCCGCTATCAAAATTATCAATCCTGTTACATCTGCTGATTTACCGCGCTTTGCGGAATACTTTTTTAACCGCCGTAAAGAAAAAGGCGTAAGTGCTGCCGAAGCTTTGAATATCATGGAGAATCCCCTATATTTTGGTGCATGTATGGTGAAGCATGGCTTGGCGAGTGGGATGGTAGCAGGTGCTGCAAATACCACCGCCGATGTATTAAAGGCTGCTTTGCAAGTGGTGGGAGTATCTCCGGGATTGAAGACTGTATCCAGTACCTTCATTATGGTTGTGCCAGATTTCATGGGAGAAGATAGAGTTTTCCTATTTGCAGATTGTGCAGTAGTACCAAATCCCACTGCGGAGCAACTGGCAGATATTGCTACCAGTACTGCTAAAACCCGCAGAGCTATAATTGGTGACGAACCCAAGGTTGCGTTATTGTCGTTTTCTACTTTGGGGAGTGCACAACATGAATTAGCCGAGAAAGTGATTGCCGCTAAAACCATATTGGATGAACGCAAGGTAGATTTTGCCTATGATGGTGAACTTCAGCTTGATGCGGCAATAATCCCTGCCATAGCGAAAAGCAAGGCTCCTCACAGCAAGGTTGCGGGACAGGCAAATACACTTATTTTTCCAGACCTACAAGCAGGAAATATAGGGTATAAACTGGTGCAAAGAATGGCAAAAGCGGAAGCTATTGGTCCTATCATTCAAGGATTGGCAGAGCCTGTTTGCGATTTATCCAGAGGCTGCTCCTACGAAGACATCGTAAATACTGCAGTATTGGTGCTGCTGATGGCGGGGAAAAAGTGAGAGCTTTGCAAGTGAAGAGAAAGATTAGAATCTAAAAAAAATAAACATTAAAGGGGGATAAGATGGCTATAAAGCTATCCAACCGCTGTAAACTGATTAAACCTTCGCCCACCTTGACATTATCTGCCAAGGCTAAAGAGATGAGGGATGCTGGCATTGATGTAATTAACTTTGGAGTTGGAGAACCTGATTTTAACACTCCGGAGTATATTAAAGTTGCTGCGCATAAAGCTCTTGATGCGAACTTTACGCGCTATACCGCAAATGCGGGTATTATTGAATTACGACAGGCAATTTGTGAGAAACTAGCCAAAGACAATAACCTGCAGTACACTCCCAAAGAAATTTTGGTCTCACCGGGTGCCAAGGCATCCATTCTTAACATCCTGATAGCTGTATGTGACAGTATGGATCAGGTTTTAATGGCTTCACCCTATTGGGTTAGTTACCCTTATCAGGCGATGCTGGCAAATGCAGAACCTGTGTATATTCCCACTAAAGAAAGCCAATCTTACAAGATAATGCCAGCCGCATTGGAACTTGCAATCAAAGAGAATCCCTGTGCGAAGGTGCTTATCCTTAATTCTCCCAGTAACCCTACCGGAGCGGTTTACAACCGAGAAGAACTAAGCGCGCTTGCAGATGTTTGTGTTAAGCACAATATCTTGGTTGTCTCGGATGAGATTTACGAAAGATTAGTATATGATGGCTTGAAGCATGTGTCTATCGCCAGTATCAGCCCGGAGATGAAAGAGCGTTGTGTAGTGATTAATGGTGTGTCTAAAGCTTATGCCATGACAGGCTGGCGTTTGGGCTATGCTGCGGGACCTGCTCATATTATTGCTGCTGCTGGAAGAGTGCAAGAACATGCCACATCGTGTGTGAATTCCATTACGCAAAAAGCCTGCGTAACTGCGCTGCGGGAAGAGGATGAATCCATAGAGAACATGAGACAAGAATTTAGCCTCCGTAGAGATTATTTATACGATGAGCTGGGTAAAATCCCTCACTTAACATGCTTTAAACCTCAGGGTGCATTTTATATCATGCCCGGATTAAAGTGGTATCTGGAAAACAATAAGCAAGGCATCACGACGGCAGATAAATTCTGCGAAGTACTGCTGGATAAATACCACGTAGCTCTTGTTGCCGGAGGTTCTTTCGGGATGGAAGGCACGGTGCGTTTTTCTTATGCAAATAGCTTAGCCAATTTGCAGGAAGGAGTTAAACGGTTTGCGCGCTTTTTAGCTGATTTGTCTGCGGTATAAAGATGGAAGATTTTGAAGACAAAATGAAAGAGCGTTGGCAACAACGGCGTAAAAAAGCTTACAATTGGCAAAGGTTATTATTGATGATTTTGGTGGTCGTGGCGATTTTTTACACCATGGCGCGTTTGCAAAATACAGGTAATATAGTTACCAAGCCAGCTGCTAGCGTTGTTGATACTCTTGCTGCTGATAAGGTGCAAAATCCTTGAGTTTGGTAGTAATCGGCTCTATTGGTTTGGATACCATATCCACCCCTGCGGGTGCTGTAGTTGACGCACTTGGCGGCTCAGCTATCTATGGAGCACTTTCAGGTTCTTACTTTTGTCCAGTGAAGATAGTGGGAGTTCTAGGCACAGATTTTCCTGTTTCGGGATTGGAACTATTGCAGAAACATGGCGTGAATCTGGATGGTCTGGATTTTAAGGAAGGTAAAACATTTAGGTGGAGTGGTAAATACAACAACTGGAATAAAGCTGAAACTCTTAACACCGAATTGAATGTATTTGCAGATTTTGCTCCCATCCTTCCGGAATCTTACAAGAGCTGTAAGAGCCTGCTCTTGGGAAACATCCATCCTGAATTGCAATTACAAGTCCTTAGCCAGATAGAATCCGATGCTCACCTTGCCTGTGACACAATGAACTATTGGATAAACCGTTGTCCTGAAGACGTTGCTAAGGTTATTCAGCGTGTTGATATTGTATTTATGAACGAAGATGAAGTAAGAGACTTCACCGGAAGAGCAGATATATTTTCAGCAGCCAGAGATATCTTGAGCATGGGTACTAAATGGGTGATTGTTAAAAGAGGGGAATATGGCTCTGTGGCTTTATCAATAGACGAGATGTACTTTACTCCAGCATATCCTGTTGAGAAAGTTAAAGATCCAACCGGAGCAGGAGATTGTTTTGCCGGTGCATTTATGGCTTACTTGAGTAATTGTGGAGAGCTGAATAGAGCTTGCATAAAAAATGCTGTGCTTTATGGAACAATTTTAGCTGCTATGAATGTGCAGGACTTTAGTGTAAATGGCATTATTGAGAAAAATAAAGCGAGTATTGACGCTGATAAGGAGCTTTTAACTCGATGGACAAACTGAAATCAGGAATATCATACCGAGATTCTGGAGTGGACATTGCTGCCGGAGAGCAAACGGTAAAAGCGATAAAAAACAAAGTACGGAGCACATACAATAGCAATGTTTTAAGTGAACTAGGGAGTTTTGGAGGCTTGTACCGCATAGAAAAAGACAAGTGGAATGCACCCATCATGGTGTCTAGCACAGATGGGGTTGGTACCAAACTCCGCATTGCCATTATGGCTGAAAAATACAATACAATTGGTCAGGATTTGGTTAACCACTGCGTAAATGATATCCTTGTTCAGGGAGCAGTTCCACAGTTTTTCCTAGATTACATAGGAGTAGGTAAACTAAACCCAGTGATGGTGGAGCAAGTGATAGACGGGTTGATTACCGCTTGTTGCGAAAACTCATGCGCCTTGATTGGTGGAGAAATGGCGGAAATGCCGGGTATTTATCTAGGGAACGATTTTGACCTGGCAGGGACTATAGTCGGCATGGTAGAAGAAAAAGAGCTGCTTCCCCGCAAAAGCATGGCTTCTGGAGATGTATTGGTGAGCTTGGCAAGCAGTGGCTTACATACAAATGGTTTTTCACTGGTGCGTAAAATTATCTTTGAACACCTAAAGCTTGATTTGGATGCATATATTACGGAATGCAGTGCGGTTCTTGGTGATCTGCTGTTATCTGTGCACAAAAGCTATTTGAATGTCTTAAGACCTCATTTGGGCAATCCCGCCCTGCAAGGTCTCGCCCATATTACCGGAGGGGGTATCGGAGGAAACTTAAGCCGCATATTGCCCGATGGGATGGGTGCGAGAATTTCATTAGAAACAGATAGCATACCTTCACTTTATCATTGGTTGCAAAATGCAGGTGGTATCAGTGATGAAGAAATGCGCCGTACCTTCAATATGGGAATAGGGATGATTTGCATTGTTCATAAGGGATTTGCTACTGAGTTTATAGCCCAAACTGGAGGGAAACACATTGGCGAACTTGGTGAAATAACGTCTATTCAACAGAAAGTAGTTTTTGGATGATTAAGCGGAAAAGGCTTGATATAACTGAACTCTTGGCTATATCAAACAGCTTTATCTCCAAGCTATGCAAAAAACATCTTGACTTTTTTGGTACATCACATATGATAGATTTCAGTGATGAAGTCCCTGTGCTTTTGGGAAGGGACTAGTTGCTTGGTCATAGTATAATATAATGAATAATAACCTAGGATGAAGGGAGGTTTGTCGATGCGTAAACATGCATTGATCCTGCTAATAGTAATGCTCCTCGGAGCGGCATTTCTTAATGCTGCCACTACAGGGCGTTTAGCTGTTCGTGTCCGTGATGGACAGGGACGTGCCATCGAGTTTGTTAATATCGTTGTGATGCAAGGAACTCAACGCATTACGGGCGGTCAAACAAACGCTAAGGGAACTGCCATAATTATAAATATACCCCCTGGCCAATATACTGTTAAATTCTCCTTGATTGGCTACAGCGAGATGGTGTACAAAGATGTGCGTGTACAAGTTGATCAAACCGCCAATCTTTCTCCTATCATGAACCGCGCCGGAGTTCGGCTTTCAGCGGTGCTTGTCCAGGCTACTGAAGATGTAGTTGATAAAGATAGAGTTGGCTCTGCGCATCAGATTGAAATGTCTAACATGTCTGATACCGCTGTTAGTGATATTGCAGGGATTATATCTCTCCAAGCTGGAGTTACGAATATTGGAGGCGAACTCCATATTCGTGGCGGTCGAGCTAACGAAGTTAACTATACTGTTGATGGTATGAGTGTGTCTGATCCTGTTGATGGTGGAGCTACTTTACAAGTGGATACTGATGCAATCAGCGATATGAAGGTGATGACCGGCGGATTTCCGGCAGAGTATGGCAATGCACAATCTGGGGTTGTTAATATTGTTACTAAGGATGGAGATTCCTTCTTTTCTGGCAAGTTAGAGTACCAAACGGATCACCTTTACGATGAAAATAGAAATTCTGATGTGTTCAAATTTGCTATTGGAGGTCCCGTAGTACCTTTTGCCAGCCCAGAACTAAAGGAGAAATTTACTTTTTACCTCAATGGAGCTGGAGAGTGGCTTGATGGGCGCATGAAAGATTATTATGTATCTGATCCTAACAGTGATTTTACTTACTTAGGTCGCCCATTACTTGATGCAGAATACACACCCTATAACCCTTATGAAGGAAGAAACAGTGTGCTGGGTGTTGATCTGGGGAATCGTAATTACAACTCATATAATGTAAACCTGAAGAGTAAGTATTCAATCAGTTCAGGGCAGAATATTACCATAGCAATACGTGGTGACAAAAGCTACAACAAACCATTTGGTGAGTATGGCACAGATTACTCATGGCGCTATGCGAATCACCATTTTGCCGAAGATAAAACCACTCAAAAGCAGTTTATTGCAACATATGATCACGTTTTTAACTCATCAATGAATCTAAAGGTTAAAGCAAGTTACTACCAAAAGGATAGCTATACAGGTCCCAAAGGGATAGATAGAGATAATTATTTTTACTGGGTGATTGATCCTAATAACCCTCCTCCAAATTATGATCAAATGGTCGGGCAGGAAATCTTTGGTTATGCAAGCGTAGATAACAACCATGATCTGGTTTACGATGAAGGTTTTTGGAATTCTTCTTCTTGGGTGTATAACCTTCAAGGCTTAGAGATTCCTAGAGGAATATCTGGGTTTAAAGCTCCAGGAAGAATCTATACTAACTACATTGATGATACGACTTCTACCATCAGCACAAGAGCAGATTTTGAATGGCAAATTAATGAAACTCATCTTGCGAAGACAGGTCTTGAGATTATTAAACACGATATTAAGAAAGACCAGTTGCAGAATTTCTTGACTGTTTACGAAGACCGCCGCCAAACATATCTGCGTGGTATTTTTAACATTAGAGACAGTCTGCAATACACTTTAGCAGATTATCAGGCTTATGTGCTTGATCCCGATAACAATCCTCTTCCTGCTCAGTTACACGGCATTATTTCAAAAGAAGATGTTCCGGCTACTGTTGGAGATTTAGTTGCTGTGTACAAACCGGAATACTACTTTGAAGCTGCAAAAGCAGCAGCAGGGAAACGTGATGGATATAAAGCAGACCCATGGCAGATGGCTTACTATTTGCAGGACCGGATGGAATGGGAAGGCATGATTGTTAACGCTGGTATGCGTTTCGATTTCTGGTATCTTGGCAAAGAATACTCGATAGCTCAGGATAACGGAACATTTTCTCCGCGTGGTTTTGAGAGTAAAGATAGATTCCAGATGATGATTTCTCCCAGATTAGGTGTGTCTCACCCAATTACTGAAAGAGACGTGCTTCGCTTTGCCTATAATTATCAGAACCAACTACCGCAAATGCAATATATATTCACCAGTAAAACGCCTCAAGATGCCAATGTGTCTGATGTTGTTATCAGGGTTGGAAATCCAAGCCTTGAGCCACAGATAACGGTAACTTATGAGGTTGGGCTTTCTCACCAAATTAGTGATGACTACGTTCTCGATATGACAGCTTACTATAAGAATCTATACAACTATGTGAGCACTAAGATTGAACGTAAGCTAGGCGAAGAATCGATATCATGGTATAAGTATATTTCAGAGGACTATGGCTCTGCTCGTGGTATAGATATGCAGCTAGAAAAGATGCTCTCAAACTTTAATACTTGGAGCATTGCCTATTCTCTTGCATGGGCTCAGGGTAATAACTCGTACACAGTTGTTCAAGATGAAGCAACCAACTTAAGAGAGTTTCCTCTTGATTGGGACGTGCGTCATAATATCAGTGCAAACTACACCTTCCGTATTGGCAGGGGAGAAGAATTCTTTGTTCCGTTTACCGATTTCATCCTCCCTCTCGACGATTTTGTAGCAAACCTCACCTGGAGTTTTGCCTCAGGCTCTCCCTACACTCCACAGAGTTACGAAGGCAACAATAACTTCTTAGATACAAATAGCAAACGGATGGCTCCCACTCAGTCTGCAAATTTACGTGTGACTAAAGGGATCCGATTGCCTAACAAGACTAGTATGAGATTGTTTTTGGAAGTGGAAAACTTATTTAAGAAGACTAACATATACAGTGTTTACTCAAAGACCGGTTCGCCCTACAATGATGGGGAAGATCTTCAAGATTCCCAGCTTGGCTATGTGTTTCCTGAAGTGGAATACACATACGGACTGGCTATTAATAATCCAACCTACGTTAATGACTTCCGCGGGGTTACCCTGGGTGTCATCTTTAACTTCTAAATTATTCCAAGGAGGAATTATAAAATGAGAAAATTCTCGTTGATTATGCTGATAGTGTTGATAAGCCTTGTGTTTACAAGTCTTGCTTACGCTGTGGAACAAGCTGCACCGGTATCCGGGGGTGGAATACAGAGCTTTGCTGAATTAGTTTTTGGCAGCGGGCTGGTAAAATGGTTTAAAGATGGTGGCTGGGCAATGTGGCCTATCATTATCGTTACTATTTATGGTTTAGCCTTTGTTATCTGGAAATTTATCGCCCTTTTAACTGGTAAGCTTAATCTGAACAACTTCCTTGGGAAGATTATCCCGTTAATCAAAGACAAGAAATACAAAGAAGCACTGGCGATTGCCCAAAAAGCTAGGGGTCCTGTTGCTGCTATTGTTTATGCAGGTCTTTTGAAGTCTGATAAAGGCATTGAAGCCGTAGAAAAAGCCATAGAAAACGCTGCAATGATAGAAATGAGTTTCTTAGAAAAGGGCTTTTTAGAGCTTTCCACTACTATTACACTTGCTCCAATGTTGGGCTTCTTGGGAACAGTTTCAGGTATGATTAGTGCATTTGATGCTATCGCTGCTGCACGTGCAGTGGATGCAACTATTGTTGCAAGCGGTATCAAAATTGCTTTGATAACAACTCAAGCTGGTTTGATTGTAGCTATACCGGTTCAGTTCTTTAACAACTTATTTGTTACCATGGTTGATCGCCAAGTTATAGACATGCAACGAGCTTCCGAGAAAGTGATTGAAGCCCTGCTTGAAGCATAGGGAGATTAAATGAAAATCGGTCGAAAAAGGAAAGGTAAAGCCGAGATACCGACTTCGTCGATGTCTGACATAGCCTTTCTGTTGATCATCTTTTTTATGGCGACCACAAAGTTCGACGTAAAAGAAGGGATTAAATTAGTCCTGCCACAAGCCACTGAGAAGCAAGAAGGTCAAGTGAAATCTCTGACGCTTACAGAGAAGGAGATGACCCGCTTACAGATTATGGCTGATGGGCAGATTGTGGTGAACAAGGAAGCTCCCAGAAACATAGAAAGCGGTGAATTAGATACCTTGATTCAGCAGAAAGTGAAGATAAACCCTGATATGATTTTCAAGGTAATCACCGATCGAGAAGCAAAATATAGCGAAATGGTAAAAGTGGTTGACCGCCTTAAGGCAGCAAAAATTGAAAAGATATCACTTTCCACGAATTAGGAGGTAAGATGGCTAAGATTGCATCCAAGAAAAACCGAGAATCCACTATACCGACTAGTTCTATGTCCGATATTGCTTTTCTGCTGTTACTGTTCTTTATGGTATCGACAGTGTTTGTTCAGGAAAAGAAGTTTTGGGTTGAGAGAGATAGGTGGCCTGTAGCGGATAGCATTGAACGTATCCCTAGGAATCATACCACAACCATATACGTTATGCGTGATGAGACAATTCTTATCGACGATGTTCCTACAAGGATAGAAACTGCCGAGGATGTATTTGTTTCCACAACTCTGGTTCGCAAGAAAACTGAAGATCCAGATTTGGTTGTATGTTTTCGTACCGACCGTGAAACGAAATATGGTGTAATGTCCGATGTAATGAGACAACTACAGGATGCAAATACCTTAGTTGTAGCATTCGAGACGCAACAACGGAAAAATTAAGGGCGGATAGAATGAATATGAGCACCAACGACTGGAAAGACATTGCCAATGCTCAATTTGGCAAAGCCCTAGCCTTATCATTAACTCTGCTAATATTTGTCATGATGGTTAGTCCTAAGATTGAGGTACGTAAACAAGTGTTTAAAGCTGAACAAATGGAGCTTGTGGATATTCCCATGGAAGAAAGGGAAAGAATAGAACCTCCGCAAACTGAAGTGAGTATCGACGTGAGCTTTGAGATTAGTGATGATCTTGGAACGCAAGAAGTAGATATGAAGGCATATGAAGATGCCATGTCACAGATAGGAAACATCTATAGCACCAATGCTACTTCTTCCACAGTTCAAGATGATAGACCTGTAAATTTCGTTGCCTATGATGATCCTCCGGTAGTAATTGGTACAATTGCTCCAGAGTATCCAGATTTTGCCAGAAGGGCAAAGCAACAGGGGACAGTTGTTCTAGAAGTGGAAGTCCTTAAAGATGGCAGCGTCCGCCATATTTCTGTTAAACGTTCTGTCCCTGGTGGACTTGACGAAGCAGCAATTGCGGCAGTTAGAAAGGTAAAGTTTCAACCCGGGCGCAGCAGCGGGCAACCAGTAGATTGTCTGGTTATCATCCCGGTAGAATTTAAAATTAACTAAATTGGGAGTGTTTCATGAAGTTGAATAAAACTGGAATCTGTCTGAGTTTATTACTGTTGTTTGTAGTAAGCTCCGTTTATGCGAGAATGGCAGTCCCATCAACTGGAACCAAAAAATTAGACCTATCCAAATTCCACAATGTCGGAAACATTTGGTTGCGTGTTAGCAACTACGGTTTTTTCGGTTCTGGAGACGATGTAGTTCCTCAGTATCCTTCTCTTGAATATCCTGGCGGTAGCGGTACTGATTATCTATATCAAGGGGCTTTGTGGTTTGGAGCCAAGAAACAACGACGTAACGATTATGGTAAAAAAATGTATTGGCCTGTATATCCTCCTGTCCCAAACACCATTCCAATCCCTGAGAATAGTGCCGATTGGAATCCATCCATGATAGCTGTATTAGATACACTTGTTACAGTGGGCTTTGATGGTGATCTAGACCTCTATGAGTTTTTACCAGCATATAACCCCTTACTTGTTTCCAATCCAGACATGACAGATGCTTATGATGCCTACAATCCACTAGATGGAGTGGCTACTGCTTCCACTAGATTTAATAGACGTGGTGTTGATGATGACGGTGATGGAAAGATAGATGAAGATATGGTTGGCTACACTTTTCCCATGCGACAAGGCAATGAACTTCCGCAAGTGTTTTCAGATGCTGGTTTTGGTGGAAGATATCTATATGAACTCCCCAACAGTGCGTTTAGTGTATTGAATACCCCAAAAAACCTCGAAATATGGTTCCCCTTGGGTTTCCAAGAGCTGGCATTTGATAATTATCCCAATTTGTATCCTATGAATAGCTTGTTAGATTATGCTTTCACTAATCCTCGCGATGATGATGGTGATGGACGTATTGATGAAGACGGAGCACCTGTTTCGGAGCAAGATTTCATTTCTTACTATTATGATTATTGCCCCTTTGACTCTCCCGGAGACCGGGATCATGGATCTCGCAAGGCAGAGAATACTCATATTCCTCTAAATGTTCGTGTACGCCAAATGAGTTATCAGTGGAGCTTTGAGTATATCAAAAATCTCGTATATGTCGAATTCAATATTACTAACATGAACAAAGAGGATGATCTTATAGATTGCGCCATGGGAATCTATATGGATTCCGATGTGGGTCCGCAAACGTGGGGACCCGAGAAAGCAGCAGATGATAAATCAGGTTATGTGAAAGGGGAAGGTTTCGAGTTTGCCTATACCTTTGATGCCGATTTTGATGGCGGACTTAGCCCGGGTTATGTGGGAGCAAAAGTATGTACTCCAGATCCAGAAAAGCTGAAGTTCCATTGCTGGTATTGGGTAGTTGGTGATGGACCAGATGATTTTGATCCTCAAGATCTAGCATCTACCAACAATACAGCTAATGAGAAGTATTGGTTATTAACTGGCAGAAATCCCAATCAGGATAAATATAAACCTTTGCGACCGGAAACATCGGAAACCGAATATGTGCAACCAATAGCGAATGACACACGTTTTCTGTTTGCTTTTTATGGCAATGCTACAGGGTCTGATGCCGCAATCGCCGATCCTGAAACTGTATGGAACCTCGAACCGGGCAAGACAATGAAGATTGTAGTAGCGGTTTTTCCTGGAGACACATTGCCTGATTTAAAAAAATCCGCTAATTGGGCGAGCACGATTTATGACAAAGCCCAAGATTTAGTTGACGTTGTTAAACCCGATCTTAATGCTCACTATAATCCACCAGAACCTCCCGAAATCCCTAAACTATATGCTGAAATAGCAGATGATGGAGGCGTTAGAATAGATTTGTATTGGGATAACCGAAGCGAATTCTACCAGGATGTTAAAACTGTTGGTTCGGGTATTATGGGCTGGCAAGATCCCACTAACCTACGTGTTCCGGGCTTAGACAGCGACCCTAATTTATACCCAGGTTGGGTTGGGATTCCGCAGGAATATCAGCCAAGTTTGGATGATCAAGGAATTCTGATATACAACGACCAAGCCCTGGTAAATCCTTATACTGCTTTCCGGCTTCGTCACGATTTCCAAGGTTATGCTATTTGGGGACGCAGTGGAAGCGGAAGCCGAGAAGATTGGGATATGGTAAACCGCTGGGATAAGGTTGATACTTCACAGGACGATGTAGATTACTACATTAATGGTAATTTCCCAAGTGAATATCGCAATTTTGGTGGTTACTTAGGAATCGATACTGATTTACCCAATAGAAACGCATGGGTACCTGAGGATCCAGTTGATTATACAAAATTCTATCATTTTAATGAGAGATATGACCTTGTCCAAATCACGGCAGCGGATGATTTCTTTGGTTACCCGATCTATGACCCTGATAAAAACTACGGGGATCCTGATCTGATCCTTGAAGCACAAGGTATTGATGCTAGCTATCCCGCAAATGACGACTTTTTGCTCAGGCAACTGTTGAAGGCACGTCTCTTTAAGCATAGCAGCATGCGTCAAGATGTGTTTGATGAGCTGTATGATGCCAAACTTATACCATTGCCTGGCATGGGATTCGCAGCAGATGCCCAGCCCTCTGATGCTGCAGTAGATTTAATGAAGAGACAAAGATTGGCAAGACGCTGTTATAGATCACAGATATTATATCCCCAAAAGGGTATCGAGTATTACGTTGGAGTAACTGCTTACGACAGAGGTATTCCATCAGAAGGTGTTGATTATTTGGAATCAGGACTAGATGCTGATGCAAATATGAAAGTGTTTTTCCCCGGTAGCGTCGCTAAAGAAAAGATGGATAACATTATGGTTATTCCGAATCCCTATATCGGGAGCAGTAAATTTGATGGACGTATAGAAGGTGATCAAAAGGGTGATAAGAGCCGCAGATTGTGGTTCGTAAACCTTCCCAAGAATTGCACCATTCGTATTTATACGCTTGCTGGCGATTTAATCAAACAGCTTGATCACAATGGTGCTACTGAAACTGACATTATTACCATATCCAAAGCATCTCCGTACAAAGGAATGTCTGCTGAGGGTATTCACTCGTGGAATTTATTGTCCAAAAACAATCAGATTATCGCCCCTAGCGTGTATCTGTTCTCTGTAGAAAACAAAGCCGACGGTAAAATCAAAGTCGGTAAATTCGTCGTTGTAAAGTAAGGGAGGAACTGTGAAGAAAATACTTATTCCGATGCTTGCTCTAGCGATGGTCGTGTTACCGATGATCCTTGCTGCTAAGCCTTTTGGGAAAACAGGAACAGTTGCCTTACAGTTTCTCAAGTTAGGTGTTGACGCAAGGGCACTTGGCATGGGTGAAGCTTATGTTGCGGTGACTGATGACATTTCATCGGTTTATTGGAATCCTGCAGGATTAGCTCCAGCTTATCAGAACCAAGCATTTGTATCGCATACAAACTGGGTTGCCGGTATTATGCAGGAGTTTGCTGCTGCTTCATTTACTAATGGTGTTTCAACCGTTGCTGTTTATGGCTCGGTTTTACATATGGACGACATGGATGTTACAGAAGAATTAACATTCGATGTAACCGGTGAGACATTCACCAACAGTGATATAGCCATGGGTGTGAACTATGCTCAGCAGTTTACCAACAAGTTCTCGGCGGGGCTGGGAGTTAAGTACCTAAGAGAGAATCTTTATACTTACTCAGTTAATAGCTATGCCTTTGATCTTGGGTCAATGTACAATACTGGCTGGGAGAACGTTAAGATAGGTATGGCTTTACGAAACTTTGGTCCAGACATTCGCTACCGTGTTGATAATGATGGAGATGGCAAAATCGACGAAGACCCCTTCGATTTGTTTGACAATGATGGTGATGGTGAGAAGGATGAGGATGGCTCTGAATTAGATAGTAAAATACCATTGAGCTTTTCTCTTGGAATAAGCGGAGATCTCAAACGTGACGAGATGAATTATTGGATTGCTTCTCTCCAGCTTGATAATGTGATTGATCGCACGGAAACTTGGAATATGGGAACTGAATACAAGATGGGCAACATATTTTTCCGAGCAGGATATCAGTTTGGATATGATTCTAATAGTTATAGTGCAGGACTTGGTTGGCAAGTTCCTACCAGCCTTGGTATTTTCAACGTAGATTATGCATACACGGATATGGGCTATTTGACAGAGAGCTTTTTAAAAAGTGCTCATCGGGTGTCCATTAAAATAAGATATTAAACCAAATAAACGAATATTAATAAGGAGAAAAGATGAAAAGAACACTATTAATCATCCTTTGCCTAAGCTTCTTGATCGGTGCAGTTTATGCTGAAGACTTTATGCAACCGACTAGGCAAAAGACAATCGCAATTCCCCAACAAGGTGTTACAATTCCGAAAACCAGAACTGCCCCGGAATTTACTTTTACAAAGACACCTACTTCTCTGCTTACATCCTATTATGATTACATGATAGGCTCTTACAATGGTTTACCCCTACAGGTGATTCCTGAATCAGCCGGTGGCGGGTATTTCTTAACTTATCACGCAACCACCTCAGGTACTGCCACACGTCGTGTTTATTATGCTTACCTAAGCCAAACTGGTGATGTGATAAGCAATAGCACAATCACACTGGATGACAACCGCGAGGGTTACCCTACGATAGCAGTTGACCCAATCAGCGGAAAGCCAATGTATGCTTGGCATGCAGATGCTGATGGTGCAGAGAATCCAGCTATATTGGAAGTTCAATTTGTGTCTGATGCTTTTCTTGAAGGCATTGAAGGCTTATGGAACGAACTCGATATAGCCGTTGATAACCCTATTACTGTTGCTATTCCCAGTGGAGTCGCTACAGATGATAACGAGTTTATCTGGCCCACTGCACAGATTGGTCCTTCCAACGTGGAAGGAAAACGTCGTGTGTATGTTTCAGCTCGTAATAGCGTAACCCACAATCTTCAAACACCTAGCGCAGTCCCAGTTGAAAACCCTTATATCGCTTACGCAGATTTTAGCGCAGATGATATTGAAAATGGAGTTCCGTTAGACTGGAGCTACACTACAATTCCTGAAATGGATGTTTGGAATTCTGCCATATTAGAAGCTCGCCGTCCTAACCATGTGCTGGTTTGTGATGATGCAGGCAGCATTTATTATATCGGGTATCATAGTACTTGGGGTGAAGATGGCAACAGTGTGGATGAAGATGATTTTGATGCTTTCAAGCTTGATAACTATGGTGAAGGCGAATGGACAAGAGTTATTGGCACCAGTAGCATCCCAACCTGGAATCCTCCGGATTCGCTAGATAGTGTTAACGGCTATTTCACTGATTCGGACAACCAAGATGTGCCATGGACTGATGATCAACTTTCTTGGTCGATTGTAAACTCCAGCCATTTGAATGCTACAATAGACAACAGCGGCAAGATTCATGTTCCTGCTTTATGGGGATATACTGTCAATACAGGAACATACTATCCCGCCATGCAATTTATGAAAGAAATGGTGTTTGATACTGTAAACAACAGCTTTAATATCAAAGAAGTATATCCGCAGAAGGATCCTATGGATTCCTTTAATCAAGCCTTTACCCCCTGGGATATGGATGCACCTTTTGGTGTAGTGGATACTTTCTATGTTGATAATACCAACGCTCAATTCCCAGGCATTGCAACAGACTGGAACTTCCCTCATTGGGATCAAGAATCACACGTGTCTGATGGTTCCCCGTCGATGATGTTCCACATCAGCAACATGAAAGTTACTAAGACTAATGCTGAAGGCATGATGGCTGTAGTGTGGCAGAATTCTTATCGGGCAAAAATGATTAATCAATATGCCGATCCTGATTATGCTGATTATGGCAATACCCCTGAAATCTTCATCTCTGTTTCTGCTGATGAAGGAGAGCACTGGAGCGAACCTCTTGTTATCAACAATCAGGAAACACCCGAATTTGCTGGCTTAAAGCCCATGTATGTTTATCCTGCGGATAAAATTATCTTTACTGGTATGCAGGGAAAGAACAAAGTTGGTAAAATTGGTTTGATGTTTTACGATGATAACACCTGGGGGGCAACCGCTATCGCTCCCAACGAATTTACCAATGATGGTGGCAGAGTTATGTTTACCGAGATTCAAGTTGTTTTCCCCATTCCCGGCGCAAACAGCGATATGACTGTTACTCCAGTAACCAGAATGCTCAACCAAAACTATCCCAATCCTTTCAATCCAGAAACTACCATTAGTTTCGACATGCCCAAAACAGCCAATGCTAACGTTTCTGTGTATAACGTAAAGGGTCAGCTTGTTAAGACCCTGTTAAGCGGCAAAGCTGAATTTGGCAGAAATAACTTGGTATGGAATGGCAAAGACAATAAGGGTGCCAGTGTTAGCAGCGGTTTATACTTCTACCGCTTGTCCACAGATGGCAAGACAGAAACCCGCAAAATGATGTTAATGAAATAAACCCAGAACCTTAAATACAAAGAATGCCCCGGTTAATCCGGGGCATTTATTTTTCGTAGCTGCGGTCTCCGAACCGCACAACTTGTCCACGGAGGATACCATAGCTCCCCATGTTTTAGAGTTCAAGGAGCCAATCCTATCTTTATACTTATGAACATCATAGGCTCATGTTCATTTAAAGTGGGTGAGTGCATCAATGAAACATTTTATAGCTCGTTTAGAGCAAGCAGCCTAAATCCCATTATGGATGGTAGATAATAGCGACGGGTTTTAACCCGGCGTTAATGAATATATTATTCCAAAGAAAGCCCCATCAGGGCGAAAGCTGTCTTTGTATAGCCAACTAATATCGCCAAATAAACTTCAGACCATCTGACGTCCCGCGGGGACTAAAATGTAGTTTTGATCTATCGTCCCGCCGGGTTAAAACCCGTCGCTAATACCTATCGTCCCGTCGGGACTACTGTCTTGTATTTTTGAAGCTCAATTTATCTTACCCACCATAAATGAACTTGAGCCACATCATACAGGCTCTTCGAACTTCAAGAAACCAGAGCAAGTGACGCTGAAGTCCATATCGCTTGCAGACTTAGGGGGATAGCTCTTAAATTGGTAACGGCGACATGAACTCCAGACACGTTTTCATTATAGCTGCAGAAATGCCTGCCAACCAGCCTGTTGAAACTGCCATCTGGATGTTGAATCCTCCCGTGGGAAGAGCGTAATCCATAATTTCACCGGCAAAATAAAGCCCAGTACACAAACGAGATTGCATTGTCTTGGCATTTATCTCCGTTAAAGATATTCCTCCTGCGCTAGCCATGGCTGTGTTAAGCCCGTTTACCATAGCTATTTTATAGCGGCAATCCCCCAGCATATTAGCCAGTTCACGCAGGTTTTTCTTCCCAAGATTATACATAGGGGTCTGGCTATCAAAATGGTGTTCATCGAGGATAACCCGTAGCAGATTCTTGGGTACAGGAGCAGTCCACAGGGCATTGAGAATAGACATGTTAGAGTACATTTTGTGCATTTCGAGAATCAAATCTTCACCTTTGGGTACCCAGCACACTGAAATTTCCATGCCTTGGCTGAATCTATGGCAGTTATCTAGGATCAATGGTCCAGAAAACCCCGTATGAGTAATAAGCAAATCTCCCACTGCTCTAGTTCTCTTGCCACCACCGATAAATGTGGCTTGTGCATTGGGAATGCTGATGCCTGCGCAGGTTTTGTATTTATCAAAGTGCTCGATACTAACGCTGTTTAAATGCGATCTGAATTGAACAGGCTTATGCCCCAAAGCCTTAGCGAATATAAGTGCCTTACCATCGGAACCAGTTTGGGGATAACTTGCCCCTCCGCTTGCAATAACAAGCCTTTCACAAGCAAGCTGCTGCCCATTTTCTAGATCCAGCATAAAGCCTTTGTCATTGTTTTTGTGTACATCCCGCACCTTGCTATCTGTAAGGATTAAAACTCCTGCTTTTATCGCTTGCGCCACCAGTGCATCGCGCACATCCGAGGCTTTCATGGATTGGGGGAATACTTTGTTATCCGCACGAATAGTGCTTTCACATCCTGCTTCTGCCAATAAGCTTGAAAAAGCATCGTTAGTAAAACTGTAATAAGCAGGCTTCAGGTAATTTGCATATTCTCCACAACGCAATAAGAATTCTTTCACAGGGAGGTGGTGAGTAAAGTTACATTGTCCACTGCCACTCAGCAGTAGCTTGTTCCCACAGGCGGAACTACCCTCCACAAGGGTTACTTTTCCTGGTCGATTGCCCAAAGCTCTACTGGCTGATATAGCGGCAGCTAAACCGGCAGGTCCTCCTCCGATAACAATTATATCAGTGTGGTTCATTTGGCTATCTCCTAAAGTGCTTCTTATCTAACAAAGCTATTTTATTGCCACTGATATGTCAAGCGAAACATACTGTAACCACAAACGCTCTGCTGTGCGCACTCGATGCGATTTGACTTACAATTACGCTGCTACTAATCTCGTGATAAGTTAATCTAACTACCACACAGCGTAATTGTTAGTTAAATATATTACATACACTGCAGCAGGTTTTGTTTTAACTCATAAATCGGCGAATTGATAAATGGCAGCGTTTGTTGGGAAGATATAGTCGCCGATTGTATAAGTCAAAACTACCACACAGCGTAAATGTGAGTTAAATATATTACATACACCGCAGCAGGTTTTGTTTTAACTCATAAATCGGCGAATTGATAAATGGCAGCGTTTGTTGGGAAGATATAGTCGCCGATTGTATAAGTCAAAACCTACGTTAACAACTTTAGATTAGTTTGTTCTTGACTGTTTGTGCCACTGTTCATAATAAGCTCAAACTTAAGTTTCAGAGGTGGATGATGAAAGTTTCACAGGTTTTGGAGCATATAGAGCACTTTGCTCCCTTGGGTTTGGCTTTGAGCTGGGATAATGTTGGCTTGTTACTGGGAGATAAGAACTGGGAAGTATCCAAGGCTTTAATATGCCTAGATGTTACACCCAATGCCGTAGATGTAGCAATAAACAGTAAGTGCGATATCATTATTAGCCATCACCCCCTAATCTTCCGTCCGCTGAAAAGCATAGTAAATCCACTATACATAAAGCTTATTCAGCAGCAGATAGCCGTAATCTGTCTGCATACCAATCTGGATGTGGCAAAGGTTAGTGTAAACCACATTCTGGCTAAAAGGCTAGGCTTGGAAGTATTATACTCTTTAAGCGAAGAAAGCGGCGCAACTAGCCACCATATCCAAACATACTGTCCACCAGATGCAGCAGAACGAATATGCGAGGCTGCTTTGAAAGCTGTAGCCGGAGGATGCCAATCCTCCGTTTGTACTGTTCACAATGCTGAAGGCATAACAGAAACATCTTTGGAGTTTAGCTGCGATTCCTTTTCACTCTCCGGAGTATTACATGCCATTCGTTTTGCACACCCCTATGAAACTCCTCTAATCATCCACCATCCTCTGGAAAGCCGTAATCCTGCTTTTGGCTTAGGATTGGTGTGCAGGTATCCAGAGAGCCACAGCCTTGCTGAGATTGCCTTAGTGGTAAAACAGCAGCTTGCCTGTCCTCAGATTAAACTGTGGCTGGCGGGTAAAAAACCAGAGGATAAAATAGATCGCATAGCTATATGTGGCGGCTCGGGAGCGTCTCTGTTATCTGCCGCTAATGCTAAGGCACAGCTATTTATAAGCGGTGATATATCCTATCATAACTTTCTGGATAGCCACATCCCGATTATTGATGCCGGGCATTTCTACACGGAATATCCTGTGCTGGATTTCCTGTCGGAACAGCTAAACGCACTTGCCCTGCCAAACAAAATAATGCCTATGCAAGAACATGAATATGCCATTAATATGGAGCTATTATGAAGAAACTCGTAGTTGCTTTTCTTTTCCTGTTGCCACTCTTAGGGCTGTTTGCAGGAAGCATCTCAGCAGAAAGAGCACTCAACATCGGTAGAGAGTTCTTTTCTTCCCTCACCGGTAACGATAGTGTTGCTTGCGATATTGAAGCTTATCGCAGCTCAGAAAACCAAGCAGCGGATTTCTACATAATCCGTTTTAATCCACTTGGATATTTAATCTTAGCAGCAGAAGATAAATCCACGCCGATATTGGCTTATTCTTTGGAATCCAGCTTCCCAGAAGGGGATATGCCTCCTCAAGTAGAGTGGTATCTTAGCGAATATTCTAGTGGAATTGAGCAGATTAGGAAGCATCCCGATTGGCAGCTTGATCCACTTTGGCATGTTTTAGAAACGGGAAATTTCTCTGCTTACAGCCAAAATCGTAGTGTAGCACCTTTGCTAAGCACAGCTTGGGATCAGGATTGGCCTTACAACTCTATGTGTCCGGCTGATGCCAGTGGTCCCGGAGGAAGGGTATATGCAGGGTGTGTGGCAGTATCTATGGCGCAGATTATGAAGAAATGGGGATATCCTACTACAGGTAACGGAACACACTCATACAACCAAGCTGTGTATGGAGTTCAAACAGCTAATTTTGGAGCAACAACTTACAATTGGGCGAATATGCCAAATAGCATTTATACTGTAAATCCTAGTATTTCTACGCTTATGTATCATTGTGGAGTAGCCGTGGATACACAATATGGCGCAGCAGCCAGTGGTGCTTTATCCGAGAACGTGCGCGATGCCATGGTAAACAACTTTAGGTTTAATGCAGCCGCAGTGTATAGAATGGCTTCTGCTTATACAAGTACCGCTTGGGCTACAATGCTTAGGGCAGATCTGGATTTGGGGCGTCCGGTTTATTATGGCGGTAGCAATGGAAGTGTCGGACATTCCTTTGTTATAGACGGCTATACAGGTACTAATTACTTTCATATAAACTGGGGCTGGAGCGGGAGCTACAATGGCAATTTCTACCTGACGAACCTAAATCCCAGCTCATACAATTTCAACCTGACCCAAGCAGGCATATTCAACCTTTATCCTCTTAACACTGCTCCACCCAATCCGCCGACCAATTTGATAGCTACGGAAGTAGCAAACACGGTTTACATAACTTGGAGCACAGTAGGAGCTTACTCTAAGATATGGCGTTTAACGCAGGGACAGGAAACCAATGAAGCAGCTTGGGTAAGCCTTATTCCCGGTACGCAATACACTACTTCTTTTATGGACACGCCTTGGTCTTCTTTCCCATATGGAACCTATATGTGGGCAGTTAAAGCAGTTAGTGCCGCTGGAGTCTCGTCAATTCCGGCATTCTCCAATCCTATCACTAAAGCAGCACCTATGCCCCTGGTTAGCGGCTGGAATCTGATATCGCTAAATCTCTCTCCCGGAGACCATGCCATAGCTCCGCTAACCTCTTCGATATCCGCTAACTTGCTGCAAATTAAGTGTCCTGAGGGGATATACATACCCAATAACCCGTTTTCAACGCTTAGCTCCTTTACAAATGGAAACGGGTACAACATGCAAATGGCGTCTGCTGTGGGCTGGGCAGTAAGCGGTTCACCTATTGCTGCATCTACACCAATAACATTGCAGGACGGCTGGAATTTGGTGGCATATCTGCCTCAAACTCCCCTCTCTGTGGCAAACGCCGTGCAAAGCATAAGCAATTGGTTAGTGCAGGTAAAGGGGACTGATGGCGTTTACGCACCTAATAATCCTTATTCCACATTAACTGCTATGTCGCCCAACAAAGGCTATTGGATTAAGATAATGGGTAATCACAATCTTATCTATCCTAGCGGTACTAAGGATACGGATTATGCTCACGAAACCACGCCGATTCTATTGGATAAGTAAAGGAGATATTATGAATTACCGTTTATGTGTTTTCACAATCCTTATCCTCGCTAGCAGCCTGTTGTTTGCCACAGACCCTTGGAATAATCCTTCCACTCTTACGGGAAGCATGACTGTAATGGCGCAGGTTAGCATTAATGATTCACCTGCTAGCAGTGGAGATGTTCTGGCTGCATTTGTTACGGTAGGTGGAACTCCTGAGCTTAGAGGAAAGGGGAACGTGCAGGTTCTTAGTGGATTATCGGGATGCCTCCTGCAGGTTTTTACGGATAATAGCGGCGAAGTGATAAATTTCCGGGTGTGGGATGAGAGTGCGCAGCAAGTGCTGGATGCTAGCCAAACCTTGGTTGCAGTAGTAGATGGAACCATTGGCAGCTATCCCTCCAATCTATATCAGATTAATGCTGATTTACAAGCGCAGATGGTGGCTATGCCGGAGTTTAGCATTCCTACGGGAACATATTCTACAGCACAATATGTTAGCTTAAGCTGCCAGACAACTGACGCACTGATTCGCTATACTACCAATGGAACTGAGCCTGCACTCACATCCAGCTTGTACAACGAGGCGATAACCATTGCCACTACCACTACCCTGAAAGCCAAAGCATTCCTTACAGGTTGGACACCCAGTGCAACGGCAAGCTCTGTTTACACCTTTGGGTCAGCAAATCCTGATAATCCTGATACTCCTGTTGTTACCGGCATATTTGATGTTTACCCCAATCCTTTCTCTTATGCTACAACCATTCAATTAGGAGTTAAAGAAGCCAACCAGCCGTATTGTTTAAAAATATACAACATCAAAGGAGAATTAGTTTACCGCACTGAAGGTGTTGCAATAGGCAGTTTCGAGCTAAACTGGAATGGGTATAGCAATGATGGGAAGAGGCTTCCTACAGGAATATATCTCATCTCTTTTAGTGCTGGAAATACAACTCAAGCCCGTAAAACGGTGCTGAAATAGAAGGCGGCTGCCTAGCTAAACATCACTAAGTGATAGTTTTGACTCATATAATCGGCGACAATATCTTCCCAACAAACGCTGCCATTTATCAATTCGCCGATTTATGAGTTAAAATAAGGGAAACCTGCTGCGGTATATTAATATCTTTAACTCACAATTACGCTGTATGATTTGAAGTCCAAAGAGCCATCATTATCTTTATACTTACTAATAGCTTAGGCTCATGTTCATTTAGAGTGGGTGAGTGCATAAATGAAACATTTTATAGCTCGTTTAGAGCAACCAGCCTAATCCCATTAGGGATGCAGGCTGTTGACAAACCTCGATAGAGGTGGAATACCTTAGCCTGAGGTGTGAACCTCAGGTATGAATAGGAGTATCAAACAAACCCCATGGGGGTGACACAATAACTGGCAACAGATTGCTATATTGTTATATGTGTCGCCCAAAAAGGGCTTTATATCTCTCTTAATGTTGCCCTGGGGTTTCGCTTCGCTACACCCCAGGCTAATATCTTTCGTCCCTGCGGGACTTTGTCAACAGCCTGAATCCCAGTAGGGATGGTTGATAATAGCGACGGGTTTTAACCCGGCGTTAATGAAAATATCATTCCAAAGAAAGCCCCATCGGGGTGAAAGGTGTCTTTATATAGCCAACAAATATCGCCAAATATACATAAGACCATCTGTCGTCCAGCGGGGACTAATAATGTGTTTTAGCTCCGTTATCGCCGGGTTAAAACCCCGTCGCTAATACCTATCGTCCCGTCGGGACTAATGTCTTGTATTTTTGAAGCTCAATTTATCTTACCCACCATAAATGAATTTGAGGCATAACTTAAAGGCTTTTTGGACTTTACATGAAAGCAATGTGTTTTGGAGTTCAAAGTGCCATTACTATCTTTATACTTATCAATATCTTACAGGCTCTTTGGACTTCAACGACCCAGAGCAGATGACGCTGATGTCCATATCGCCTGCAAAGATGATAACATCTCATAACTCGTATCGGCGATATGAACTCCAGACAAAAATCGCTTTCATGTAAAGTACTGTTCGCCTTGATACCGAGAGCAAGCATGAGGCGAACTGAACTCCAAAACGCTTATGTTTTGTTTAACTCACAATTACGCTGTGTTGCAGATATTCTGCTTTATCATAAAACTCGTAGCAGCGTAATTGTAAGTCAAAGTGTCCTTGCTTGCATTGTCCTATCATTGCCCACTCATTGCCCTCCACATGGACAATGAGTGGGCAATGATAGGACAATGCAAGCAAGTTTGCCCAAAAAATTTCACAGTCTTCTATCAGGAATATGGAAACCTCACTTGCAACGCACTCACTTGCGTAGCTCTCACTTGCAACGCACTCACTTGCAACGCTCTCACTTGCAACGCTCTCACCTTTTTTCACCGTTATCTACTAACCCTAAACAGAATAGTTGAAATATGTGAACAATCTCAGCAATCCCACAAGATTAATTAGCGAGATTTATCTTGACAATATAATGATTGCCACCTATAGAGTTAATTAGCTTTGAGTGTGTCAGTACAATGTAGGTTGATTTGATGTAGAAAATACTGACAGATGCTCTGGTATAGGGAATTAGGGAGACTATATGATCTCTTGTATGGCAACAGCGAAATGCGTTTTTACTACAATAAGGGTAACCTTATTCAGGTTATCAATATGTCCAACTGCGTCAGTTATTTTCAATATTAAGCTCATAAAACGTGTAGCGTTTTATCCACAATCACAATATCAACAATCAACCCTGGAGGAATCATGAAACCAATCTGCTTAGTTTTACTTGCTCTTATCACAATTAGCATGGTAAAAGCGAATTTGTTATCCGAAACACAACTTCAATCCTATCAAAGCACAACAAATCGCTTAGAAGTAGTTGTTTATGAAGAGAACTTTGAATCTGGTGCACCCGGGTGGACACACTATGACGCCGCCCAATCGCCAAACAATTGGCATATTCACAACGCTGGCGGAACCCAAGCAAACGTATGGTGGATGGGTGATCCAGCTTTGGCATCAGGTGCTAATATCGGTGGTTATTATGATCACCAATACCTGGTTTTGAATACTCCCGCTCGCACGCTTACCGCTGCAAATGCAAGCCTTACTTTCAAAATGAAAACCGGTTTGGAAGACCCCGCTGCCAGCGGCGGTTATGATGGTTGGGATTCTGCCAACATTCGCATTTCTACCAATGGCGGAACCACCTGGAGCGTGATTAGCGGCTCTCCCGCCTATCAGTTCCAAAACTCTTACGCCTTCGGTTATGAACACGGCGAAGGAATGGGCATTGCCGGTTGGGGTGGCATCACACCAAACTGGATATCTGCCACCTTCAATCTTTCCGCCTATGTGGGTCAAAGTGTAATGATTCGTTTTGCCTTTGCTTCCGATCCTGCCTATAGCACTGCAGATGCTCCTGCAATGTTTGGGTTTATGATTGATGATATCAGCTTCGGCGGATACACCAACAATGGAACGAACGATGGGCAAATGACCTTTGCCTCATTGGTTCCTCTGGGTGGAGATATCTGGAATCTTGCTACCGAAGCAAATGCTCCATCACCCACCCACGTGATGAAGAACCAAAATGCCGCGGGTTCTTACAACATAAACATGTTAAACTATCTTGTTAGCCCCTCCATCACCCTTCCAGCAAGTGGCGATATCAGAGCTGACTTTATGATCCAAGGCTCTTTTGCAGACCCTGACATCTTCCCCGCAGTAGATTACTTTGGTTGGGAAATCTCACCAGATAATGGCTTATCATGGAGAGCTATGAGTAATCCCTACGCTGACCCAGCAGGCAATAACTATGTGTTTAGTGATGCTCCGGACACTTGGTCACCCATGAATGATAGTTTTTCACTAGATGGATTAATATCCGACTTTGCAGGGCAAACAGTAAAGTTTCGCTGGTATTTCAAATCTGATGCAGACACTCCCAACGGCACTGGTATTATGATTGATGATTTCAAGATATATAACGCTACTACTTCTGTTACCCAAACTATATCTTTGGCAAGTGGCTGGAACCTAGTATCGCTAAATGTATCCCCCAGTAACCACGCGATAAGTTCGCTAATCTCTGCCATCGCTGCTAATGTGCAGCAGATAAAAGGCACAGAGGGTGTATATATTCCCGATAATCCCTACTCAACCCTTACTTCACTTTCCGACGGCAAGGCGTATAATATCCTGATGTCCACCGCTGCAAACTGGAGCGTTACGGGTTCGGCTATAATAGCTACAACCCCTATCGCTATGCTGGATGGCTGGAACATGGTGGCATACCTGCCTCAAACTTCCCTACCGGTAGCCACAGCGATGCAGAGTATCGGCTCTTGGCTGGCACAGGTTAAGGGTACGGATGGAGTGTATCTCCCCGACAATCCTTATTCCACGCTTACAACGATTTATCCCAACAAAGGCTATTGGATTAAGATAAACGGTGCTCATAACCTCATTTATCCCGGAGGCAGCAAAGATGCAGTAAGTGTGCAGGAAAGCCGAACAGAGCTAGCTGTAAGCATCCTCAGCTCTAGCATGACGGTGCTTGCCAGATGTGAAGGTGCTTTCACAGGTGATATCCTGCTTGCTAGAGTGAATGGAGAGTTACGCGGAGCAGAGAAGTTCATCGCACCCGAAGGCTTTGCAGCAGCTTTAATCCAGATTTACACGGAAACAGCGGGTGAAGAGATATGTTTTAGCATCCTAAAAGCAGATGGTAGCGAGCTTCCGATTAGCAGCACTCTCAACAGCCAGCCTCAGGAGATGATTGGCAGCTATCCCAGCTTTCTGAATCTGGAAATTAAGGCTGGAGATACATCTGTACCTGTTCCCACGCGCCTGCTTGGTTGCTATCCCAATCCCTTTAATCCCAGCACCACGATATCCTTCAGTATAGCACAGGACAACAGCCCTGTTAGCATAGAAATCTACAATCTCAAGGGTCAGAAGGTAACTACTCTTATAAACGCTCAACTTTCCAAAGGTAAACACAGCATCGTCTGGAATGGCAAAGATGACCGTAACCAAGGTGTGGCTTCGGGGGTCTATTTCATCAGGATGAACTGTGGCAGCTATCACAACAACACTAAAATCATGCTTACTAAATAGGAGCCATAATGAAGAAACTAATCGTCTTTATCCTGTTCATACTCTCGTTTTTGATGGTATTTGCGAATACTGTTTCCCCAGAAAGAGCCACTAACATTGGAAACGATATCTTCGCTTTTCTTTCCGGCTCAAATACAAGGTTATCAGGTCTGGAAACTTATCGAGGTTCGGAAAGCCCCCAAGTGGATTTTTACATACTCCGTTTTGAACCACAAGGGTTTATGATCCTTGCAGCAGAAGAACAATCAGCACCTATTTTAGCTTATTCGTTGGAATCTAACTTTCCCAATGATAAGTTGCCCTCTCACATAGAATGGTATTTGTCCCAATATTCTAAAGCTATGGCTGAGATTCGCAACCATCCCGAATGGGCAGTTGACCCTGCATGGAACATATTGGAGAGGAAAGATTTTGCAGCATACAGTTTCAATCGTGATGTGACGCCTTTGTGTAGTACAACTTGGGATCAGGACTGGCCTTACAACTCCATGTGCCCTGCTGATGTAAGCGGACCCGGAGGAAGGGTTTATGCCGGATGCGTGGCAACAGCAATGGGACAGGTGATGAAAAAGTGGAATTATCCCACAACTGGTAATGGTTCACATTCCTATAATGCAACCGGATATGGCACGCAAACAGCTAATTTTGGGGCTACTACTTACAATTGGTCTAGCATGCCCAACAGTACATCAAGTGTAAACACCAGCATATCCACACTGCTCTATCATTGTGGTGTATCTGTAGATATGACGTATGCTCCTGATGGTAGCGGTGCCTTTTCAGATGCTGGGCGAAATGCGCTGGTAAACTATTTCCGTTACAACAGCGCAGCACAGTATAAAACCGCTTCTTCGTATTCTGCCACGTCTTGGGCTACGATGCTTAGGGGAGATCTGGATTTAGGTCGCCCTATTTACTACGGTGGTCAGGGTGCGGATGGAGGACACGCATTTGTATTAGATGGCTATCAGGGGACGGATTATTTCCATTTTAACTGGGGATGGAGTGGTTACTACAACGGCTATTACTATCTTAATAATCTTAATCCGGGTTCGAGTACTTTTAACCAATATCAGGCAGCGATTCTTTATGTTTACCCTCTAAGTACCGAAACTGCCAATCCCCCCACAAATGTAGTGGCAACCGAATCAGGCAGCAGCGTGAATGTAACTTGGCAGGCTCCTGGAGGTGCGCAAACGGGATTTTCAGACGGTTTTGAGACATACACAGATTTTGCCTTAAGCTTTGCTCCATGGACACTTGTGGATGTAGATCTCAGTACCACCTATGGAATCACCAATATTTCATGGCCCAATGCTTATGCCGCCCAAGCCTATATGATATTTAATCCCAGTGCAACAAGCCCTGAAACAACAGGTCTCTCTGCTCACAATGGTATGAAAATGGCTGCTTGTTTTGCTGCAAGCACGCCTCCCAATAATGACTGGATGATCAGCCCGCAAATAATAGTTGCCGCAGGTGATGTGGCTAGCTTCTGGGCATGTTCATACGTGGTAGATTATGGCTTGGAACGTTTCAAGGTAGGCATCTCTACCACAGGTACAGCACCTGCCAACTTCACCATCATCAGTGGCGCATCTTACATTTCTGCTCCCGTGGAATGGACGCAGTATTCTTACAACTTGTCCGCATATGTTGGCCAACAAGTGCGAGTTGGTATTCAATGTATTTCTAACGATGCGTTCATCTTTTTAGTAGATGATGTACATGTCGGTTCCCCTTCTGTTAGCGGGAATTTGGCAACTATGCCTAATACTCAGAAAGACCTTGCTAAGGTTAATGTTCAAGCTCAGAACATCGGCAAATTAGCCGTTAAAGCAAGAAAGCAATATAATCCTGCCACAGGTATTGTTTCAAGAGAACCTAGCATAGACCTTAGCTTACTTGTAATGAGTGATCCAAGCCGTGCCCTCACCGGTTACAAAGTGTGGCGTTTTACTGTCGGTCAAGAAAGCAATGAAGCTAGCTGGATAAGCCTTACTCCCAATGCTATCTCAGCCACGACTTACCTGGATACCGGATGGGGCGCATTGGCATCCGGCACATATAAATGGGCAGTGAAAGCAGTTTACACGGGTGGTCTTTTATCTCCAGCCGCACTGTCCAATCCGCTAGCCAAAATCACCCAGGCGGGTACTATTGCTGGCGTGGTCCGCAACCAAACGAACCAGCCTATTCTTGGAGCGACAATTACTGCCGGGACATACAGCGCAACAACTAATGCTAGTGGTGCATACAGCATGGTAGCTCCAGCGGGAACTCATAGCGTAACCGCCGCCCACACCAGCTATGAATCTTCCACACAAACAGGAGTTATCATAGTATCGAATCAGACAACTACACTAAACTTTGTGCTTGCTCCTTCGCAAAACATGCTTGTGGATGGATTTGAAACCTATACAAACTTCGCTCTTTCCTTTGCCCCATGGACTTTGGTGGATGTTGACTTAAGCACAACCTATGGGGTTACTGAAATTGCATTCCAGAACTCCGGTGCTGCAATGGCGTACATCATTTTCAATCCAAGTGCAACGACGCCAGCAATAGCCTCCATGACTACACATGGTGGAGTTAAAATGGCAGCCAGTTTTGCCTCTACCTTGCCTCCCAATAACGATTGGTTAATCACACCACAGATTTCAGGTGCTAGCCAGATTAAGTTCTGGGCAAAATCATACACTGAACAGTATGGCTTGGAACGTTTCAAGGTTGGTGTCTCCACTACTGGAACAGCTCCGGCAAGCTTCACTATTATCAGCGGTGCAAGTTACATCTCAGCACCTGTTGATTGGACAGAATACACCTATGATTTATCCAGTTATGGCACCACTCCCATAAGAGTAGGCATTCAGTGCGTATCCAACGATGCCTTCATCTTCTTTGTGGATGATGTATCTGTCATCGGTGGCAGTACTCCCCAAGATCCCTTTGGTACGCCTACCGTGCTTCCCACCAGCATGTCTGTAGTAGCAGGCGTTACTATAGGTGGGGTTCAAGCCTCAAATGGAGATGTACTGGCAGCATATGTAAATGTGGGTGGAACTCCGCAGCTACGTGGCAAACAAACAATTCAAGTGATAGATGGCGTGGCGGGATGCCTTATCCAAGTTTACACCGAAAGCAACGGTGAGACCATCAGCTTTAAAGTGTGGGATGCCTCTGCCAATCAGGTTATCTCATCTGCCACCACCCTTGCATCTATAGTAAATGGAACGGTAGGTGGAGTGGGTAATCTGTTTATGATTAATGCAGCAAACAGCCTTACTCAGACCATAGCAATGCTCAGTGGCTGGAATCTGGTATCCCTAAATGTATCCCCCAGTAACCACACAATAAGTTCCCTCATCTCTGCCATCTCTGCCAATGTGCAGCAGATAAAGGGCACAGAGGGTGTGTATATCCCCAATAATCCCTATTCTACCCTTACTTCACTTTCCGACGGCAAAGCATATAATATCCTGATGTCCACTGCTGCTAGCTGGAGTGTTACGGGTTCGGCTATAATAGCTACAACCCCTATCGCTATGCTGGATGGCTGGAACATGGTGGCGTATCTGCCTCAAACTTCCCTGCCTGTAGCCACAGCCGTGCAGAGCATCAGCTCTTGGCTGGTACAGGTAAAGGGCACAGATGGGGTGTATATCCCCAATAATCCCTATTCCACGCTTAGTACTATGTATCCTAACAAGGGCTATTGGATCAATATAAACGGTGCCCATAACCTCATTTACCCCAGTGGCAGCAAGGATGCAGTAAGTGTGCGGGAAAACAGAGCAGAGCTATCCGTTTGCATCCTAAGCTCCAGTATGACGGTGCTTAGTAAGTGTAAAGATGCTTCCACAGGCGATATCCTGCTTGCCAGAGTGAATGGAGAGTTACGCGGAGCAGAGAAGTTCATAGCCCCCGAAGGCTTTGCAGCAGCACTCATCCATATCTACACTGAAACATCCGGCGAAGAGATAGAGTTCAGCATCCTAAAGGTAGATGGCAGCGAACTCCCCATCAGCACCACAATAAGCAGCCAACCTCAGGAGATGATTGGCAGCTATCCCAGCTTCTATAATCTGGAGCTTAAGGCTGGAGATACACCTGTACCCGTCCCCACGCTTCTGCTTGGCTGCTATCCCAATCCCTTTAATCCCAGCACCACAATCTCCTTCAGTATAGCTCAGGACAACAGCCCTGTAAGTATAGAAATCTACAATCTCAAGGGGCAAAAAGTAACTACCCTTGTAAACACCCAACTATCCAAAGGCAATCACAGCATCGTCTGGACAGGAAAAGATGACCGCAAGCACAGCGTGGCTTCGGGTGTCTATATCATTAGGATGAGTGCAGATGGTTACAATAAGTCTATGAAGGCTCTATTATCCAAATAAACAATAAATACACCCCTCTGGAGTATCATCTCCAGAGGGGATAACATGGAGGAATCATGTTAAACAAAGTTATGCCCCTTGTCATTTTGCTAAGCTTACTGTTTGGCTTTGCTTTTGCTGAGATGCAAAACCCCGGCATACTCCCCAAGACTATAGACCAACCCAAGGGAGCAATGCTTAGTCCACAACGGACAGCACCTGCTTATACCTTTAGCAGAACCCCAGTTTCGTTATTAACTTCTTATTTTGATTACATGATAGGCAGCTATAATGGACTTCCGTTAAGGGTTATTCCTGAATCAGCAGGTGGCGGCTACTTTTTAACCTACCATGGCAAAACCTCGGCTACTGCCACACGTCGGGTTTATTATGCTTACTTAAGTGATACAGGCAATGTGATAAACAACAGCACAATCACATTGGCAAATAACAGAGAAGGCTATCCTACATTGGCAGTCGATCCTGTAAGTGGAAAGCCGTTGTACGCTTGGCATGCCAATGCGGATGCAGATGCGCAACTGGAAGTGCAATTTGTTACAGACGCTTTCATATCTGGCATTGATGGCTTATGGAATGAGCTTCATGTGCCTATTAACAATCCTATTACTATTACCCTTCCCACAGGGTTGTCAACAATAGATAATGAGTTTATCTGGCCTACCGCGGTTATTGGTCCCTCACCTGTGCCGAATAAACGCCGTGTTTATGTTTGGGGACGCAACAGCGTAACTCATAATCTGCAAGCTTCTCCAATTCCTGTGGAAAACGCATATATTGCTTATGCTGATTTTTCTGGCTATGATATTGAGAATGGAAACACTCTTGCATGGAGCTACACTTCCATTCCAGAGCAGAATATCTGGAATTCTGCTCAGCTTGAAGCTCGCCGTCCCAACGATGTACTTGTGTGCGATACTGCTGGTAATCTATATATGATTGGCTATCACAGTTCATGGGATGCTAGTGGTGTTTACCTTGATGAACCAGATGTGGAGGTCTTCAAGTGTACTGCTTATGGAGCAGGTACATGGACTCATCACACTTATACCAGCAATATCCCAACCTGGAATCCACCTGCCTCTCCTGGTGGTGCTGGATTTTTTACTGATTCAGATAACAATGATATTCCGTGGACTAATGCCCAGCTATCTTGGGGGATTACTAATTCCAGCCACTTAAATGCTACGATCGACAATGATGGCAAGATTCATGTTCCCGCTTTGTGGGGATATAAAGCTACCAATGGTTCATATTATCCTAACATGCAATTCATGAAAGAAATGGTATTTGACACTAACAACAACAACTTCAGTATCAAAGATATCTATCCGCAGCAAGATTTAAGCGATAATTACAACCAAACATTTACCCCCTGGGATATGGATGCTCCGTTTGGTGTGGTCGATGAATATATAACCGATGATACAGGTGCGCAATACCCAAGTATGGCAACCGACTGGAACTTCCCTTATTGGGATCAAGATTCACACATTACTAATGGTAACCCGTCGATGATGTTCCACCTCAGCAATATGAAAGTAACGGAAGCCAATAGCCAGGGTATGATGGCTGTAGTGTGGCAGAATTCTTACAGGGCAAAACTGTTTAATGAGTATGCCGATCCTGATTATGCTGCTTATGCCAACACTCCAGAAATCTACATCTCCATATCTTCTAATAATGGATTTACATGGAGTGAGCCAATTATTCTTAACAACGTTGATACACCCCAGTTTTCTGGAATCAAACCTATGTTCGTGTATCCTGCCGATAAAGTTAAGTATATAGGCATGCAAGGTGACCAAATGGTTGGTAAGCTGGGCTTGATGTTCTACGATGACAATACTTGGGGCTCAAATGGTATTGCCCCCAACGAATTTGCCAATGATGGTGGGCGAGTGATGTTTACCGAGTTGCAGATTGTGTTCGGAAATGGCACACCTCCCCCTCCTGTTGACCCCTTTGGCACACCGGTTGTACTTAGTGGAAGCATGAGCCTTATGGCTGGAGTGATGATTAATGGCGCTCAAGCTGCAAATGGTGATGTTGTAGCTGCTTTTGTAAGCGTAGCGGGAGTTCCTCAGCTACGAGGCAAGGGAACGGTTGCGATAAACGGTGGTACAGCAGCTTGTCTGATGCAGATATTCACCGAAAGTAATGGTGAAAACATCAGCTTCAAAGTTTGGGATGCCAGCACCGATGAAGTACTAAATATCACCGAGACCCTTGCCAGCCAGATCAATGGGATTGTGGGTGAATGGCCCAATAACCTTTATTGGTTGCATGCCAACCATGCCACCACACAGAACATAAACTTAACACCAGGCTGGAATATGATTTCCTTAAATGTGCATCCTGCAAACATGGATATCTCGTCTATCTTTGCGAGTGTATTGTCTAACGTGCAAATGTTGAAGAATTCGGATGGGGTGTATGTCCCCAATAACCCCTTCAACACACTTAACACCCTAAGCGATGGCAAGGGGTATTATGTATCGGTAAGCCAAGCTTGCACTCTTCAGATAATGGGAACTGCTATAAACACAAGCACCTCTATACCTCTGGCAGCGGGATGGAATCTTGCTGCTTTCACTCCTCAATCTGCAATTAGTGTAAGTGCTGCCTTGGCATCGATAGCCAGTAGCATTATCCAGGTGAAAGGCACTGAAGGCATATACGTGCCCAATAATCCCTATAATACGCTTACAACACTAAGTCCCGGACGGGCTTATTGGATAAAGCTTAGCTCTGCTGCCTCTTTAGTTTATCCTTCTTCCGGTAAAGCAGCTCCGCAAGACCTGCTACCTGCTTGCAATATTTGGGGTACTCCGGTAATTAAAACCGATAGCCAAGTTGTTCTTAGCAAGCTGGATAACAACGCACAGGCGGGAGATATACTGGGAGCTTTTGTAAATGATGAGTTGCGTGGATTGTCCACGGTTATCTCGGTAGATGGCATTCTTGGAGCCATGCTTCAGGTGTTTACCGAGGAAGCTGGAGAACAGATTCTCTTCAAATTATACAGCCCCAATAGTAACATTCTATACAGCATGAATTCCTCTCTTAGTAGCGCACCCGGAGAAACAATTGGTGATTATGCTAATGGTGAATACTATAGCTTAAAAACCGACCAATCCAGCACTCCTGCACTGATTTCCAGTATCACATCTGCCTATCCCAATCCTTTCAAAGATGGAACTTCTATTGCCCTTAATGTGGCAAAGGATGCTCCTACAGTGCAGATAGAGATATACAATTTGCGTGGGCAAAGGGTAAAAACTCTCTTCCACGGACAGCTCGATCCTGGCATGCAAAAGCTCTGGTGGAATGGTATCGATGAGCATGGAGATCATGTTGCTTCCGGTGTTTATTTCTGTCGGATGAATAGCGGTAATACTGCCCAAAGCATTAAATTAATGATTCTGAAATAAGAGGCTAAAGATGAAAATACGTTTTCTAATACTCGCTGTCTTAATTGTAGTGTGCAACCTTGCTTTCGCAGTTGACCCTTGGGGAACACCCACAGTGTTAACCGGTAGTGAAACTGTAATGGCACAGGTTAGTATCAATTCTGTTCCTGCCGTAAGCGGAGATGTTCTTGCTGCTTTTGTAACCGTTGGTGCGGTTGAACAGCTCCGAGGCAAAGGTTCAATAATGGTTAACGGTGGGGTTGCCGGATGCTTAGTCCAAATCTATACCGAGAGCAATGGAGAACAGATCGTATTCAAGGTTTGGGACGAAAGTGCGCAAGCAATTGTTCCTGTAACGCAGACGCTTACCTCGGAAGTGGGAGGCATAGTTGGGGAATACCCCAATAACCTGTATCAGATAAACGCTGGAACAGGTACGCAGACAGTTGCTACGCCTAGTTTCACGCCAGCAGCGGGAACTTACACCGCCGCCCAAAGCGTAACCATTGCTTGCAGTACCGCTGGAGCACAGATACGTTATACCACCAATGGAAGCGATCCCACAGAGACCTCCACCTTGTATAGCACGGCTATCAATGTTGCAGCTACTACAACTCTGAAAGCCAAAGCCTTCCTTACAGGCTGGACAGCAAGTGCCGTTGCAACTGCTGTTTATACTATTGGCGGAGGGATGGTTACAGACCCTTGGGGAACGCCAGCCATTTTAACAGGTAGTGAAACGGTTATGGCACAGGTAAGTATAAATTCTGTCCCTGCTGTTGCGGGAGATGTTCTTGCTGCTTTTGTAACCGTTGGTGCAGTTGAACAGCTACGCGGTAAGCAAGCAATATTAGTAACTGGCGGTGTTGCAGGATGCTTAATCCAGATTTATACGGAAAGCAATGGAGAACAGATTGCATTCAAGGTTTGGGATTACAGTGCGCAAGCAATTGTCCCTGTTACACAAACGCTAAGCTCGGAAGTGGGAGGCATAGTTGGGGAATACCCTAATAACCTGTATCAGATAAACGCTGGAACAGGTACGCAGACAGACCCTTGGGGAACACCAACAATCCTAACCGGTAGCGAAACCGTAATGGCACAGGTAAGTATAAATTCTGTCCCTGCCGTTACCGGTGACATCATTGCAGCTTTTGTAACCGTTGGAACTGAAGAACAGCTTCGCGGTAAGGAAGCAATATTGGTAACTGGTGGTATTGCTGGATGCTTGCTCCATATCTATACAGAAACTAATGGTGAGCAGATTGTCTTCAAGGTTTGGGACTATAGTGCACAGCTTATTGTTCCTGTAACGCAAACGCTAAACTCGGAAGTGGGAGGCATTATCGGAAATTATCCTGATAACCTCTATCCCATTAATGCCGGTACGGGTGCGCAAGCTGTTGCCCTGCCTACCTTCACACCTGGAGCTGGAACCTATTCCACCTCACAGAATGTAGCGCTTAGCTGTGCTACACCAAGTGCACAGATACGCTATACCACAAATGGAGCCGATCCTACCGCTACTTCCACCTTGTATAGTGCTGCTATAAACGTTGCTACAACCACAACCCTGAAAGCCAAAGCATTTCTTGCTGGCTGGACACCCAGTGCGGTAGCTACAGCGATATACACGATAACCGGAACAGTAGCCACACCTGCCTTCACACCAGCAGCAGGAACCTATACAAGCGCACGGAATGTAAGCATATCTTGTGCTACAGCAGGAGCACAGATTCGCTATACCACAAATGGAGCCGATCCTACCGCTACTTCCACCTTGTATAGTGCTGCTATAAACGTTGCTACAACCACAACCCTGAAAGCCAAAGCATTTCTTGCTGGCTGGACACCTAGTGCGGTAACTACAGCGATATACACGATAAATGGAACAGTAGCCACGCCTACATTTAATCCTGAGCCTGGGCAGTATCAAAACTATGTGGATGTAACCCTTAGTTGTATCACAGTGGGAGCGCAGATTCGCTATACTCTGGATGCGTCAGAACCTAGCGAAACATCATCACTGTATTCTCAGCCTATACACATTAATCTAACTACATTGATTCGTGCCAGAGCTTTTCTTGCCGGCTGGACACCAAGCTCTTTCTCAGAAGGGATGTACGACATTCCTGTAGCAAATCCTGAAGTTGACGTAACATCGGTAATTACAGGAATTAGTAATGTGTATCCCAATCCTTTCTCTACTTCAACAACCATTCAGCTAGGAATTAAAGAAGCCAATCAGGCGTATCAAGTTAAAATCTACAACATCAAAGGTGAATGCGTTTACCGCACCGAAGGTAACGCCAAAGGTAGCTTTGAGTTAAACTGGAATGGATACAGCAGCGATGGGAAGAGGCTTCCCTCGGGGATATATCTGATTTCTTTTAATTCTGGTGAGATCAGACAAATCAGAAAAATAGTAATGCAATAAGCTTCTTGTCAAGCAGGGCTTTGTTTGTTAATCCAAGCAAAGCTCTGCTTGTGTATTGTAGAGCAGCATTCCAATGCTGTTATGCTTGGTATTCAGCAGTGAAGGAATGCTATTCTACAATGCTTATTCTCATAAAAGTCGGCTCAAATTCATTTATGGTGGGTAAGATAAATTGAGCTTCAAAAATACAAGACTGTAGTCCCGACGGGACGATAGGTATTAGCGACGGGTTTTAACCCGGCGAAGATAGAACAAAACCACGTTTT
>JAQUJJ010000277.1 GCA_028681035.1 Candidatus Cloacimonadota bacterium
TTTGCTTGACTTGCTGCAATACAAAATACGTACGCGTGGCGATGTGGATAGATTGACGCAGCTGCCTGTGTTGGGCGAGATACCTAGTCATCCTGATGTGGAGGAGCTGGGCAATGTGGTGGTGAGCGAAAATGCTACAACGGAGCTGGACGAGGCTTTCCGTATGTTGCGTACCAACCTTACACTATCGCTTGCACCCAAAGATAAGGTGGTGGTATTTACCAGTACCATACCGGGCGAGGGTAAAACGTTTGCTGCTATAAACACAGCCATTAGTTTGGCCTTGTTGGGCAAGAAGGTGCTACTATTGGGGATGGATTTCCGTATACCACGCCTGCATGCTTATATGGATATGCCCAACACCGTGGGGATGACTACTTTTCTATCGGGATACGAAGATGATATTGAGAAACTGATTATACCTTCCGAAAGTAGCGAACACCTAAAGGTGATGCTAGCTGGCCCTATACCGCCCAACCCTGCAGAGTTGCTATCGCGCAACACGCTTGATGAAGCTATGGAGCAATTGAAGGCTAAGTTTGATTACATAATTATAGATAGTGCGCCTGTTAGTTTAGTATCGGATACGCTTATCTTGAATAGGGTGTCGGATGCTACTGCGTATATGTGTAGGGCGAACTACTCTAGCAAGATGAACCTCAAATTTGCCAATGACCTAATGAAACAGGGCAGATTGAAGAATATGTTGTTGGTGATAAATGATGTGAAGGACTTTCATAGGGGGTATGGCTATGGCTACGGTTATGGATATGGAACTAAAAAATAATTATTAATGGTTAATTATTAATTATTAATGGGTGGTTTCTTTTGTCATTTCGAGTAGGAACTCAATTTTTATTGGGCAAAAAGAAGGGAATGATATTGAGATTTCATCTTGTGTTTGAGGTCTGAAAGACCGGCATAATTCAGTCCAGCCTTTAGGCTAGAAACAGTCAATAATATGATGCGAGGGCTGTAAGCCTGGCATAAAAAATGCACTTGTATAAATAACAGCATATTATAAATTATGTCATTGGTATATGCATGAATGAATTAGTTAGGAGTTTTGTGTTAAGAGACAGGAGACAGGGGACAAGGAATAGCTAAATAGCACTAAACTGATAGCTAACCGCTAAAATCTAAAAATAAAGAGACGTTGCATATTTGCAGCCTCTCTTTTTTATATGATATATACACTTTAGTAGGTGAGAAGTTGCTAAAAAACGCACTTGGCAACGTTAAAAGGGTAAAGAATAGTGGATATTAAGTAATATTATGGTTATCTTTGGGGACTAATTGGGTGAGGAGTGAGGGGTGAGGGGTGAGGAGTTTGGAGTGAGGAGTTTGATACTAGCTGAATAAGAAATTATACAAAAAAACACATGAAGTTTTTCAAAAAAATACTTTCCAAAATGGTGTTGCCACGCGCCATGGTATTGATGATAGATGTGGTGATACTAACAACGTCGGTTTTTGTTATTCATATTTTGTGGAATAGTTATGCCAATGTAGCTATTCCTTTTAGCGAGTTGATGCTGGTGTTGCCCATACTGTTGTTGGTAAATGTGGTGGCATTTATCTATTTTAAAACCTTTAGCGGTATATTGCGCTTTTCGTCGTTTGGCGATTTGGCAAAGGTGGTGTATGCCCTCACGGTGGGGTATGGCATAACGTTTGTGTTTGTTACTATCTTTGCTATGGGGGGAGGTAGGTTTGAGCTGCATTGGGAGGCGCTGTTTTTGATTTACATACTGAATGTGGTGTTGATGGTGCTATCGCGCATTGTGGTGAAAGAGGTGTATGAATTGATAACGGGCGAGTCGACGGGCTATCAGAATGTGTTTGTGTATGGAACTAAATTGCCGGCTATAAGGATTGCAAAATCGTTGTCGGGACCCAACGAGTTTAACTTCAAAGTGAGTGGTTTTATATCGGACGAGGAGCACATGGTGGGGAAAAATATTTTGGGTGTGAGGGTGTACGACACTGGCGACGACCTGTTTAGAGCACTGGAGCAGAATAGTATTAAGAAGGTAATTGTGTCGCCCCACAAACTGAGGGAGATGAAAGACTCGAAATTTTTGGACAGGTTTCTTGAGTGTAATATTTCGCTGGTAACTACTTTGCCGCTAAGCGAGTGGAAGAGCGAGAAGATGACGAAGGATCAGTTTAAGGAGATTGAGATTGAGGATTTGTTGCCACGCAAGGAGATTCATATAAATATGCAGAAGATTGGCAACAACCTTGAGGGGAAGCGGGTGATGATAACGGGGGCAGCGGGATCGATTGGTAGTGAGATTGTGAGGCAGGTGGCTGCTTTTAATCCGTATAGCTTGATATTGATAGACCAGGCAGAGACGCCACTGCACTCGCTAAGGTTGGAGATAAAGAATAAGTGGAAAGAGGTGAAGGCGCACACTATTGTGGCTGATATTGCTAATAAATCGAGGATGGAGCGGATATTTATGGATGCTACGCCCGATTATATATACCATGCGGCGGCATACAAGCATGTGCCTATGATGGAGGAGAATGTGAGCGAGGCAATACAGACCAATATACAGGGCACGAAGGTGTTGGCTGACTTGGCTGTGAAATATAATGCTACTAAGTTTGTGATGGTATCGACCGACAAGGCGGTGAATCCTACCAATGTGATGGGATGCTCGAAGCGGATATCGGAGATATATGTGCAGTCGTTGGCAAGGCATATAGAGAATACGCGCACGTGTAGAACGCAGTTTATAACCACTAGGTTTGGCAATGTGTTGGGCTCGAATGGGTCGGTAATTCCTTTCTTTAGGGAGCAGATAAAAAGGGGTGGACCAGTGACGGTGACGCACCCCGAGATAACGCGCTATTTTATGACCATACCCGAGGCATGTCAGTTGGTGCTAGAGGCTGGATCGATGGGTAGGGGTGGCGAGATTTTTATATTTGATATGGGCAGTCCGGTGAGGATATTGGATTTGGCTAAGCGGATGATTCGCTTGTCGGGGCAGCAAAATAATGTGAGGATTGAGTTTACTGGTTTGCGCCATGGCGAGAAACTATACGAGGAGTTGCTATCGAATGCCGAGCACACGAAGCCTACGCACAATGATAAGATAATGGTGGCTACGGTGCGCGAGTATGAGTATGACGAGGCGAATAGGTTGATAACGGAGATGATTGAGCAATCGTTTGAGTATGACGATATGGTGAATGTGGGGAATATGAAGCGGATGGTGCCGGAGTTTAAGAGTGTGAATTCGGTGTTTGAACTTTTGGATGAGACAGGGGAGAAGGGTAAGGAGTAAGGGGTGAGGGGTAAGGAGTGAGGGGTGAGGAGTTTGGAGTTTGGAGTTTGGAGTTTTGAGTTTTGAGTTAAGAGACAGGGGACAAGGAGACAGGGGACAAGAGACGTTGCATTAAGTTGTGGCGTCTTTTTTTTGTTTGTATTTGAAAACATAGTGTGTTTATTATTGTTATCTTTGGAGTTGGGTGAAGGGTAAGGGGTGAGTGAGTAGTAAAAGATAAAGAGTAGAATTTAATTTAATAAAACATGGAAAATAAAG
>JAQUJJ010000091.1 GCA_028681035.1 Candidatus Cloacimonadota bacterium
CAACTACTCACACTTCAATAGTCAAAGCTGGTGTCGATTCGACAAGGGGTTTGGAAAAAGTAAGCAGAATCATGGGGAGATTTCCAAATGGGTTGTCGAAAGTGCGCAAAGGGGTTGTCGGCGGATAAGAGGGTTGAGAAATCTGAAACTAGATTGTATTCCAAGATGAGTTCAGCAAAAAAACACTTGACCAATATAAGCTTATCTTTTACTAGGAAGAATATGATAAATATGGAGCCAAAATGAACATACATTTTCGTGATGTCCAAACCGGCAGCGTGGAAGCCAGAGCAATTCTGGAGATAGCCGAAGGGGTCTTTTTGAATGAAGTAACCATCCTGAATATTGATGGTGAAACCGTAGTTGAATTTCCCCGTAAAAGTTTTGTGGGCAAAACCAAACGCACCTTTTACATCGATATTGTTACCTTTGAAGATAACGACAAACGCATCGTGTGGGAACTGGAAGTTAAAAAAGCCTATCGTGAGTGGCGTAAAACCAATAAAAAAGTCCTTGTATATGAAGAAAATAAGATAAATGGAGGATCATCATGATCACCGATTTGCAAGATATCCTATCGACCAACATCAAGGGTATGAAACGTTCAGCAATTCGCGAACTGCTGAAGTTACTTGGAGTACCAGGATTGATTTCATTTTCGGGAGGGTTCCCAAGTCCCGCCACCTTCCCAATCGCAGAACTGAAAGAGATTATTAACGAGGTGATGGATACCGAAGCTGCGTTTGCCCTGCAATACGGAGCCACAGAAGGAGATATCCTGCTGCGCACTCTACTGGTAGAACGTTACAAAGCCAACGGTATAGAAATGAGTATTGATAACATGATTATCACTACCGCCTCACAACAAGCCTTAGACCTGATTGGCAAAATATTCATTGACCGTGGAGATTATGTGCTGGTTGGCTTACCATCATATTTGGGCGGACTTTCTGCTTTTAATTCTCATGGTGCCAAGATGATAGGTATTCCGATGGACGACGAAGGCGAAGACCCTAATATCATGGAAGCCAAGCTGAAAGAGCTGGCTGCCATGGGTAAGAAGCCGAAGTTTATTTATCTGATTCCAGATTTTCAGAACCCTGCTGGCATAACGATGACTGAACGCCGCAGAAAAGAAATATTAGAACTTGCTTATAAATATGATGTGCTGATTATTGAAGACAGCCCCTACCGTGAGCTACGCTATGAAGGCAAAGCCCAAAAGACCATTTATGAAATGGACGGTACCGGACATGTGGTGCTACTTGGCACATTCAGCAAGATATTCTGTCCCGGTTTCCGCATTGGTTGGGTGGTGGGACATCCCGATGTTCTGGATAAAATTGTGGTTGCCAAACAAGCCGCAGACCTTTGCACTCCGCCATTTACACAGCGCATTGCCGCTCGTTACATAGAGAAGGGATATCTTGATCCCAAGATTAAAGAAATCTCTAAGATGTATTCCGAAAAGCAGAAATCCATGCTTGCTTCGCTAAAGGAATATATGCCCGAAGAAGTTAGCTGGACACACCCTGAAGGCGGCTTATTCCTGATGGCGAAAGGACCAGAGACGCTGGATACACAAGCAATTCTGATGGATTGCATTAAGGAAGCTAAGGTTGCTTACGTGGCAGGTACCAGTTTCTTCTGCGATGGCGGCGGAAACAACACTATGCGCCTCAACTTTAGCTACGAAACCATTGAAAAGAACATTGAGGGTGTCCAGCGTTTGGGTGCCTTCCTAAAAAAAGTAATCAAGAAATAAAATATAAAGACTGGAGGAACAATGTCCAATAAAGTCGAAAAAGACCGCATGGGCATGATCATACATGAGGAAGACGCTACCGAAAAAATGGAAGTGGAACTCACTGAGGTTAAAGAACCAGGTGATGACGATTCTCCCGTATTGATCTATTACAATTGGTGCAAGAAGTGCGGAATATGCGTGGCTTTTTGTCCTACAGGCTGCCTTGGCAGAAGGAGCGATGGTTCGCCCTACGTGCAGGCACCCGAAAAATGTATTCACTGTGAAACCTGCGACAGGTTGTGTCCCGATTTCGCCATAACCGGTGCGAAGGATCGCTGAGGAGAAGAAATGCTAAAAAAAGAAATAAAAAGCAAAACCGACCCCAAACCAAGGGCTAAAAAAGAAACCCTTGCCGTGAAACCAGACAGTAAACTGGAAGAAATTCAAGTTACCCGTGAACGCAAAAGCGTGCTAATGCAAGGCAACGAAGCAGTGGCATACGGTGCACTTGATGCCGGCGTTAATTTCTTTGCCGGATATCCAATTACCCCTTCTACGGAAGTAGCCGAGATTTTAGCCGCCGAACTGCCCAAGCGTGGCGGAGTATTCGTGCAGATGGAAGATGAAATTGCTTCCATTTGTGCCATTACAGGTGCGTCTCTTGCCGGAGCAAAATCCCTTACTGCCACCAGCGGACCGGGCTTTTCCCTAATGCAGGAAGGCATTGGCTTTGCCAAGATTACCGAAACCCCTTGCGTAGTTGTAAACGTTCAGCGCATGGGACCAAGTACAGGCATGCCCACCAGCCCTGCTCAAGGCGATATTATGCAAGCCAAATGGGGTTCGCATGGCGATTCACCGTCTATCGTATTATACCCTGACTCTGTAAAGGAAAGCTATGAACTTACCATCCGTGCGGTGAATCTTTCCGAGAAATACCGCACTTGCGTAATCCTGCTGTTAGACGAAGTGATTGGACACATGCGCGAAGCTGTGCGCTTGCCTGATATGGCAAATGTGCGGGTGATCAACCGCGTTAAACCCACGGTTCCTCCCAACTGGTACAAGCATTATGACGAAAACCAGAAATACCTCTCTCCGCTTGCTAGTTATGGCGAAGGTTACCGCTTTCACGTAACAGGCTTAACCCACGATTCTCATGGTTTTCCCACCAACAAATCCGGCGAAGCTGGCGAAATGATGGACCGCCTGAGAAAGAAGATATCCTATAATATGCGAGACTTGGTGCAGATTGAAAGCTATCAGATGGAAGATGCCAAGATAGCTATCTTTACCGCAGGAATTACCGCCCGTGCTGCCAAAGCTGCTATTGCTATGGCAAGGCACGAAGGCATAAAGGTAGGCTTGCTACGTCCCTTAACGATATGGCCATTCCCCGATGATGCCGTACGCAAAATGCTTAGGAACGTGGAGACAGTAATCGTGCCGGAACTCAACCAAGGGCAGCTAATTCACGAGATACAGCGCCTTACCAAGGATAAAAGCGAGAGTAACCTCATTGCCTTGCAAAGGGTAAACGGACAGCTTATATCGCCCAATGACATCCTGCATAAAATCAAGGAGGTAAGCTAATCATGGCTAATATCCCACAACGCATTATTCACGAGTACTTAAGACACGATAAAAAGTTCCCGCATGTATGGTGTGCCGGCTGTAGCAATGGCATCGTGTTGGGTGCAATTATCCGTGCCATAGCCTCCATGAATCTCGATAGAGACGATATAGTTATGGTTTCTGGTATTGGTTGTTCTTCACGCATGCCGGTGTATGTAGATTTTAATACGCTACATTCACTGCATGGACGCGCCATAGCTTTTGCCACAGGTATTAAGCTGCACAAACCCAACCTTAAAGTCATTGTGGTTACGGGCGATGGAGATTGCACTGCGATTGGTGGCAATCATCTTATACATGCAGCCAGACGCAATATAGACCTGAAAGTAATCCTAATTAATAATAACATCTACGGTATGACAGGCGGACAATGCAGCCCCACAACGCCTCACGGTGCCGTCGCCACTACCGCTCCTTATGGCAACATGGAGCCAGATTTCAACATCTGCAACCTTGCCATGGGTGCTGGAGCATCCTTTGTTGCTCGTACCACAGCCTTCCATGTATTGGAAATGCAAGGTATTATTAAGGACGCTATGGATCATCCCGGTTTCTCTCTTGTAGAAGTAATCAGTGCCTGTCCAGTTATCTATGGACGCCTAAACAAGAAGGGCGGTGCCCCACAGATGATGAAGGACTTTAGGGATAACTCCATTCCTTTGGCAGCCGTTGATAAGCTTCCACCAGAAAAGGTGGATGGCAAGATAGTGCGCGGCATCCTGCGTAGGGAAATCCGCCCTGAATATTGTGCCGAGTACGCTGCCCTATCCAAGCGAGTACAAGCGATGGGAGGCGAATAATGAGTAAGAATTATGAAATTCGCCTTTCCGGTAGCGGTGGTCAAGGGCTAATCCTTGCTGGTATTATCCTTGCCCGCTCAGCGGTGATAGAAAAGCGCAGAGTTACCCAAACCCAGAGCTATGGTCCTGAATCCCGCGGGGGCTTTTCACGTGCTGATGTTATCATTAGTGACGAGGAGATATACTTTCCCGATGCCACAAACTTCAACTGTTTACTTGCTTTAACACAGGAAGCTTGTGATAAGTATTTGTTTGATTTGCGCGACACAGGCATCCTTATTATTGATACCACCTTCGTGAAAAACCTTGCCTTAGCTGCCGAGAATACCTACGAGCTACCCTTCACGGATATTGCCCAGGAAAAGCTTGGCAGCCCCATTACCACCAATATCCTATCCTTAGCTTTCTTGGTGCAGATTACCGGTATAGTTAAGCCTGAATCCCTTAAACAATCTATTACAGAATCCGTTAAACCTGCTTTCTTAGATGTAAACATTAAGGCGATGGAAATCGGTTTCGAGCTTGCCAAGAATTACAAGAAATAGGAACATCATGGTTAAGCGCATTAGTCATATTGGTATAGCTGTTAAAGATTTGGAAGCGGGCATAGCCTTCTATCAGAGCCTCGGTTTGGAGCTGGAAGGCATCGAAGAAGTCCCTTCACAAAAGGTGAGAGTAGCTTTTCTGCCCTGTGGCGACACACGCATTGAGCTATTATGCCCTACCTCTGACGACAGTCCTGTAGCCAAGTTTATCGAAAAGAAAGGAGAAGGGATTCAACACCTAGCTTTTGCCGTGGATGACCTTCCCAAAGCTCTTGCCGAATCTGAAAGCAAAGGCATAGTCCTTATTGATAAAGAACCCCGCCCCGGTGCTCATCACGCGGATATCGCTTTTTTGCACCCTAAATCCAGTATGGGCGTTTTAATCGAACTGTGTAAGGAAAAGCACTAAAGCATATACCCCAAAATATACAATAAAGGTGCGGATTGTCCGCACCTTTATTGTATTACTCACTATGCAATCTCACCTAAAGCATAGCTTTTTTCACTTGCATAGCTCTCACCCAATAAGTCCATCACGCTTCAGCAGGGCATCCGGGTCTGGCTTACGTCCACGGAAAGCAACAAAGATATCCATGGGATGGAAGGCATTGCCACGGGAGAGGATGTATTTCTTGAAGGATTTTGCTACTTCCTGATTGAAGATTCCCTTTTCCAGAAACAAGCTCCAGGCATCTGCTTCCAAGGCTTCAGCCCACTTATAGGAATAATATCCTGCAGAATAACCTCCCGCAAAGATATGCGCAAAGGCACAGGACATATTAGAGCTATCCACGGCAGGAAGCAGGCGGAAACGCTCGGTAACTTCTTTTTCGAAGGCATCCACATCTGTTATAGCAGCAGGATCGGCGGTATGCCAGGCAAAATCCATTAAAGCATAGCGTAATTGCGTTATATTGGCAATGCCAGCTTGGAAGTTTTTGGCTGCGATAACCTTGTCTAACAGTTCTTTAGGCAGAGCTTCGCCAGTCTGGTAGTGCTTGGCGAAAAGGTTCAATGCCTCTTCTTCCATCAGCCAGTTTTCCATTATCTGAGAGGGTAGCTCCACAAAATCCCACAGCACGCTGGTGCCGGAAAGTCCTTTGTAATAGCCATCTGCCAATAGGGAATGCAGTGCATGACCAAATTCATGGAAGATGGTGCGGGCTTCGTTCAAGGTTAACAGCGAGGGCTGATCCTCGGTGGAAGGGGTAAGTGATGCCACGATACTAACCATTGGTCTGCGCATGCCATCGCGATGTAAACCCTGTCCCTGAAAGGATGTCTTCCATGCTCCACCTCGCTTAGTATCCCGCGGGAACAAGTCCATATACATCAAGCCAAGGAAGTTATCGTTTTTATCCCATACTTCCCAAGTAGTTACGTCTGGATGGTAAACGGGCACGTCAAACACTTGTTTCACTTTTATACCGTAAATCTTGCCCGTAACCACGAACAATCCTTCCACTACGTTTTCCACTTTGAACCAGGGTCTTAGCTCTTCAGGATCATAGGCATAACGCTGTTCTTTCAGCTTGTTGGAATAGTAGCCCATGTCCCAAGGCATCAGTTCTTCCAGTCCATCCAATTGCTTGGCAAAGGCGCGTACTTCATCCACTTCTTTAAGGGCGGCGGGATAGGCAACACCATAAATCTTTTCCAAAAAATCTTTGGCGGTAGTAAGAGATTCTGCCATTCTATCCGCCAGCACATAGTCCGCATGTGTTTTATAGCCTAACAACTCAGCTCTTTCTTTGCGTAGCATCAGGGTTTTCTTAATCAGCTCTTGGTTATCAAATTCGTCTCTAAAGGCACGGGAAGAGTAAGCTTGTTGGACTTGTTTGCGGATTTCTCGGTTCTTGCAATAGGTTAAAACGGGAGTGACACTGGAAGGCTGCAAAGTGAATAGCCAGCCCTCCTCTTTGCCCTTTTTCTTTGCCGTAAAAGCAGCGGCTTTCAGTGAGTTTTCCGGGATTCCTTCCACATCTTTGGCATCTTTGATGTGCAGTTCCCATTTATTTGTGGCATCCAACACATTGTCGCTAAATTTGGGGCTAAGCTGAGATGATTCCATGGAGATTTCAGTTAACCGCTTCTTCTCGGCATCGTTTAGCATCGCACCACCGCGGATGAAACCTGTGTAGGTACGTTCAATCAGGCGATAGCGTTCTGCTTTTTTCAGGGCATCTTTATCGGATAAATCTGAAGGAATGCCGGGTTTACTTTTGCCTGCCACTTCAGCCTCGTAAACTGCTTTCACACGGGCGAAGATTTGTGGATCGGTGGAAACCATACTGCCAAACTCCGCCAGCAAGGGCGAAATCTGTTGGGCAAGGGCTTTGTGTTCGGCATCAGATTCGGCACTTAACAAATTGAAATAAATGGATGCTACGTAATCCAGCAATTCTCCGTTTAATTCAAGCTCCAAAATTGTATTTTCGAAGGTGGGAGCGGCGGGATTGTTCTTCATAGTTTCGATTTCGGCTTTTGCCTCTGCTAAGGATTGCTCGATAGCTGGGAGATAGTGTTCAGTTTTGAATTCCGGGAAAGGAATAGCTTTTAAGCGATGCTCATTCTTGAGGTTCAGTAAAGGGTTGTTGTGTTCCATGTTACTTCCTTTTTTTTCATTAATATTCACATTTCTCCATCCTGATTACTTGCTCGTTTCCGTCAAGCATTTCCCTATCATTGCCCACTCATTGCCCTTCACATGGACAATGGGTGGGCAATGATAGGGCAATGCCAGCAAGAAAGATTCTCTTGACCACAAACGCCTTATCAAGTATTTTAGCACTAAAGCCGATTAGTTGTGAATATGCAAACCGAGTTATCAAACGGGAAGAGAGAAACATGAAGAACAGCTATCGTGATATTGTCAGCAAAACGCAGATGAATAGTCTGTTGCAAATAGAGGTAACTTAAAAAAAAGGAGCTTTAGTGTTTTACTGTCCAGTACATATTATTTTTGGTGAGAATGCCATGCAAAAAGGGGAAAGCTATATACCCGCTTTGGGAAAGAAGGCACTGATTGTTAGTGGCAAAACCAGTGCCAAGCTAAGCGGAGCTTTGGATGATCTAACCAATAGCCTGAAACGCTTAGGGATAGGATATTGCCTGTTTGAGGAAATTACCGAAAACCCGATATTACAGGATGTGATGAAAGGCAGCGAGATAATGCAAAAGCAAGGCTGTGATTTCGTGATCGGTATTGGCGGGGGAAGCCCTATTGATGCGGCGAAAGCTATCTCTTTGGCAGCAGCAAATAAACTTAACGAAGATGAGCTTTACTTTACTGACCAATTCCTTAGCGCATATCCCATCGTGGCAATCCCCACCACATCTGGCACGGGCACGGAAGCAACGCAATACAGTGTGCTCACCGATCCTAAGACAAAGAAGAAGGCAGGATTTGGGCATAATAGAGCCTTCCCGCAGCTTTCTATGCTGGATCCACGTTATACCACCAGTCTGCCGGAAAGGGTTACTCTACACACCGCATTGGACGCTCTAAGCCATCTGCTGGAAGGGCTGTATAGTAACCAGCGCAGTCCCATGATGTATCCGCTGATATTCAGTGGTATCGAGATGATTATCAAACATCTGCCTATCGCACTGAAAGACGGACAGAATCTTGCCTCAAGAACAGAGCTGATGAAAGCCTCACTTTACGGAGGCATGGTTATTGCGCAGAGCAGCACCACCTTGCAGCACTCGATTGGCTATCCTTTAACGTCAGAATATGGGGTGCCACATGGCTTGGCAAATGCTATTGTTATGGAAGAGATAATGAAGCTGTATCAGCCAGCCGTTAAGGACGAATTGAACCAGCTTTTTGCCGCTATAAACATAAGGAAAAACCAGTTTTTGTATTGGCTTAAATCACTACCTTTTAAGAGACAAGTACCTATCTCCGATGAGTTTATAGAGAGGGCAATCCCCCAGATAATGGCAAGCAGGAATATGGCTCTTAATCCCATTAATGTAAGCGCTGCGGATATAGGCAGAATTTTACAGAAACTAAGGTGAATAGTATGAAAGTGAAAGAATTTAACCAGGAAAGAAAGAGGCTGACAGAGCTTGCTTTGGATAAGGCTAACCTAAGCATAAAAAGGTTCTATGGCTTGGATACGGCTACCTATACAGAGGGTGCACTGGATGCTAAAACGAAGGAAATGCTGGGCTTGGTGGCATCTATGGTCTTGCGTTGCGACGATTGCATCTGCTACCATTTGGGGCAGTGCTATAGTTTGAATGTTAACGATGAAGAGTTGCAAGAGGTATTTGGGGTTGCGCTTATGGTGGGAGGCTCAATTGTTATCCCGCATCATCGCAGAGCCGTAGAATATTGGGAGGAACTAAAAACCAGTTAGAACAAAGCTGTCGATTAGCTTATTATCAATATCCCAAGCGTTTAGGCTAAGCTTTCCGTCCACATGTTTGGCAATGATATAATGATGGGTAAGCTTGAAAACCACACTGTGTGGGTTTGGGTTTCTTTCTTGGCGGATGGTTCCACCGCCGCCACCGGTAACGATATAGGTGATGCCGTCATACTCCGAACGCTCATAATCGTGGTCGTGTCCGCTGAATACCGCTTTTACATTGCTGCGTTTTAGTAGCTGGGGAAGGTATAGCTGTAAGTTATGCTCGTCGCCATGGTAACCTGAACTGAAGATAGGGTAATGCAAGATGACAATCCCGGGTAAGGTGTCTTGCAGTGCGGTTTGCAGCCATTTGTACTGAGCTGAACTTGGTGTTAAATCCATGGTGCTATCTAGAACTATAAAACGAATACCATCAAACACTTTGCAGTAATACGTGCTTGCTCCCATAAAAGGGAAATTATCAAGAAACAGCTTGGTAGAGCGTTCATGATTCCCTCTTGCGGGGTAAACGTGGCAGATATCGGTGAGCGGCTTGGATATCTCGAAGAACAAGTCATATTCGCTCTGCGCAGTTCCTCGTGAGTTCAAATCTCCGCTGTGAAAGGCTATTTTTGGCTTATGTGCAGCAATCGCTGCAACTATCTTACGGTGAGAAGCCTCGTCGGTTTGAGTATCTCCATAAAAGGCAATATCGGCAAACAGGAAACCACAAAGCAAGATAAGAAAAGAGAGGCAGGTTAGTTTCAGTTTTACAAGCTTGGAGTTCAAAGTGCCTCTGCTAGCTTTATCTTTACGGTTATCTCAGCGGCATTATGGACTTTACATGAAAGCGATTTGTGTCTGGAGTCCTTTGTACCTTTGCTAATCATATATCCACCTATAACTTAACGGTACACTGGACTTCAGGACACACTTTCATTATCGGTAGCGAAGGCAAGGCTTCAGTCAAGTTCATATCAGCTTTTCATACTCTTTCTGAAATGCCTGTAAATCCTGCCAAGCTGGGGCTTTCCAGTTAGAGTTGCGCAACAATGCAGCGGGATGGTAGGTAACGAAAGCCGGAATACCCATAAATTCGTGCACCTTATCGCGGTGCCATTGAAGAGTATTGGTATTATCCAAAAGGGTTTGAGCTGCCACCAACCCCATAATTAGCAGTATCTTGGGCTGAATTATCTGGATTTGTTCCACCAGATAGGGCATACAAGCAAGGCGTTCACTTGCTTCGGGATTACGGTTACCGGGGGGGCGGCATTTCACGATGTTAGTAATGTAAATATCACTACGGTGCAAGTTGATAGCAAGCAGCATCTTGTCTAGAAGTTGCCCTGCTGCGCCTACAAAGGGGCGTCCTGAGATGTTTTCCTTTTCTCCTGGCGCTTCACCAATAAGCATGGCAGTTGCCTCTGGATTACCTTCTCCATACACGAAACGTATGCGTCCCACGTTAAGAGGGCACTTGGTGCAGCTTGAGTATTTATCTTGGAGTTTAGTAAGGGTGCTTGATTTGCTGCTCTCAGCTCTGTAAAGTTCCTTTATTCCGCTGTTTTTCAGAAGCTCCAGGTACTGACGCAGTGCATATCTGGGCATGTTTAGTTATCAGTATCGTCGCTATCGTCGGGAGCACCGAAAAAGTCATCCTCTTCGTCATCATCATAATCATCAAGTTTTTCGGCACTTATTTCCTCAATGAACTTCGCCGAATCATCCACTGTTTCCTCGGTATATTCAAAACCTTCATCGTCGCCAAAGGGGTTTTCTTCGCGTTGCATGGCAAGTTCAGCTTCGGCAAGCTCAGTGATAAAATCTGGAACTTCGTTTTCGGCTACATGTTCCATTGCCATAACTGTTATCTTTTCTTGAAACTTATGTTTAACGTAGGCGGGGAACTGGTTAAGGCGCTGTGATTCCAGCTTGGCAAGCAAACAGAACAGATAGTTCATATCCGCTTTTTCCAGAAAGCTCTCAATGTTTTCATTAATCATGGTTATTTCTCCTGTGTTAAAAAGCCTTCTACTGGCTTTAAGTATCTTTGCACTCGGTTTTCTTCGGCACGTATGATTGCCTGCACGTCGCTAACGGCATGGCTAAGATCGTCGTTTACTACAAGGTAATCGTAATAAGGGATGAAAGCCAGTTCGTCCTTTGCAATATTAAGGCGTTTGGCGATTTCTTCAGGGCTATCAGTGTCGCGAAGGATCAGTCTTTCTTGTAGAACTCCCATGGAAGGAGGTATAATAAACACTTTCACATAGGGTATATCAGTAGCACTTATAAGGTTTGCTCCCTGTACATCTATATCCATAATAACATGCTTTCCGGCGGCAAGACGAGATTTGATATAGCTGATGGAAGTACCGTACCACTGTCCAAACACCCGCGCATGTTCTAGGAAATCCCCGCTATCAATGCGAGAAATAAATTCTGGCTCATCCACGAAGTGGTAGTGAATACCATCTTGCTCTGTTCCTCTTGGTTTTCGGGTGGTGAAGGACACGGAATAGTCTATATTATCCGAAACCTTTAGTATTTCGTTTAATATCGTACTTTTCCCTCCGCCTGAAGGAGCAGAGAGAATTATTAGGAAACTACAGCTTTTAGCTATCACCAGTACGTGCTTTACTGAAGCTTATCTAGTTTATACGGGAATGTTCTTCTGGTATTCTGCTGCGGAAAGCAGGTTTTCCAATTCTTCTTTATTGGACAAACGAACTTTGATCAACCAGCCGTCTTCGTAAGGGGATTTGTTGATCATATCGGGGCTATCTTCCAAATCGCTATTCTTTTCTTCCACTTTTCCGCTAACGGGGGAATTGAAGTCTTCCACTGCTTTCACGGCTTCAATGGAGCCGCAAGGCTCGCCGGCTGAAACCTTGTATCCTACTTCTGGAAGCTCTATAAATACTATGTCTCCCAGTTCGTGTTGGGCAAAATCACTAATACCGATGGTGGCAAGATCGCCATCTACGCGCACCCATTCGTGGCTTTCAGTGTAATACAAATCTTCTTGGATAATCATGTTTACTCCATTCAAGGTTATATTTTCTATTAGTGTCCAAGTCTTAAGCTAGCGCAAATGTGTCAAGAAGTATGTGTTTTAGTCGTGTGTTTCAGTCGTCCTCCAATTTTTTAATTGTCGCATTTTTCATGTATTGCACTTGCTTAAGAATGTCTTTCTCGAGTTAATCACCCCTATATCAACCGTATATCATATACGGTTGATATAGGGATGATATACAGATAATACACGTTGTAAAGCAAGAGATTTTAAATGTTCACTTTGGTTTTTTTGAAAGGGAAATGAAAAATGCTCGCCAACAGCTAGGTCTGACTGTGGAATCAATCAAAGCCATAATCACTATTAACGAGCATAAAGACAGTGTAATCAGAAATTGAACAGAGCCAATAAATACTTACAACTTTGGGATATTACTAGCTTATAGACGAATTATTAAGATAAATCACTTCTTTTACTTCCCGCACTAGTTCTTCGGGGAGAATGGGCTTGTTTAGTAGTTTATTCACTTGAATGTCGTGGGCACGAGTCTGGATATGTTTGTCGCAGAAGCCGGTATAAAGAATAATGGGAACTTCCTTGATGCTGCGCATTTTGGAGGCTAACTGGATGCCATCCAAAACAGGCATGGTAATATCGGCAATGATAAGATCGAAGGCATCCGGGTTATCAGAAAATGCCATCAGTGCCTCTGCGCTATCGCAGAAAGATTGCACATGATAGCCTACATCTCGTAATGCCGTTGCAAAAAGCTCTGCTAAGGACGGTTCGTCATCCACCATCATTAGGTTTGCAGGCAGGAAGGGATATGCATGCGTTTCGATAGCCGGAAGCTCGGTATCGACATGATCGGATACGGGGAGGTAAATATGCACAGTGCATCCCTCACCTACCGTGCTTGCGACATCAACAAAGCCTCTGTAGCCAGTAATAATGCCATGCACAATTGATAAGCCCAAGCCTGTCCCTTCGCCGAGACCTTTAGTACTGAAATAGGGATCGAATATACGAGTGATGATATCGGACGTGATTCCAATACCAGTGTCGGAAAAACTTAAATGCAGGTAATCTGAACTAAGCTTAACCTCAGGATCCAAACCAATCAACTCAAAGCCGTGGATTTCTTTTAAGCTTATAGTAAGAGTTCCCGTATCAGAGCGCATAGCGTGATAGGAATTGGAAGAGAGGTTCATCAATACTTGCTGAATTTCATTGGGATCAGCCACGGTATAGCTAAAACTGGAGATATCTGTAACTATATTTATCTTAGAGGGAATGGAAGCTCTAATCATTGGTACAGAATCTTCAATAATATCTGCCAGGACAATAGGCTTTACCTTAACTTCGCTCTGGCGACTAAAAGTGAGGATTTTACCAATCAGGCTTTTAGCTCGCAGGCAAGCTTTTAGTGCTTCGTCCAAATCTTCTTCGGCATCGGGGTGATTGTCTATCTTGCCTGCTGAAAGAGCGATATAACCGGCAATAATGGTGATTATATTATTAAAATCATGGGCAATGCCACCGGCAAGAGTGCCGATTGATTCCATCTTCTGCGCTTGGCGGAGCTTCATCTCCAGTGATTTTAAGTCGCTTAAGTTCCGAGTGATAAACACTAGTTTACTTGCCTTTTGATTGTTATCGGCGATGACCGAAGCACTGATAAGCGCAGGGAAATGCTGCCCCTGTGCATCAACAAGCGTTATCTCCAGGTTCTTGATATAGCTTCCCTTACGGAGGTCATTGATAAGATTACGCAGACTAGCACTGTTTTCCGGGGGTGCAAGTTCCAGAATGGAAGCAGCTCTACCGGTAAGGTCAGATTCGTAATCTACAGCTACTAAACGCAGCGTTTCATCATTGGCGGTAAGGATTACTCCATCTAAATCTGTAACAATAATGGATTCGGGAGAGGTGAGCAGTATCTTACGTGTCTGCTCTTCAATCTCTTTTAACAAAGCCTCGGTGTGGATACGCTCCTCAATTTCAAGCACTAATTCTTGCTTCTGGATAAAGAAACGTTCTATAAGAGCAGCAATATCGGCAAACTCGTTATTACGGTGGTCTATGGGACGGATGAGTTCAGGATTGTTTTCCTTCAGGCTCTGAGATATTAGCTTTAGCGGAGTGGTAATCCACTGCTGAATAAGCACAAATTGGATAACAAGGAAAATAAGGATAAAGCCCATGGTGCCAAAGATAATCAGATTACCCAATGCTCTCAGTTCATTTAGAAAGGGGTTGCTACTATAAAAAACCAGCCAGGCTATGGTTTTATCGTACCAGTTATTAATGGGACGCTGTATCTTTGTATTGTATTGGCTATAATCTGCTTCTTCCGCAACCGGCTCTGTAAGGCTGATTCTGACATCATAATTTAGAGATTTAGCAAGCTCATTCAAATAGTGATAATCCCAAGCTTGCGCAATAAGCAGGTATCCGGCAGGTGTGCTGCTCCTTGTAGTGTCACTGGTTGTATGAATACTGGCAACAGCTATGGCAGCTATGGTATTGCTGTAACGCGTATTGTAAAAAAGCCTCTTTTTTGTGGCAAGCGAATCTAACACTTCCGCTTCGATTACAAAACCCTCAAGTCCGGGAAAAGAATCGGCAGTGCGATTGTAAACCAGCTTGTGTTTTGTATTATACACCTGCACAAGTGAATAGGGAAAGGATTTGGTAAGTGTTCCGAGGTTATTCTCTGCCCAGTATCCGTCGTGGGTGTTAAGATAATGCACCATATCATCCCACAGGCTGTAATTATCCAGCAGGGACATCTGATTGCCTTCTTTAAGCTGGAAGATGGTATCTATGGTGCTACGGCGCTGGCTAATGTCAGATTCCAGATATAAG
>JAQUJJ010000278.1 GCA_028681035.1 Candidatus Cloacimonadota bacterium
TTATCCTGGCAAGCTCTGCATTAAGAAAGCCCCGATATCCCCAGTTACCTTTAACGTCCCTCTTTCGGTGTTCTCGGTGGTCAAACAAAGACAAAAGAGAAAGGGCACGATCGCAAGACCGTGCCCCTGTTCTCATTTTATTGATGCCTTAGGAAACCTCGTTTATTAAAAAAACTTTAAGCATCCTATAGTTATATTACACTATTTCATCAAGACCATTTTACGGGTAAAGCTGGATTTTCCGGCTTGCATTTTAACATAATACACGCCTGTACCGCAGGCTTTGCCCTGTTCATCAGTTCCGTTCCAGAAAGCTGAGTAATTTCCTGCTTCCTTGTGTGCTCTTTCCATCACCTTCACGATCTGTCCACGGCTGTTGTAGATCGTAATGTCAAAGGTCTCTGCGTTGGCAAGACTGTATTTGATGGTGGTGGAAGGATTGAACGGATTGGGGTATATTGTGCTCAGTCCAGTGATTTTGGGGATCGTAGGTGTTTCATTCTGAGTAGCATTATACACGATATTGATGGGACCGTGGTATTCAGTCTCTCCATTCAATTCCGTATTTTGCAACCAATAATAGTAAGTTCCTTCCTGGTTAAGGTCTTTATCCTTATAGAGGTAAACCTTGGTCTGAGAAGTATTGGTAGCGGGAATGAGATTGCTGATCTGCAGAGCAGTAGAAAGATCTTCTTCCAAGCTGCGCAGGATATGGAAACCCAGAACCTCAGTTTCAGATTGAGTTACCCAGGTGATGTGAACCGAATTAGTTCCAAACATCGCAGCGGTGAAGCTACTCAATTCCACCGGTACGGTTTCTATCAGCGTGAAGGTTATAGTAACTGTATAATCGTTTCCGGCTGTAAAGTCACCGGCATCTACTACGATAGAGGGATTGCTCCACTCATATCCGGCGGGTGCTGGTCCTGGAGTATAAGTGCCAGCAAGTAGCGAGGCTAAGCTAGCCGTGATAGTATCATTAGTGTAGATACCGAGAGTGTCACCATCCTTGAATATCTCCGTGCCTGGCTGTCCAGTGCCTGTAGAATTGATGTTCAAAGTATAAGTTCTTCTCTCTCCAGCCACAAAGTCATCCACCATAAATGCAAAAGCATCGCTTGATACGCATCGAATAGCAATCCAGACTGGTACATCGGCGCGTGGAAGTGGAATAGCGTACTCGTAGAGAGTCCAGCTCGCGGGTGCTTCCACATAGGTTGAAGCGCTGCCGGCAAGGTAGTTAGTAAATTTCTCATACTCGGGCCCTGTTGTGGAATACAGTACCTGGAAGCGCTCCATGCCCCACTGGGATGTTACAGATCTGGCTCGGAAGCTGACCCTGGGAGAATCTTTAAAAGTCAGCTGCGGAGAGATTAACCAATCGTCGTTTGGTGCAGTAGTTGCAGCAAAACAAGCTGCGTATTTGCTCCCGGAATAGGGCAGAAAGGCTGGATCTGCAATAGGGGGAGTGGTAGTTGCCGGATTAAAAATGATGTATGAGCCGGTATAATAGGCATTTTCGTAATCAACGCCCTCAATTCCATAGCTCGTGAATCCATCTCCATCATGCTGCGTCCAATTGTTAAAAGACAAAGCGAAATCAGTTTGAGTATCGAAATTATCTTCCAATTTGACTATACCATCGACACAGAAACCGCGAAGAGCGATATTATTGGTAGCTCTGGTTCCGAGCGGAGCATCTATTGGTGCTTCTTGGCTGATGTAATCAAGCAGCACAGAGCCGTGAACGGATTTGTATCTATCTACTCCCTTAAGATTAGCTTCTTCAAAAGTGTAGGCCTCGTATCTGGCAAAGGTGTCCTCAATGTTCAGACGAGCTGTATTCTCATTATAGGAAGTATAATTTGGAGTGAATATCACCGGTGCATCCTGGCTGTTGTGCTCGACTTGCACAGAACCTGAGCCAGATCTGTAAACTTTTGTTCCTTCATGATTCGCTTCGCCTTGCGTGTAAATCTCATATTTGGCAAGGTTATCCACAATGGTTAGATTGGCTGTTTTTTCACCATATTCGGTATCGTCGGGAGCAAATAATACAGTCCATTCAGCGGATTGCCCACTAGTCAGATTAATTGGGTAGGTATAGCTATCAGGCACCAGCTTGAACTGATCAAGGTCGGTTCCGGTAAGAGTAGGGGCATCGGCAATGGTTATTGTTCCGCCACCGCTATTGGTTGCTGTAAAGGTGCGTGGGGTGCTACTCGATCCAATATTGGCTACTCCATAGTCATGAGATGATTCGGATATAGTCATCATCGGAGTGGCTGCCTGGATACTGATATCATCCACGGCAATGTAGTTTACATCCGCAGTAGTATAAGCATGCCAGCCGAAATAGATATTACCGGTGGTGGTGGCGGTATAGTTGATCGTCACTTCAGTCCAATCGGTAATAAGCATATTGGCATCAGTATAGATGGCTGTGTTTGCAGTCATGCTAGCCACGGTTGGAGCGGTTCCCCAATGGACTTTCAATCTCTCGGGTACACCTGCATAACCTGGAGCTTTTACCCAATACTTGATCATGTATGAACTACCGCTAACCACTGAGATCGGTGGAGAAATCATCCACTCATTTTTGGCAGCGGCACTGTAGAAAACTAATGCGATATGAGGAGAGGAATGGAACCCGATGCTTGTACTGCTTCCGATTATCCAGGGTTGATTCGCCGTAGATTTAATATGCGACCAGCCGGAAGGCAGAGAGACAGCATGCTCGACAGGGGTCATATCAGTTGAATAGGGCAAAGTACTCACAGTGGCAGGCACTTTACTGGTTAATTCGATTTCTTCCAAAGCACCTACAGCGAGTGGGGTTGTGGCATTATTATACCAGGAAAAAACTAATCGGCTTGTAGTCCCAGCGTAACTGGCCGGAACTGAAATTGATATAACATACCAAGAAGTGTTTGTTGATGGGGCTCCTTCAAACAACGAATCATAAATCAAATCGCCTGCAGGATATCCTGTAGTAGTTGGGGTTGTGCCCGTTGTAACTAACCTTACGGTGAATCCGTCTGCAGGAGTGGCTTGTGCAATATTCGTTTTGTATAAGAAGGTAAGAGTAATCTCTGTTTCATTGGCAGGGAAAGTAACATTGCGATAAATATGTCTATAGGCAGCAGTAGCAGCACTGGTCCATGCCGTCGCAGAATTGGAAACAAATGCGCAACGGTTGCCTCCATATCCAGGTACGTATGTCCCAAGACGAAACTGATTTCCTGTGGTGCCTACAGCGGTCCATCCGTTTGCCGCGAAAGTAGTTCCACTTTCAAACCCACCATCTCCTGCGGGATCAATCAGAACGGTCCCCCAAAGGCTTGTAAATAATCCCAGTAGCAATGCCAGGGTCAAGATTAAATATGTGATCTTTCTCATAAGATCCTCCATCCTTTTTTGAATATACTAATGTATTTATTTCTTATTATGTATAAGTTCTGGTTGGTGCCGGCAATTAGCTAACGATAGCTTATAGTGATATTCCCAGCATCTTACAATGATATACAC
>JAQUJJ010000279.1 GCA_028681035.1 Candidatus Cloacimonadota bacterium
GGTGCGGGAAGAGTTCAACAGCCTGCGTCAGAGCATCTCCGATAACAAACCCAACATCGAGATCAATGTCGATCCACTAAGTAATGACCCGGTCAAGGTCTCTGAGATCGCAGATACGGGCAAGATAATCAGGGGCGAGGTGTAGGATGTCTAATCTTTTTAAGATTGACTTCGTGCAGGGAAAGACGGATGCTGCCGATTATGGTCAAGTGAAGCATAGCATGGTGGATACTGCGAGTGATCGGATCATCATCAGTCTGAGTGTCTCTGCCGATAAACTGCAGTCGGTATCCAATTACAGTCGGGAACCCAAACGGCTCGTATTCGAATGCTTCCCCACTACCTGGATACAGAACAACATCCTCAGTGGAAACAATGAACATGAGCGCTACATCTCGCATTTCGAGGTTAAGGTATATCGGGATACAGTTCTGTTCTTTACGGGCATAATCGATACATCCCAGTTGTCTTTTGATGTAAGTACAGGTATTCTCAAGTTCACCTGCTACGATAAGATCAAGCTGTTATCAGTATTCTCCGATCTTACTCACTACTATGGGCTTACAGCAGGTTATCTGCCGATCTGGATACTCGGATACTTCCTGCAAGACATCGAGCAGGCTATACCGATAAGCATCCCCTACTCAAATCAGTTTGTCCATCCCATTTTAAGCATTTCATCGGACGCGAGATTAATACTTGCTCATATTGATATTGACGACATGTACGACTATCCTGATCCTCCAGGATGGTGGGAGTATAGCCATAATTCAGAAAGTTACACAGGATTCATATTTGACAGCGTTAGTAATAAGTCTACTTTTGTTTTTGCCCATAAGGTGGTGATAACTGGCACCTCCTCCGATCCTCCCAGTACCCAATATCAGGGTCGGTTTCGAGGCAGAATATACCGCTTTTATAACGGTATCTGCCCTGTATTTGAAGAATATGATGATACGACCGACTGGGTTGGCGGTCTAAGCTCAATCGATAGTGCCTACAATGATCTTCTGGAATTCTTTGCTGTGAATGGAATTTCATTATCTAATCTAAGCCCAAATGGTACAATTGGTGGGATTAATTATGGGTTCACTCACACTGCTGGAAATTTTGTGGAAGCTAATTGTTATGGGAACGTCTTTCCAGAGCGTTTAAAGCCTGGCAAAGCATACGAAACCTTCACGGCTGAGCAGACCGATAATCTGAAGGCTTTGAAGGCAATGCTTATGCTCTATAATGCGACAATATTTACCGATACATTGGGCAGGATTGTGCTCAAAAACAAGGATGCTTTCTCTGCCTCTGTAATAGATATTGAAGAGAATGATGTGGTGTCATTAATCATCAAGCGTGGTAATCATGAGCTGCCTGACACTACGACCATCGATGTGTTGGCAGGAGATACCACACAACTACAAGGCATCATCAAGGACTATCTTTTGGAATTCTATGGTGGGCGATGGGCGCTTCAGGCGAGCATTGATCAGCTAACGAAATATGATCTCAGTCTCTTCTCCAAGATACGCATCCGGGACCATATCTATACCATTAACGAGATTGAGAAAGACTATATCAATGACGAATACAATATTAAGGGGTTTCAATTATGAGTTGGAGGATCATTAGGGTAACATCAAGCAAAACTTACAGCTTCGCAAGTGATGGTTTGGTAGAGTATCGTCCTAGCAAAAAATTCCTCATCGAGAAGAAGAACGCTTTTGATCCTTCCATCATACATAGACGTGGCGGCTACAGACAGGATACATTTGATCTGGAGGCAATAATATTCCCTGCTAGTTATGATGCTTTGGTTACTTTGCTAACTGATGATGGTATGCTATATTTGGAATTTTCTAATAAGCAGTTTCCTGTAACCGTAAGCCAACTACCAAAGTGTCCTGACGATCTGCAAGAGTATCCCGAGAAGATCAAGTTCAGCTTAGAATCGCGTTATGTCGGTTCGCCTGGGCATATCAACTTTAATACTATAACAGTATCTGATTTTAACGAAATTGTAATATAAGGAGATCGCATGTATAAATTCGGATTAAGCTATTATTCATTGCAAAATGGGGTAAGAGAACCTTTATCGGGGGTAGACGTTCGTATCTTGCGACCCGGTCAAGCATTTGCTCAAGGGTTGCAATTGGCTGAAACAACAACTGGTTCAGGTCATTACGAAATTGTGCTTCAGAATGATACAGATAACGGATATTACGAGATATGGGACGACACTACAGATGTCAACGGCGAATTCAGCGGAAGAACCTGCATAATTGGCAGGGCAGACACATATGGAATTATGCCTGAAGCAGTAGTGACCGCACACATTAGAGCTGGAAATGTGACAGAAGATAAACTAGCTGATGGTTCCGTGAATGAATCAAAGATTTTCGACGGGGCGGTGACATCCGCAAAGCTGGCGGACGGGGCGGTTACTGGGGGTAAGATTGGTAATTCGACAATTACTGGGGTTAACATTGCGAATGGTGCTGTAACTGCTGACAAAATCGCAATAAATGCAGTGGGAAGCAATCACATTCAAGATGGCTGCATAAACAATATGAAAATCGCTGATGGCAATATTTCGACAGACCATATTGCAGGGCAGTCAATTACAGCAGACAAAATTGCTTCTAATGCAGTAGTGACCGCACACATTAGAGCCGGAAACGTGACAGAAGATAAACTGGCTGATGGTTCCGTGAATGAATCAAAAATTTTGGACGGAGCGGTGACATCCGCAAAGCTGGCGGACGGGGCGGTTACTGGGGGTAAGATTGGTAATTCGACAATTACTGGGGTTAACATTGCGAATGGTGCTATAGATACCAGGCACATAAATGACGCCCAAGTTAAGAGCAATAATATTGATGTAGAAGCTGTTGAAACTGATCACATTGCGAATGGTGCTGTAACTGCTGACAAGCTGGCAAGCAATGTTTTTGCAGGGCTTGCGAAAATAATTGTTCTTGATGATAAGGATGCTACGGGAACGATTTCAGGGGATCAGCCACCTGATTACGATGTTGACGAAGATTATTCCCATACCTATCAAACTACATCCATCCAACGTCCATTATGTATAATTGAACAGGCTGAATTTACATCAGCCGTAACTCTTAAATCTATGACATTCACGGATATTGGCGACGGAGTATATGAACTGGTTGTTCTCATTGGTGGCACAGCTGGAAAGCAACCCAGTTATCGCTTGGCAATCATTGATGTAATATCATCATAGCATTATGCAAAATTAAGTGACCTAATATGCAAGAATGGTGATCCGATTTGCAAAATTAAGTGACCTAATATGCAAGAATGGTGATTTTTTGTATTCATAAAGTTACCAATATGCAAGAATGGTGATCCGATTTGCAAAATTAAGTGATCTCTTACACAAGCCCCAATTTAACGAAGCTGTCGGCAAAATTACCTTGACAGGATTGACGCTGTTGCAAAGCCTTACCATAAGAAATTATCAATTGGATAAATATGCAGAAGTTTTCAGAAATATTAGCTTTGTT
>JAQUJJ010000280.1 GCA_028681035.1 Candidatus Cloacimonadota bacterium
CATTGTGGACCGAACAAGATACCTTTCGATCCCGATACAGAGGGTTGCTGTCATTTGCCGCTACCTTTACCGGATGGGACATGGAAAAAAACTCCGTATCCCCAAAATGAGCCGGATCCCTGTTCAAAGGTGTCGAGTGGAAGAGCACAGGGTGCAGTAATTTGCTATAATGGGAATATGATAAAATGCACATATCCTGCAAATTATCCGAATACATGGAAAGAGCCTTATGCATCAAAAGCAACTGCTGATGCTATACAGGCATGTCTTGACCAACATGAGCAATATCATTTAGACAATCATATTATGATTTGTAAAAAGTGCACAGGTCCGGCTGAGCATCCCTCCAAACAAAAAGAAAAGGAACAAGAGTGCGAGGCGTTTGAGGATTCCTTAAGGTGTGCAAGAAAAGTTGCTTGGGATCGAAAAGGTGGAACACAATATTATAATGCGATTCGAAGAGAATTGAATAGACGAGGATGTCCTGGCTGGTAACTTTAAGGAGAAGCATATGAAACATATAGTTATTGGATTGTTATTCCTGAGCAATTTACTTTGTGTACAAATTTTAAGTGCTGAGCAAATATATGTAATGCACGGCCAGCTGAGTTCCGATGGGGATAACACATTCGGCGAAAATGAATCGGTTTGGAAATATGAGCAATTACAAGCCGGGATAGGCGATTTATTAAGCGATACCGTTCTTGTCGAATTTGGAACTCGAACGGTAGATGGAGAATTGCCGGAAAATGCAATTCTGATCACGACTCATATGGAGCATCTTGATTTGGAAGAGCATAATATTATGATCGGCAAAATTATTGGACTAGATGTTACCATAGGCCTATTGGAATATACGGATGATTTATGGGCCGAATTGATCCAGATGTCGCAAGATGAATTATTGGCTTATTGCACGCCTGCGAACCCCGTTTCTTTTGATGAGGCGGTGAGCTTAGCAATAGAATTTATAGAAGCCAAAGTTCCAGAAGCTACGGACGTTCGACTAGATGACGCGAATACCGAAGAAAATTGTAGACATACCTTAACTTGGCTTTTGGGTATACGTGTTGAATTAGCAGAAGAAGGTCTTACTCTGTCTTCGGTGCGCACAGTAGAAGTGAATGTTCGCGGATTTGTGGTTGCTTATAGTCCTTTATTCTCTATTAACCGATACATTGAAGAGCCTGCCCCCCCTGATTCCGATCCCCCTGATGTTGTACGCAAATGAAACCGATAAGTCGCAGACATTTTTTGCAGGTAGCGGGAGCTGCAATGCTAACCGCGGCTGCTGTGCCGGCAATTGGCAATGGACATGGTCATGGGCACGGACATCGGCATGGGCAGAAGCGCGTTCGGGTTCGTCCGCCATACGTTTAGCTCAGGGTGCGCAAGTGGGTATGCGGGATCATTGGGATATGGATGCTAGGGCATTTCTACTTTTGGCTAATCTCAAACTAGGCACTGTCGTTTCACAAACAATCAATTATACAACGGAATACATTCAAGAACAGTTAAATATTATCAATTGCGATTTGGCGAGGTCATAAGATGAAGCAATGGCTAATAATATTTATTATAATTTCTTTATGCATAAATACGCGTGCACAGACAGGCAGTGCGCCGATAGGTGATCATGCTCACCCGGTAAATCTTAAGCAGACAAAAGTAACAACTAATGGAGGCATATTACGCTTTGAATATAAATGGGATTCTTCTACGGGGGATCCCAACGATTTAAACAGGGTGTGGGTGGGAGAGCATGTAACGTATCCTCGAAATGGTATTACCCGACAGCCGCCATGGAAGGGGAATTTTGTAAACCCGACAATTTCTCCAAGCAGAGACGCCAATAATGGACCAGATGGGGGGGTCGTTGACTCGCACTATCCTCCGGGAACTATCACTTGGCTGCAACCGCCTCTGTGCGCGTGGCCCGAGGGGTGGAGGACTCGAGATACTGTTACTTCAACCCAAAACTATGGGTATCATTGCCGGATATGTGATTCAACTCCACCGGATGACTCCCTTGGATGGCAGACTAGTCTTATTCCAGCGATTACGATTACTCGATATGTAGAGATAACAGGAATGGGGTGGCGGTATCGAATTACAAAGAGTGGCTCAACTGCGATAGTTCAGTTGAATTAAAAAACAGAATCACAGCATTTTTATGAAAAGACTTATTTCGGTAATATTTATAACGATTGGGATGGCAGTTCAGGCTGGGGACGAGTCCTTAATGATTCATGCAGGTTCAGATTACGCTGAGTATTATCTGGGAGAACCAGTACAACTAACATTAAAATTAGTTAACAATGGATCTGCCGATAAATCTATCGACCTAGGGGCCAATGGACTTGAGCATATTTCAATTCAAGCAGTACATAATAATGTGACAAATATAGCCACGGGACCTTTACCTGCGGGTGTTTCGAGGCTTATTTATCTTCGGTTACCAGCTGGCGGAACTTCGGTAATTCAATTCTTCTTAGATAAAATTATGAAATATCAATCGAGTGGGCTATATGAGTTGTCCATCAGTATCCAAGACGCCGCTATTTCGCCAGCTAGAATTGCGATTAATGTACTGCCGGAATTTGAGGGGGATAAGAGTGTGCTCAATCAGCGTTACGCTGAGTATGCATCCAAGCTGAGTTCTGGTGAAGCTACAAAGAAAGAACTTGAGTATATACGCAAAAAAATCGTATATTCCCGAAATGCAGCTGCACTGAGCATGCAAAAGAAGATGATTGATGAGGGAGAATGGGCTGACGGCGAATATGAGGCAATAGTATGCGCACTGGTCGATGCCAAGACGCCGGAGAGCATTCAAATCTTAGTCAATGGAATACTCGCCAATCCTGCATCAACTGAACGTGAAAAATATGTTGCCTTCATAGTATTAAAATTGGCTGACGCTAGTAACTGGCCGGCGGAGATATATCAAATTATTCAGCCTTATTCCGATGAAATTGAATCGGTCGTTCCAGTTGTCGGCTGGTAGTCAATACAGGGGGCGAGAAAAGGGGGCAGAGTACCAGCTTACACGCAAGGGGAATTTACAAAATAATTTTGGGCAGTACGGTAGCGCACCGATCACGTCGGCGTTTCTGCAGTCTTCGGGGGGACCGATCAGACGGAGATGTCGCAGACCGAAGGGAGAGCGACCGGTGGCGGGCCGGATTATTCGCCTCCGTGGCGGACTGGTTTAACGAGACGTCAGCGCCGCAAGGGCCACCGCGTCGGAGTACCTTTGAGCCATCGTCTCCCGGCGGTGATTGCGGAAAATATAGAGGAAGAAATATAAGATTTATTGGCAAACACGTGGGGTGGTCCCGATAGCGGAGCCAGTTTTTTAGAAGTTTAAGACAGCTTCAGGTTCTCCATTTGCTTCCTTCATTATGCCAGCGGCCTGGCGAGTTGTCCATAGCCTGTGGCCGCCGAGAATGGGTCTCGCATTACTCGTCGGAGGTGGACACGGGCTGTGGGCAACTCGCCGTTCATGCCACTTGCCCGATCCG
>JAQUJJ010000281.1 GCA_028681035.1 Candidatus Cloacimonadota bacterium
GACAGTCTCTATAATGACTGTAACGCTTACAAAATCCCGGTGTACGTCGATACCGGCACATTTTTTGTTGACAACTTCGTAATTTCCATTTTGCTGTGTCTTATTAGACATGGGTGTCTCCTTTTTAATTTTATTTAGGAGGAGACACTCTATTTTATAGAGGGAATTTTGTTAAGGTTTTTCATTGTCGGTGGCGAAAGCTGGCTTTCAGTTAAGTTTGAACGTAAGCTCGCACTGATCCATGAAGCTAAGGAGAATGGTGTAGTGATAGACTTCTCCAGTGACTTTCTTGATCTGGCACCGATTGAAGAGGAAAGGCTGTTATACAAGGATGAGGCTCAGCTCTATGGCAGATTCTGCCAGGAAGTGATTCGCAGGCTGTATGGAGCAGAGTCCAAGATCTTGGCCTGGAAACGAATCACCAGTGACTATAACGGCAAGAGACTGGTACCGGAGTTGTATAACCTCAAAGGACCGAGAAAAGAAAGAGCGCTACGGGAATGGTTGCGGGTCTATCATGAGACCAATCTCGATATGTATGCCCTGATCCACAAGAGCAAGGGTAAGTACAAAGAACGCAAGATCAGTTATCAGGAACAGCAATACCTGCTGCACCTGCTGCTCAATCCCAATCGCATCAAGATTGGCTCTGCTATTGTAAACCTCAAACAAATGAGCAGAAACGGAGTAATAGAATCTGAAACTAATGAACGGACGCTCAGACGCTGGTGTATGGAATGGGCAGCCAGGCATCCGGCTGAGTGGCATCAGGCTCGAGATGGCAGCAAGTTTGTCTCTGAGAATGTCATTAAGAGCATCATGAGAGATGATAGCACTCTGGAGGTTGGACAGGTCTGGGTGGCGGATGGACATACCTTATCCTTTGATATTCTCAATCCTCAGACCGGGAGAGCGCAGCGCATGACCATGATCATGGTGATGGACTGGGCAAGTAGATATCCGGTGGGTGCGTCACTCGCCTTTACCGAAGATAGCCAGCATATCCTCACAGCCTTCCGCAACGGCTTCATCAACTGCGCATCGATTGCTGATAACAACTGCGGAACCATGGCCGTGCTACCAAAGTATGTCTATCTGGATAACGGCAAAGCCTTCCGGGCTAAGCTCTTTCATGAACGCTGGGAAGAGCACGATTTGAATAAGGAATTGGGTGGCATCTTCCCCCGGCTCAATATCGGAATGAGGTTCGCGGAGAGTTACAATGCCAAGGCCAAGATCATTGAGCGCTTCTTCAAAACCTTCCAGGAGCAGTTTGAGCGGTTCATCACTACCTTCAGAGGAGCATCAATTGACGATAAGCCATCCACGCTAAGTCGTAACGAGAAGTGGGCTAAGAAGCTCTATGCCGGTAAGCCGCCGACCATTGAAGAGACGATGCAGATGATCGCTTTCTATGTGAGATTCTGCTACGGAGAGACACCTCATACCTCACTCAATAGACGGACTCCTTATGAGGTCTTCAGCGCTGCCAGGATAGCCGAGAATCGTCAGATTGAGATCTCAAGGCTTAACTTCCTGATGATGGCGATGGAGCGCAAGAACATCAGAGCTGAAGGCATCAGGTTGGATAAGAAAGTATATTGGCACCGGGACATGGTGAATCACGTGGGACAGCCCTGTATCATCAGATTCGATTACAGTGATGCCAGGTGGATAGTGGTCTATGACAAGAACGACGTATTCATCTGCCAGGCAGCCCTTAGAAAGACACAGCATCCATTCATTGAAGTATCGATGGATCAGGCAGTCTCGCATAAGGAACTGAACAAGGAATACAAAGAGATCAGGGGACTGAGAAGAGAGAAAGAGCGCAATGCCAAGAAGTGGGTGGTGAACTCCCAGAAAGCAGTTGATCGTATCTTAAGCAACTCAACAGCAAGGCAAGAGAAACTTGAGGATCAGGGAGCTAGAGCACTCTTCAATAGTCCCCCTATGTTGGAAGCACCACCTAAAGACAGTGATGAGATCATCGAGGAAATGACCAGAAAGATGATGATGAGGCTGCCGAAGCATCCGGATATGCTGAGTCCGGAAGAGCGGGAACAGCTTGATCCCAAGGAGAAAGAGAGACTGGCAGAATTCGAGATTAATCGCATAATTGAGCAGGAAATCAGGGCTTCCTTTGAGAAGATAGGGCTTGATTATAATGACAGTAAAAGTGAAATGCCTATATCTATGAAGACAGCATTCAGTAAGACAGCCAGAGAGTATTACATAGCGCAGCAAACAAGCTCAATTGAACAGTGCGAAACATCGGATGATACCGAGCCACCAACCTCCAGAACAATATCAGAAACCACCGAGCCAGCTACAGAACAAGCTGAAAATAATGAGCACAAAGGGGATGCCACTCTCAATGTAACAGAGATGGTGGAAGAGACCAAACAGATACAAGATCAGTTAGAAAAAGAACCGGCACCATTCGCTCACCTCTCCCGAAAAGAATACCTCAAACGCATCGGGATAATCAATTAGGAGGCAGCCATGAAACAGGGAAAACTAGTTCAAACTCAAAACTTAATCGCTGCTGATAAATGCATAGAATACTTACTGAATCGACCCAAACTGGAGATGGTCGGGCTCGGATTACTGTATGGCAGACCGGGACTGGGTAAGACCACTTATGCCAGTCGGATAGCTTTCAGTAAGGGCTATGTCTATCTCAGACTTGAAGCCACTACCACACCCAAAGCATTTGCCTCCAAGCTGCTCTTATCCTTATACAAGAGGTTTGGGATGGGAGAGTACGTACCATACGGCACTGCCAATGACCTCTTCATGCTCTGCTTATCGATCCTGGAAGATCACCCGGATACAATCATAGTGGTAGATGAGATCGACTATGCCTTTCGACATCCGCAGCTATTGGGGGCGATCAGGGATATCGTGGATGAGATCACAGCCATAGTCATCCTGGTTGGGATGCAAAATGCCAAGGATAAGCTCAACCAGATCAATGAGTATTACTTTGATAGATGCAACTTCTTCTATGAGTTCCAGGACTTACCCAAGAAGGATATAGCACAGTTATGCAGTGAGGTATTGGAAATCAAGTTCCATCCAGATATTGTCGACTATGTCCACTTCCACTCTTGCGGTAATGTTCGCAAAGCCATGAAGCTAATCCGCTCAGTGGAAGAGATAGGAGTCTACAAGAATCTGGAACTGGTCACTCAAAATGATCTGGACAGTTGAGGATAGCATGACGGACAAAGAACTGATCCTCAACTTCGTCAGTCAGTATGATCGACCATTCAATGCTGAAGTAATGGCACAGATGACCAGCATAAGCATGGGAACTATTGAAAGGCTACTGACTGAGATGCTCCAAAGCCAAGCTATCAAACAGATAGAAGATCGTCCTCCTATCTACGTTGTCGATGGCAGTTAAAAGTGCACCAGTTTCGGAAGTTTAGATTGCACCAGTTTGTGTAATAATAAACTTAGCCTTTTGATAGAGATATCAGGAGGTGAAATGAAAGGAGCCGATGTGTACAATG
>JAQUJJ010000092.1 GCA_028681035.1 Candidatus Cloacimonadota bacterium
TGGCAGTAATGCCCTTCTGGAGTTCACTGTTGTTATTGTGCTCAGCCACTTTACGTAGAGAACCGAGTTCGTTCTTGATCTCGGTAAGACTGGCTTCGGCACTGCGATAGTCATCAGCTTTGCCATATATGGAAACGCCATTGAACTCGCCCTTTTCGACCTTCTGCCAGAGCTCCGATTCTAAGTTCTCGCACTTCAGCACTTGCACCCAAGAGCCAACTTTAGCATCGGGGAAATGCTCCCTGTCGCTGGTCTTGAGAATATAGTTCTCCACAACGGCAAACTCCGGAACAGGCTGCATGTTGTGATTCACGTCACACTTGCCCACTAAACCATGCTTGGCAAAGTGATCGCAGGACTTCTGTATCTCTTCCCGGGTGTAATAGTCACCCTGGGAATCGTGGATATTGGGCTCCATCAGAGTGACGTAAAGCCTTCCCTGGGTGCCACTGGTTTCACTCTTGAACTTGGTGGAGTTGATCTTGTGCTCAAAGCTTCTACCGGAAGCGTTCTTGACCACAAAGCCCTTCTGATTGGCAGGATTCATCTCATCAAAGAGCAGCGAGACAAGCTCGACTTCTACGTTGCGAAGCTCACCCTTTTGGATGATCCTTGTTTTATTTCCGAAGATATTCACTGTACCTCCTTAGGTTTAGTGATGGGTTGTTGGTTAGATGGTTGTTGATTGATAACGTGTTGATACAAAATTAGTTCCCTCCTAAGTTGCGGTTCTGCATGAAGAGCTGATCATCGGCAGATTGGAGTATTTCGGTTAGGTTACCAAAGTTGAAGTCGTCCAGAGTGACGTTCCAGCCGAACTCGTAGTTGAATTCTATCGCCAGAGTGAGAGCTAAGCGTTTCTGTAGCGGTTTGATTACGAAGTGGTAGAACATTAGCATATCGCTCTTATTATCACCACCAAGCTGCCCTGGGATAAGCTGAGAGACGATCCTTGCCGGGACCCGATGATAAGCGAGAATGCCTTCCCTCAAGTCTTTCTTTAGGCTCAGGAAGCCACCCTCTCTGTCCTGCTGGCGCAGTGGCTCAAGCCGTATCTTCACGTCTCTGCTTTCGCTTTCGATCAGCACCGTAGAGTGGCTTTTGGCATTGCCTTTAACATCCACCAGTGCCTTTTCGATTTCTGTATAGGCATCGGTTAGTACATCATTACCTTGTTCATCGGTCACTGTGCCGTCTCTGAGGGTACCGCCTTCTACGATCATGAAATAATCGATCATCAGACCGTTCTTGAAGTTGTTGTAATCGAAGGTCTTGATCTCTCCGAGAATCTCGATGTTGATCGCTATAGGTAGGCAAGCCAGGCCCCAGGCATTGCTCTTGTGGGTGGACTTCTTGATGTGAATGATGTCTGCATAGGCGAAGTCCTTCTTCTGGTTGTTCTTGACTTGGATATAGTCGGGCCTAAAGAAGCCGAACTCGTCATAGTTCTCCACGATCTGAACTTCACTTGGCAACATCCGTTCGAGTCCCATCCACTGGCTTTGAGCATTACGCATCTTGATCAGGAAACCGTTACCACTGGCGAGATAGAACTTGATCATCTCTGCCAGGATGGTGGTCTGGTCTTCACAGGCAGGGAACTCCGCAGCTTCCATCCAGGCTTTGACTTGGCTGTTCTTGCACTCGAACTGCATGACGGTAGCCATCGAAAGCGCATCGATACATCCGGAGTGGTACTCATCTGTATCTAAAAGAGTAAGCAGCTTGCTCATGGAATAGGGCTGTGAAACCACTTTCTTGGTCTCGGCTGCTTTGGAGATCAGTTGTTTGCCGATCCTGTGATACTTGGATAAGTCTATGGGTTCTGCTTTGTACTTAGTCTCAAGCAGGTCATTGGCAGAACTGATCGCCAAGTTGTAGCCACCCAGTCGCATCACTCTCATGCGCCTGCTCCCGTACCGCTCTTCAGTAGGTCGATTTTGGCTATGCGTACCAGACGAGTGCCGTCAATGCGGCTTGTGTAATACTCAACACTGGGCAAATCCCGGTTCATAAGCTTCACATAGCTGGCCCTGAACTTCTCTTTTAGTTCATAAAGCTCTGCATCCGGATCGGATACTTTCTGGGCATTGACGATCAGGAATGCTGTCCAGGCGATATCGGTATCCACATACTGTCGGGATGTGCCTTGCTTGCCTATCTCCGAATCAAGGATCAGGATAGAACAGGGCAGGCTCTTGGGGATATTGTCCTTGTTGAAAAGCACTTCGGCTATGCCTGCATCACTGATGGATTGGGTGATTCTGCTACGTTCGGACTGGAACTTCTCAAGTGCGGTCATAGGCTCACCTCGATATCGTTCAGTTGCTGGTATATCCACTGCTCCCGGTTAGCGATCACAGAGGCGAATACATTACGGGCAGCAATGCCTTCCCGCTTGATCTTGCCCCTGATGAGATATGCGATCTCAGCTACGGTCAGTTGCTTACCTGTCTCTTTGTCTGTCCAAGACAGATGCTTGCGTTCGACCCAAGCGATCAGTGGAGCAATCGGAGTCCAGGAAGGCACTTTGCCACCCAAAACGAAAGGCTCGTGTTTAACGTTGGAGCCTACTCTGAGGATCATGGCATTGAGATCAGTTTGCACTAAGTATCCTGTGTTGCCGTAGAAGTCCCCCTTGTCGTAGATCTGCTTTGCCAGTATCTCTTTACGGGAATCGGCATCAATCACCGAACCGATAAGATGCAGTCTGCTTTCAAGTGCTGCATAGATAGCCAGATAGACTTCTCTCATAATCTCGTCACCCATTATTCGTACCCATTCGTGCTTGTATTCGTGTTAATTCGTGGTAAAAGTTCATATCACTCCTACCCTGATAGCCCTGGCAGGCCTGGGTTTAAGTTCATCCAGTCTTTGCAGTCCGGAAGCATTAAGATAATCCCCAAGCGTAATCAGTGCTCTCAGTTCAAGGTTAGCTTTGAATGCGTCAATTTCGCTCCCTGTGAGCAGTTCAGTAGCAGACTGGTCTAAGCCTACGGTCTTGACGATGCCCTCGCCCAGGGTCTTCAAATTGAGAAACTCGGCAGTGGAGTGCAGCATCAGGAAGCAGAACCCAAAACGAAAAGAGATCAGGAATGGCTCCTCTTCCGGCAGATCATCAAACGTAGCCCGATCGTAATGCTCCTGCAGTACAAGCGAGCGAATCATCTCTATGACAAGTCCTTGATGCTCTTTGAAGATGCCATTATCACCCATCTCCTTAGGAAGATTGAGGATGGAGAGCATGGCGTCAGTCTCTACCGGAATCGGGATCACTTGCCCTTCCTCATCATCTCGGAAAGCTCGATTGCTCTGAGTCCAACCTGCTTTGCCCACTTGGAAGCTAACATGCCATTGGCAGCCCGTTCCCAGTCACCTGCAGCAATGAAAGCCAGAGTGTTGTTAAAGCCAAGAAGACCCTTTAAACCCAAATTAAAGCACATGTTCAGAAGCACCGACTGGTGAACTTCGTCCAAAGCAGTGTAGATAACCGGAATCTCATCTAATAGCTGTTGCTCGCAGTCCAGGATATCTCTCTCTAACATTGCATATGCTTCCTTCTGGGATATTCCACGGTCATCGAGATTGCGACCAACACCAATAGTCAGTTTACCTGCCGTACAGCGGTATGGCTTCAGTCGTAAGCCTTCGTGTCTGACAAGCTGGGATATGATGCGGTTCATCAATGCATCGGTCATATTTTCTCCTTGCGCTCATGATGGGTATTTGGTTATTGAGCAAGGAAAGAACTGCCCTGTGTGCTGACAAATACGGATGTATAAGGATGCAACAGATTTTGGAGTTGACAGAAATATTATCGGCACAATAGTAGTATATCGTATCAGGATTTATTGTGCAGTTACCCAGTGCCCGAGTTAAAAAAGAATGCTAATTCATGGATTGAATAATTTAACAGCTTTGCTGAAAATAAACGGTGAAAATATTTGAATCGTATGAGACTAATAGGTGGAAAAATGAAACAGGATGCAATACCCATAAACATACAGCATTATGACGATGTGGTCAGGAACATAGCTGAACTGACCCAAAGCAGTTTTGGAAACCTGAATATATCAAAGGATGCAGTGAACCTTGCTTTGATCAGATTGCTCAAGGCTCCACTCTCGGCAGATGACATCAAGTGCCAGGTTCAGGCAATGTATCCCAAAATAGTGGAAGAGCTTTTCGCATCCTACCATGACAAAGCATATCATTACTCCTTGAAAAGGACACATGATTCTGAACTATCAAACGACATCGCCCAAGAAACAATCTGCCGCCTGCTAAAATCGCAGATTCCAATCATTGAGATTGTTGGCTGGGTGAAAAGAGTTGCCCATAGTATTCTTTGCGAGAACTATCGAGCTCAAGAAAGTGAGCAGGTGCTTTATCAAGCCTTGCGCAACGAAGCGGAGCTAATGCATCAATTATGGCATAGTAACAGTAAGACAAGCCTTGCAGAATACTTATCTGTGATGCCGAGATCTATCCTCCACAGCCCTAACTTCAAATTCTATCTCCAACTGAAAGAATATGACACCCTGAAAGCATACGCAGAAGCCAATCAGCTTAGCTACGAAGCAGTGAAAAGCAAGAGCAAGAAAATTGTTAAGGATCTCAAAGCCGAGATTCTGCTTGCCATGGGTTGGGAAGCAAGTCCAAGCATCCTTGACTACAATCAATACAAAGCGATCCAAAGCTTTATCCGAAATCTGTTATCTCTGAGTACTACTCTTACGAAAGGTGCAAGCGAAGCTCTATCCAAGCTACACCCTGATCTTCCGCAAGTTCTATCTGGCTATACGAGTATAGAAGACTGGGGGATTACTATGATTTCAGAGCGGAGATTCCGACTCTACATCTATCATCTAAATCCTGAACAAGGTCACCTTATGGCCACGATTTTTATAAGCACAAGCAAGCGAAATCATGTGCAGGTAGAAGCCTGTAAAAAAAATGAATTTGTCAGAACACACAATATTCCCGCTAAAGTTCAGATACCCAAGGAGATGGGAGCAGGACTCTGGTCTTACGATAAAATTATTTCTCTACTAAACGAAAATAATCGCTAATCTACAACCCCCATTTTCGTCATTTTGACTCTTATATATTATAGACCAAAATCTAAGGAGTATAAAATGAAGAAAATCGCTCTTGCCCTTTTGCTGATGCTGTTAGTGATAAACCTGCTATTCGCAGCTATGGATTACACTACAGTTGATCCGCTTTCGCTTCCGACATATACTGGATCGTTAATTGTCCCGGAAGTAAAAATAGTGTATGAAGACGCTAATGGTGAATACATACTGGTTGAGATTAACGGCCAGTTGCACGTTTTCTATTTGTGAAATGTAACATGCAGTCGATGAATCTAAGGTAAACGCACGGTGATCAAAGGGGTTCTTATGCGAAAAATACTGTTATTGGGATTTCTCCAGATAGTAATGGATATTGCATTATGTCGAACGCATATGCAGCTTCTACGGACAATAGGTTCTCCGTTTCAGGGGTGATTCAGATAGCTGGGATGGAGCAGACAATGGCAATACAAATCTGTAATTTGATAGTTAGTGAGCCGCAGTATGATTTTAACCTTATTGACACGTCATTTGCAATAGCCAAACTGGATGGTGATTTAACCGCATACAGCTTGGGAATTACCGCAAATTTAATAAATAACAGGGAGTAAGAAATGTTACGGAAAAACACTGGACCCTTCAATGACTATGATTGGGTGAAAAGGCAAATCAGTGTCATTGTTTCGATAATCTATAAAATCGTAGTTTCAGCTCTGTACTGCATTGTGCCACAATATAGATCAAATCCCTCTGAGCTTTGTTATGGATAAAAACATATCTGTAATATTTTCCACTGGAGATGTGTGCAATTTAAGGTGCCGATATTGTTATGTGCGAGGAGAAAATTCTGATAACTTCAACGATTCAAATGCAATAATGAGCTTGGGCACTGTTGAAAAGGCACTCATTTTAATGAAAGATATCAATGGTGATCGCAACAAATACATCCACTTCTCATACCATGGGGGCGAACCTTTGATCTTAGGGCCGGAGTTCTTCAAATCGTGCTATTCCTTGCAGAAGAAAATTTTCAAGGGTTTCTTCATCGACAATTCTATCCAGACCAATGGTGTTCTATTGGATGATAATTATATTAGTTTGGCAAAAGATCTCAGATTCTCATACGGCATAAGTCTCGATGGCCCCAAAGATGTCAATGATACTAATAGGTTTGGGATCTATAAAAATTCCGTATTTGATAAGATCATGAAAAACCTGAACATGCTACAAAACAACAATATCCCCTTTGGGATACTATCGGTTGTTACCAAAGAATTACTAGGGAAGCAAAAGGAACTCATATCTTTCTTGATAGACAACCACATAGAAAGGATTGCCTTTAATCCATGCGTCACAGATCATTTGTTCACAACTTTCGAGTATACAATAACCCCATATGAATACGGAAAATTTCTGGTAGATCTCTTTCATGAGTGGACTTTAGTGGATAATTCAACCCTGATCATAAACAACTTTTTCTATCCTATGAGAAATATTATGGGAAGTACCGATAATGTCTGCAAATTCTCAGACACCTGCATAGGATACACCTACACGGTTTATCCTGATGGGGATATCTACGTGTGCCCCTGCATAAAACAGGATGAATACAGGCTTGGGAATATAATTGACTCAAGATCCCAACTAATGTCGAAGGAAAAGGAACTTAAAAGAATCGCGCACATCTCAGAAGAGTGCCAATCCTGTCTCTATTACAAACTATGTTATGGTGGCTGCATCTATGAAAGAACCGTAAAGCATAGAGACTTACAGCCCCGCTATTATTACTGCGAATCTTACAAAATGCTGTTTTCTGCTATTTCTGGATACATAAATCACTATATCAGTACGCCCAGTCTGAGTTTGGAGGAAGTATGGAATCAAAGATAAATCCAACTACAAACATAATAAACCTATTGGTAAAATCAATAGAAAGAGACAAGATCAGTAATCAAAATAGGCCTCGTGGACTCTACGATAAGGTATGGTCAAACGTGTGGCACAACACAAACCCCAAGTAGCACAAAAATAAAATAAATCAGCTGGGCGTACATTAAATGGAGATAGAATGCGTAAATATTGGTACATAGTTCGATCCTACCGAAAACCCTTGTTAGTAGTAGTACTGGTCATGATGGTAAATCTGGGAGTATCATACTTGTTCCCATTCTACACTAAATATATAATTGACCATGTAATTTTGGGTAAACACCTTGATATCCTGCTAAGGAATATTATCTACTTTGCCATATTGGGAATGGTATCTTTTTTTGTCAGTTCGATCTATCGATATCTATTATCAAGACTACAAGAAAATGTCTTTGCCGATTCCCTCTTAACCCTTTATAATAGGGTGATACGCGCTCCGCTGAGGCATGTGCAAGAAAATGGGATAGGGTATTGGATAAACAGAATCTTCCAAGATTCGGCAAATGTCCGTATGATCCTGACGGAGAGCATCTTACCCGGAGTTTATGACCTGATCGTGCTGATCACCTCCTTTGTAATGCTGTTTTTGATTGATAAGACGGTGGCAATGGTATGTATAATAGCATCACTACTAATCATCCTCAACGTATATAAAATTTCCAAACGGATAGAGCTGCTAAACAAACAGATTATCGATATTTCGGACAGGACGTCCAGTGCACTAGTCGAATCTCTCAATGGAGTTGAAACTATCAAGCTTTATGCGTATGAAGCCGAAGAATGCTCGCAAAAAAGAGAACTTTTCACCCAACAAAAGCATACCACGATCAAAGCACATCTAATTGGAAATATGATGTCGATAATTAATCAAACTATCCAGGTCTTTACTTTGGCATCAATACTTCTGATTCTGGGCTATAGGATATCAAAAGGTCTGATGACCATTGGAGACTTTGTTCTAATAAACTATCTCTATACACGCTATCTCGCATCCGTAGAAAGTTTTATCAGTCTTAGCATCAACTATGCTGCCGATAAGCTCTACATCGACAGGGTCAGGGAACTTAACGAATTGCCACATGAAGAAGGCGGTGCAATTGCGATCCCCTCACCCATTAAGCAATTGATTTTCCAGGATGTGTCTTTTAGTTATAAAAACCGACAAATCGTATCAAACGCAAGTTTCACACTCTATCATGGCAATGTCTATACTGTAGTAGGGCGCAGTGGCATCGGCAAAACAACCGTGTTTATTGGGTTGTTGTCTCTTCTGTATCGCGATTACAAAGGGGAGATCAAGTATAATGACATAGACATTAAAAAACTTGATCTAAAAGGGTTGAGGCATGCAGTTACCTCCGTCAATCAAGAACCATTCATGTTCTATGGCTCAATTAAAGACAACATCAAAAAGTTTATCGGCACAATCAATCTGGAGCGTATGACTGCTCTTATTACAAGGTTCAACATTGATAAAGATGGTGATAAACTGGTTAATGAGAAGGGTACAAACATCTCGATAGGAGAGAAGCAAAGAATCGCCTTTGTGCGCTCTATCCTGAGAGAATCAGACATCTATGTCTTTGACGAGATAACTTCTGCCCAGGATTCTGTAAACAAAAATCTCATTCTTTCCGATATCCTAGCTCTGAAAAATCAAGGTAAACTGGTTATTTACATCAGCCACGATATTGAAACCGGAATCAGCATTGCAGATAGAGTACTGTTTATCAACAAAGATGGTATAGTCGTTGAAGGGTCTCACATGGAATTATTGAATATGCATGATGAATATCAAGAACTGGTTACTAAAGGGATCAATTGATTATGCATTATTGGCTTGTTACCTATATTGTTAAGGTTCCATACATTAAGGAGTTTATATGCCCAGAATCATCTTGATCCCTCCTATGTGCATCCCCGATAGTAGCGATTCAGCTCCGGAAATAGATTATCCCCCCGGGATTTTTAGTCTTATCAACAACTTGGGAGCTGATAGAGCACAAGTAGAAATAATCACATTAAACCTTAATAAGGAGATATCGGACTCTTGGCAGGATGCGAATCTGATTCGGGTATTGTGCAACACCATAATATCAAACGAACCTGATTGCGTAGGCTTTTCCAGCAACTGTATTAACATTCCGCTTATTTTGTGCATATCGGATTGCCTTAAAAATGCCCGGCCAGATATCACGCTGATCATTGGAGGCCCCGGAGTATCCTCTATTGATAAAGATTTCTTGCTCGAAAAAAGCATGTTTGATTCCATTTTCATCCATGAATCGGAGATAATCTTTAGGCAGTTTATCAGGGATTATCTTGTCAATAAGACAAATGTGAAAAAGTTATATATATCAGACGGTCGCATTCCACTCGAAAATTTATCTCTTGTGAGCCAAGAGAGTATTGATCACCTTGAGGACAACAATATCGAAGTCTTTCCCCTCGAAACGGGAAGGGGCTGTCCATATTCCTGTACCTTTTGTTCCACTTCAAGATATTTCGAGCGCAAATACCAAAACTTCCCCATATTAAGCGTCAAAAATGCCATTGATACAATCATAGCGGAAGCTGGGATCAAAGCCATAGAATTTGTCCATGATATGTTTATGTTAAACAAGAGTTTTGCTATTTCTATTATTGAACATATGAACGAGCACCATCCAAAAGTGAAATGGGGCTGTTCGCTGCGCTTGGACTCATTTGATGACGAGATATTGGATCTATTTCAAAGATCCAATATCGGTTCTCTCTTTCTGGGTATTGAATCTGTCTCAAGTAAGCTTTTGCGCTTCATAAAAAAGGGGTTGACTCAAGCGCAAATCAAACAAATGTTGCCAAACATACTAAAGATAAGATCAACCGTGATTATTTCATTTATCTACGGTTTTCCCGGCGAAGATGAATACGACCTGCGCGAAAACTTGCGCTTTATTGAGCAGATATTCCTGAATGATGACTATGGTAACGTTATTGTTCAGTTTCATTTACTGAAACCCTTTATCGGTAGCGATATCTACGACTCATACTACCGGAGTATCGATTTTTCTATGATGAATGCCTACGCAAATCTTTACCCTGAGATTATCCAGTCTTACATATGTGAGTATAAAGAATACCTGCCTTCCTTTTTTGTTTTCAAAACTAACTATAGATATGAAGACTATATATATCTGGAAAAAGTGATGGGTTATATGCAGACTTACATCTTCAAATTCAGGCTTCTTTTTAAATTCCTGGCCACGACCACGGATGAGGTGCTGTTCAATATGTATCACTGGATTCTCAAGGATCAAGAAGCTTGTAAGTCTCTTTTTGCCAATCCTACACTTAACGAGGCTCACAACCTGATAAATAACGCCATTTCTAATTATTGGGATAACAAGCCTGAAGTGAATGCAATGACTTCTCTCATTCACTATTCGGAGATTGTTGCCGCTTTGGATGTAAAGACAGTACTTATAAAACCTTTCAGTTTTATAAAATTACGTACCGGCGATCTTATGATCTCGGAAATTAATCTTAGTGTACTTATTGATTTTGAGTCTGTAGAATATGAAACAATCTACTACTATATCTATCGGGATGGCGACGAAATTATCCGCTTTGTCCTCAGTCCAAGCGGATACACAATCTTTCTTTCACTTTTGAAAGGAGTTAAGAGTCGCGACGAGCTTAAACGCCTGCTGTCCAGAGAACTCAATCTCGAACTGGATCAAGCCGATGGCGAAGTAGACTGCATGATCTCGTACCTGGAGCAAAAAGGTTTGGTATAATATATGCTGTGTGATAGGTGGTAGATGGTTATCTGTAGCCCACCTATCGAAGTCAGCAAGGATACGTGCCTGACCGTAGGTAGTCTCACAGGCAGCTCTGAACTTGGCTTTGTAGGTTCTGTCCAATTCTTGGTATGTGTCATAATAGTATCTGAAGAACTTCGTATTCTCGGTCTGTCGTATCCAAACATGGATCACATAGAAACGGTTACCGTCATAGCCTATGGATATGACAGCTTTGTAACAACCCTTCTCGCCCCAGGCAGGATCAGCATAGAGCCAGACTCGCTTGATCTTGGATGGTTCTGGCAGTGTCCGATACTTGGTGAACCAGTGGTTCTTGAAGATGTTGCCTTCAATGACTGGCTGTCCAAGCATCTCTCTTTGATACCCGGTATTACCGAACTTGGCTCGCAGGTTGGGCAGAGTGGCTGTGGGGTATTGCTCTTCCCAGATGGACTTGCCCTGCATATCTTCGAGAGAGAAGCGCAAAATCGCTTTCTGGTGCGTTTTTAGTACCGACTGGGATGTTGTATCCAAATCTGGATTATCTGCCCGTATTTCGCCTAATATGAGCTCCTGAAACTGGCAGATCGCATAATTGGGATGCACCAGGTTACCGAGCCAGATGATCCTGCCACTGCCATCGGGTGCCAGGGCCCCGGCAAGCTCCTGGGATATCTTCTCCATACGTCTCTTACCGATGGACTGGTTACCCATGTTCTCTTCTTTATCGATATCATCACAGACGATCAGTCCGGGCCGCTTGGCTGTCTTGGGATTGATCGTTCCCCGATGCGTCTGCTTGATGCTTCTGGCTCTTATCCTGGCTTTATTCTTGAGATAGAAGTCCAGATCAAAGGCATCCACAGGCTGCAGCTCAGGATAGTCCATCGTGAGCCGCTTATTGTTCTGCAGTTCATGCAAGGTAAACGCTGTCCTTTCCTGTGCCAGATCACTATCTGCCGCAGTGTGGATAATGTAGCGTTCTCCTCTGATGATGAGCCAGATAGGATAGACCACTCCCATGAGTACCGTTTTGCCCAGCCCACGAAAACCGGTAATGGCGATGATGCCTGAGCCCTTATCAGTCTCATCGAACATAGTCTCATGCGCTGGGCAAAAAGGTAGTGGGAAGACATGCGGAAAATAGGTATGGCAGAAGAACGAAAAGGCATCCCAACCAGTTCCGTTAGTGCGTTTTATCCTCTCAGCCTTGGCTTCCGGATTATCGTCTATAAAAGGCAAGACGGAGATCGTTTTGGATGCGATCTCCGCCAGTGCCTTGTTATGTCGTTGAATGAACTTCTTAGACATAACCGGGACTCACCCCAACTCCCAGCAAGCTGAGAGTCGGGGACCCCGAGGGTTTGGAGGGTAACCATGAAAGCGCGGAGCCGAAGGCAACGGCTCCGCAGGTCTGTAGGTTTGGTAGGTATGGAGGGTAGGTAGGTAGGTATGCTTGTATGGAGGCAACCATGTCCGTGGCTGTATATTTATCCATTTCTAACTCTCAAGTAATCGGCAAGATCGAGCACTATGCTCTGGAACTGTTTAAGCAGAGTCTCATGCCCTTTTTCGATCATGAAATCCGTTACTTGATCCAGGAAGCGGACGATGTAATCATTCAACTCCTTGGATGGCTCACTGTCCTTCTGATTCTGCTTGATCAGGCTTACAAGGCTTTGCAGAGCAGTGTCTGCCGGGTTCTTGGCATATTCACGCAGTGCCTGGATGAGGGCTCGCTTGCGGGCGATACCGATCTCATGGTCAAGCTTACGCTCTTCCTTGAATAACTCATTCCATTTGCCGCTCTTAATCCACTTGCGGACGGTGATATCAGATACTCCGAAGATCACCGCCAGCTCTATGGGATCGGTATTGCCATTGAGGTAGGTTTCCTTGCAGTTGTCCCGCTTGACACGGAACTCAAGAGCATTACTCATATTCAGGGCGAACCTTATGCTTATCCAAGTAATCGTTTAGGTCTTTACCAGGGCAACGAAGTTGGCCGTTTTCCTTGGTTCTAAAAGCAGGCAGAGGATCGAGTATATCCCTGATCCAGCGATATACCGTGGTGCGGTTGACCCGGAGAGTCGAAGCTACTTCGTCAGGTCGGTAATTTCGATCATCTTTGAATATGCTCATAGTCTCCTCTGCTGCAATGTTATTTATTGATGCCATATTTCCATCTCCCATACATTTATCAAATCAGGATGTATAAGGATGCAACACTAACTAAGCGTGCTGAAGTTCAGCACAACCTTATTGTAGTTCCCGGCATCATCTCTGACTGCAAAAGAGATGTACTGTTTGGTAGAAGTGACCATGATCGCCTTGTCGATCAGCTCCATTGCTTCCTTCCAGATCGGGTCTTTGATCTTGTAGCGGCGCAGGGCGAAGATACGGTAACGGGCAAGCTGCCCTCGTTTATCCACTTGGAAGGCTTCATTGATGATCGCTTTGAGATTATCGTTAGAATCGACCGACCACGCTTTGATACACTCGTCTATCTTCTGCTTGGCAAGCTGCAGTTCGATGCCGAACTGTATCTTCTCCCTGTACCGGATTTCGATGCGGTATTTCTCATCAAAACTGATCAGCAGAGCATTACCCTTCCATTCTAAGCCATTACGTTTAGCTGCATCATTGAGATAGCTCTCGATGAATCCGATCAACTTCTGTTTGTCATTGATAATCCGCTCTTGCAGCTTTATGGCACATTCCATTGCCTTCTTGACTGCGGCATCCTTTTCCACTATCTCAGTGTGCAGAACCTTCACAGGGAATTCCCTACCCTGAGCATCGGTTAGAGTGCGTTCTTTGGCTGTTTTACTGAGCTTACTACTCATTTGAATCCTCCTTAGGATCAATAGCTGTATTTATCTGGTCTTTTGTTTGTTTTTTGACGTAGGACTGGAACATAGCGATGACCGATCTGCGCTCTTTAGGATCGAGCAGGTTCCAGTGGCTTTTGGAATAATGTTTGATGGTGAATGCCCTGAACTGAGACTCAGTCCAGCCGGCCCGTTTCATGAGTGAGAACATATACTTCCCCTGCTTATCGAAGGTGAACTCGTTGGGACGCCCATGCTTGCGATACTTGAGCATCAGAGCCTTAAGCTCCCGCAGCCTGTCCTCCGATAAGGCCGTTAAAGAACTGCCATAGCCCATGCCATCCATGATGAACTTAAAAGCATCCAGGGGCCAGTGGAACTTCTTCACCCTGAGCCCATGTATTTCTTGGCGTAGTTTCCGTGCTTGCTCTTCCTGTGTCATAGAATGCCCTCTTTTCCTTAACTCGAGTATTTGCTGTTATATTTGACGATCATGCTCTGGAGGTTTTTCTGATAGTATTCCCGCTGCTTCACTACCTTTTCCCACTCAGCTTTCTTAGCATCTTTATAGGCTTTCATCTCCCGCCGAACCTCTGCCCGGGCAGCATCTCTTTCCATTTTGAGTCTTTTACGTTCAGCAGCTTCCGCCTTCCGTTGTTCCTGGATTTGAGGATCAGTTTGTTCAGCCTTGGGTTTGATATCTCGCAGGATACCTCTGTTAACAACCTTGCCGAGGTCTTTAAGCCTGGCTCTGGACTTAACGTAATACTTTTCATCAAAGCCGATTACGTCAATCGAGGCCAGAGCCTCTAAATAAACATAGACCCACTGGCGACTGCGAGGGAAGTCATCAGTTATCTTCCGGATAGAAGTGTAATTGCCTTTCTCAATCAGGTCTAATAGATGAGCTGCTGACTGGGGATGGAAGTTCCAGGTTCCTTTCTGGCGATAGCAGACAGTGGGATTGTAGCGATTAGCTTTCACATAGATGCCTTCGCTAATGAGCTTGATCATGCCCTCTGCTAACAAGTTCGTCAAGA
>JAQUJJ010000282.1 GCA_028681035.1 Candidatus Cloacimonadota bacterium
AGAGGTCAGAACAACACATTTACTGATATCAACGCTGGTCTGCCAGGTGTTTTGTCTGGTTCAGTTGCATGGGGCGATTATGACAATGACGGAGATTTGGATGTTCTTCTACAGGGATTAGTGTATCGCAACAATGGCAATCAAACGTTTACGGATATCGTTACTGGTTTGTCGGGGGGTGTTTCTACTTGGGGTGATTTTGACAATGATGGTGATTTAGATATCCTTCTTACGGGTGAATATGGGACAAAAATTTATAGTAACAATGGTAATAGCACTTTTACGAACATTAATGCAGGGTTGACGGGTGTAGTACGTGGTTCTGTTGCTTGTGGTGATTACAACAATGATGGCAATTTGGATATTCTATTAACGGGTTACACAACAACAGGAACATGCGTTTCTAAAATCTATCGCAACAATGGTAATTGTACTTTTACTGACATTATGGCTGGTTTATCAGGTGTGCAAGCAAGCTCCATTGCTTGGGGTGATTATGACAATGATGGTGATTTGGATATCATATTAGCAGGTTACACAACAACACAAACATGTATTTCCAAGATTTACCGCAACAATGGCAATAGTACCTTCACAGATTTGAATGCTGGGTTAACAGGGGTATATCATTGTTCTGTAGCGTGGGGTGATTATGATAATGACGGAGATTTAGATATTCTATTGTTAGGTGATACAGGCAGTACAGGAATAACGAGAATCTATCGTAACAATGGAAACAGCACTTTCACTAACATAAATTCTGGGTTGGAAGATAAAAAAAATGGTGCTGTTGCATGGGGTGATTATGACAACGATGGTTATCTAGATATCCTTTTGAGTGGAAACTATCAAGATCATTTATTTTGTGGGGTTTACCGTAACAACGGTAATGGCATCTATACGTATAATGCTAATATTTTATACCCCTATGGTATGCAAAATGGATCAGTTGCTTGGGGCGATTATGACAACGACGGTGATTTGGATGTGCTTCTTACAGGACAGATTGCCCCTTATGACACTGATAACACAATAAGCAGAATATATCGCAACAATGGAGGATCAAATTACTGGTTGGAAATTGAAACACAAGGAGTAATGTCTAATGCAAATGGACTTGGTGCAAGAATTAGCTGTAGCACAACCAATAGCCAATACCGTGAGATTGCATCTGGAAATGGGTGGGTAAATGGAATTGCTCATTTCGGACTGGGTAACCAGAATAGCGTAGATCAGATACATGTATATTGGCCAAAAAGTGGAATTACTGATGTTCATAGTCAAGTACAAGCAGCTCAACGTTTAATTATTTATGAAGGCAATTTGCCATTGATTTGTCTTCTTCCAAATGGAGGTGAGATTGTCGCTGGTGCTACAGGACAAAATCATACTTATCCAATTACATGGACAATAGAGAATCCTCCAGTTAGTTTGCACCACATTACGTTATCATACTCGTTGGATGGCGGATTGACATTCCCGAATCTGATTTCTGATAATGAGGTCAATGATGGGATATTTACATGGACTGTCCCAAGTGTAAGTTCTTCAACAGTAAGGGTTAAAATACAGTTGAAGGACAGCTTAGGAAATCTATTGGCAGAAAAAATCAGTGGCACGAACCTTACTATTGATGCTACCTCTCCTTTAGGTAGCATAACACTAACTGCACCACTAGAGAATGAATGGGTTAGTGGTACCCCCTATTTTGACTGGTCAGCAACCGGGTTGACTGATGTAACTAATATGGCTATCATCATAGATGGTGCATATCTTGTACAAGGATTGTCAACTGCTGCTTCGAATTCATTCTATCAGACTCCAGACTCTTTGTCATTGAGCAATGGACAGCATACATGGACGGTACGAGGATTGGATATTGCTGGTAATTGGGTACAAGCTACACAAACATGGTCAATAACCGCAGACACTACACGAATCAATATCCATCCAAATGGAGGAGTAATTTTGGCTGGAGCACCTAATCAAAATCATACTTATCCAATTACATGGACAATAGAGAATCCTCCAGTTAGTTTGCACCACATTACGTTATCATACTCGTTGGATGGCGGATTGACATTCCCGAATCTGATTTCTGATAATGAGGTCAATGATGGGATATTTACATGGACTGTCCCAAGTGTAAGTTCTTCAACAGTAAGGGTTAAAATACAGTTGAAGGACAGCTTAGGAAATCTATTGGCAGAAAAAATCAGTGGCACGAACCTTACTATTGATGCTACCTCTCCTTTAGGTAGCATAACACTAACTGCACCACTAGAGAATGAATGGGTTAGTGGTACCCCCTATTTTGACTGGTCAGCAACCGGGTTGACTGATGTAACTAATATGGCTATCATCATAGATGGTGCATATCTTGTACAAGGATTGTCAACTGCTGCTTCGAATTCATTCTATCAGACTCCAGACTCTTTGTCATTGAGCAATGGACAGCATACATGGACGGTACGAGGATTGGATATTGCTGGTAATTGGGTACAAGCTACACAAACATGGTCAATAACCGCAGACACTACACGAATCAATATCCATCCAAATGGAGGAGTAATTTTGGCTGGAGCACCTAATCAAAATCATACTTATCCAATTACATGGACAATAGAGAATCCTCCAGTTAGTTTGCTCCACATATCTTTGTACTATTCCCTGGATGGTGGTCTTACGTATCCCAATCTTATCGCAGACAACGAACCGAATGATGATAGTTTTACTTGGGTTGTGCCAAACATCGCATCTACAACAGTAAGAATTAAGTTACAAGTTAAGAATAGCTCGGGCGTTACTATAGCGGAAAAAACCAGCGCAGGTAATTTTACTATTGATGCTAATCCACCTACTGGCTCAATTACTCTAACTGCACCGCTAAATGGAGCTTGGGTAAGCAGTACACCATATTTAGACTGGTCAGCAACCGGGTTGACTGATGTAACCAACATGGCTGTTATCGTTGACGGGGCATATCTTGTACAAGGATTGTCAACGACTGCAGCAAATTCATTTTATCAGATTCCAGATTCTTTGGCATTAAGTGATGGGTGGCATACATGGACTGTACGAGGATTAGATACTGCTGGTAACTGGGTGCAAGCTACTCAATCTTGGTCGATTAGAGTTGATGCAACACCTCCATCACAGTTTTCTTTAAATACACCCACAAATGACATTTGGTTAGCTACAAAGACCCCTACGTTTAGCTGGAATCCTTCGATGGATAATGGCTCTGGTATGTCGAAATACCAAGTTTTCGTGAATAATACGCTGAAGAAGGATAACATCCCCGCAACGGCTACACAATGGACAGCAGCTTCAGGTTCATTCAGTGATAATTGTGAATCTGGTTTATCAAACTGGAATACTACCGGAGCCTGGGGACTATCTTCATCAAATCCCCATAGCGGTAGTTATTGTATAACTGATAGCCCTACTGGTCAGTATGGCAATAATCAAAATTATGCAATCA
>JAQUJJ010000283.1 GCA_028681035.1 Candidatus Cloacimonadota bacterium
ATAATGTTATATATGTCGCCCAAAAAGGGCTTTATATCTCTCTTAATGCTGCCCTGGGGTTTCGCTTCGCTACACCCCAGGCTAATATCTTTCGTCCCTGCGGGACTTTGTCAACAGCCTGAGTCCCTGCGGGACGACAGATGGTCTGATGTATATTTGGCGATATTTGTTGGCGATACAAAGACACCTTTCGCCCTGATGGGGCTTTCTTTGGAATAATATATTCATTAACGCCGGGTTAAAACCCGTCGCTATTATCTACCATCCCTAATGGGATTTAGGCTGTTTACTCTAAACGGGCTATAAAATGTTTCATTGATGCACTCACCCACTCTAAATGAACATGAGCCTAAAAGTCTTGTACTGTTGTTTAATCTCTTACAGGAATTGCCCTATCATTGCCCACCTATTGCCCATGTGGAGGGCAATGAGTGGGCAATGATAGGGCAATTGGAGCAAGAAACTTTAGAGTTGTAACTAAGGAATAGCAACGGGCTAACCTGTTAACCTGCTAACCTGCTAACCTGCTAACCTGCTAACCTGTTAACCTGTTAACCTGCTAACTTGTTAACCTGCTAACCTGCTAACCTGCTAACCTGCTAACCTGCTAACCTGTTAACCTGTCTATGAGTCGTTCTTAAATACGTATTTGCCCTTGATATTGGTTTTCATTTGCATGCTGGTAAGCTTGCTGTCTTCATTAACGATTGCTTGTAGATACACTCCAGTGGCACTGTTAGCAAAATAGTCCCGCTTCTCAGTGGCAATTTGTTTAAAATAGTAATCCACGTTGCCTTCTGCGGTGAATTTGCGTATTTGGTCATCCACAAAGAGCATAGAGATAAAATCAGCATGGACGGTATTCGTCTTTTCGTCCTTCTTTTCTTCACTGAAAAGTACCTGGCAAGAATCAATCAATTCGGCACGGTTTAGTTTCCTATCGGTAAAAAAGAGGTGGAACTCCTCTGCATTGGCGATGGCGAAATCGGAGTTAAAACTGGGCTGACCGGTAAAAACCGCTTTATCCTCTTCCATAAAGTATATCAGGAAGTCGCTATTTGCAGAATAATCCCGGCTATACACTTCCACATTGAAAGTAGCAATCATCTTTCGTTCTTGATCGAAGAACTCCATTTTGTCGGATTTTATAAAGAGGCTATCGGTGGTTCCTGCTTGCAGGTTTGGCTCTTCCAGCAGCAAGGCATAACCCGTTCTTCTGTCCCATCGAGCATATCCGCAGTGGGCATAAGCATTTTCTTTACGGTCGAAGGCAGATACCTTTCCCCAAGTAGTAAGCAGGTTATTCTTTTTATCGTAGCTGGCGTAGTTGCTCTTAATCCAGCGGTATTCGCCCTGTTTATTCTTGTGGGTAGCCAGCACTCTGCCACCCATATTTAAAAGCTCGGGGATGCGGTAATAGGCAAGCGTATCGGCATTTAAGGTAAGGCTGTCGTTGGATACTATCACATTGCCATATAAGCGGGCTATTTTCTTGGCATCGAAGATAAGCGCACGGGAACTGCGGAATTCAGTTGAGCCATAAAAGAAATGTACATTGCCACTAAGCTCCAGAATCTGCTCTGCTTCCATCTTGTTCATAAAGAGTTTATCGGCATGAATGAGGCGAAACTTTTCCGTGGGGGCTTGCTTGGGAGCAGCGAAAAGGACGGTACTGCACAGCAGCAGTAACAAGCTTAGAAGGTGTTTGTGGAGAGGCTTTATTTTGCTCACCAGTCTATTTCCTCTGGTTTTAGCTTTCCTTCGGCAGACACTCCATCCATCTCTACAAAGCTAAGTTGGGAGTTTGTACGCAGGTTACTGCCTCTTAGGGTGTTGCCATCCCGAATTAAGGTTACATTTAGGGGAGCAGTAATCTCGTCCACTGCTCTATCCCAGATAATTTTAGGCGTTGATAGCGAGCCGTTGGGCGAAGTCATGGTTGCATGCCCATTAGCATAAACAATATTGCGGGCATCATCGACGATAGTGGTATCAGCTTTTATGGTAGAGTTTACGAGGTTGTTTTTATCATAAGTAGTTAGAGTAACTCCATAGCCGTACATCATGCGTCTGCCCGTGAATCGTTCTATGCGCTTTGCCTCGAGGTAATATTCGGTGCGGTTGTCTATGTATTGAGTAATCTGGACATCGTAGCTTATCTCGTCGGGAACAGCTCTATCCATGGAATCGGTCTTTACCTTCAGGCTGGTTTTCTGGCAGGAGGCAAGAACGAGCAATAGTAATAATAGCTTGCTTAAGTTAGCTAATGTCTTCAATGTATTGCTTCACAGTCTTTTCGTAAATGCCCTTATGTATTAGGATATGATTGATTAAATCTCGAACTGCACCATGTCCACCGTTATGGGGAGCTACCCAATCAGCAATTTTCTGTATATCAGGCTGTGCGTCTGCTGGGGTTGCGGAAAAGGCAACTTTACGCATCACAGGGATATCATTCCAATCGTCGCCCATGTACGCTACATTTTTGTAATCTAGGTGCAATGTCGTAAGAAGCTCATCAAGGCAGAGGAGTTTATTGCGGACATTCTGGTGTAAGTGTTTAATATGCAAGTCCTCGCAACGCCTTTGCAAGGCTTCGGAGCTGCGTCCGGTAATTATTCCAATCACTACATCGGTATATTTCAGCAGCATAAAACCCATGCCATCATGGGCAGAAAAGTTTTTCAATTCTTGACCTTGCTTGCCATAAATGATGCGTCCATCGGTTAAAACTCCATCACAATCGAGCAATAACAGTTTTATCTCACACCAAGCTACAGGGCGTTTACTGGGTTTCACCAAACAGTTTGTTTCCATTTTCTACCTCAATGCAGATTCAATTCGTAAGCAGCCATCAAGTAACGCTTCCAGCTCATCTAATGCGAGCATGGAAGCAGCGTCGGAAAGTGCTTTTCCTGGCTCGGGATGTGTCTCGATAAACAAACCTTTCAGCATCCCTGTGGCGATGGCAGCACGTGCCATCATCGCTGCGTATTCCGGGTTTCCGCCGGAAGTTGAGCCTTGAGAAGGACGCTGTAAAGAATGTGTAACATCATAAACCAGCGGATAACCAAAATCATGCATAATGGCAAAACCGCGAAAGTCCACCACCAGGTTGTGATAACCAAAGGAACTGCCTCTTTCACAAAGCAGTATCTGCTCATTACCCATGGCAGCAGCCTTCAACGCAGCAGCGTGCATGTCTTCTGGCGCCATGAACTGCCCCTTTTTGATGTTTACTATTTTGTTGGTTTGTGCAGCAGTTTGGATAAGCTCTGTTTGCCGGGAGAGAAATGCAGGTATCTGAAGGATATCGCACACTTCCGCAGCCGCAGACACTTCCGCACACTCGTGTACATCGCTCAAGATGGGTAGTTCCAGCTTCGTCTTTATCTTATATAAGGTTTCCAAGCCCTTAATAACACCGGGACCGGAGGGAGAGCTGAAATCACTGCGATTAGCCTTGCGGTAAGAGGATTTGAAC
>JAQUJJ010000284.1 GCA_028681035.1 Candidatus Cloacimonadota bacterium
AAACCGCCTATCTTCATCTTAAACTTGCTTTGCAAATATGCTGTTCACGGTGTGTTCCAAGCTCTTGTCATGCTGCTTAAGGGGGTCGAACGTGGTACGTAGCTTAAACTCGGCTTTCTTGCCCTCATTCCATTGTGAAACAGGGCGCAAGTAACCCACAATGCGCGAAAAGACTTCCGTCTCTTTTTGGCACAGAGGGCAAATTGGCTGTTCGCCGTCCAAATATCCATGCTGACTACAGATGCTAAAGGTGGGCGAAAAAGTGAAATACGGCAGGTGGTAGCTTTCACAAATGCTTTTCACCAAAGCTTTTATGCTTTGTCCATGCTCCACTCGCTCACCGCCAAAGATATGCAGCACTGTCCCGCCGGTGTATTTAGTCTGCAATTCATCCTGCAAATCCAGCACTTCAAAGATATCATCGGAATAGTTCACGGGAAGCTGGGTGCTGTTGGTATAGAAAGGCGTATCTCCCCCACAACTGGCACTCTTGATGCCGGGGAATTGTTTCTTATCCAATAACGCCAGGCGGTAGCTGGTTCCTTCTGCGGGAGTAGCTTCCAGATTGTAGTTGTTCTCTGTTTCTTCCTGAATCTCGATAAGCCGTGCTCTTAGATAATCCATCACTTTCAGGGCAAAATCTTTCCCTTCTTTAGTGCCAAGATTCTTGCCCATCAGGTTCTCGGTAGCTTCGTTCATGCCGATAATCCCAATCGTGGAAAAGTGATTCTTCCAATACTGGCTGAATCTTTCGTAGATGTTTTTTAAGTAGAACTTTGTATAGGGGTACAGCCCGCTTTGGGTATATGTTTCCAATACTTTACGCTTTATCTCCAAGCTATTCTTAGCCAATATCAGCCTTTCCTCAAGCAGCTTGAAAAACTCCTCTTCGGTTTCGGCAATATAGCCTATGCGCGGCAGATTAAGGGTTACCACGCCAATGGAGCCGGTAAGCGGATTTGCCCCAAACAGCCCTCCCCCACGTGCAAACAGCTTGCGGGTATCCAAGCGCAGACGGCAACACATACTGCGGGCATCGTTGGGGTCCATATCCGAATTTATAAAATTGGAAAAGTAAGGAATGCCATATTTCGCCGTAGCTTCCCAAAGGTAGTGTATCGTGGGATTATCCCAATCGAAACCCTTGGTAATGTTATAGGTAGGGATGGGGAAGGTAAAAACTCTGCCCTTGGCATCGCCTTCTACCATCACATCCAGAAAAGCCCGGTTGAGAATGTCCATTTCTGCCTGAAAATCGGCATAAGTCTTCTTCATCGGCTTTCCGCCAATTACCACTGCCTGGTTTTTGTACAAATCAGGGGGAAAGAGATCAAGCGTGATATTGGTGAAAGGAGTCTGGAAACCCACACGGGTAGGTACGTTGATGTTAAATACAAATTCTTGTAATGCCTGTTTCACGTCCTCATAAGAAAGCTTGTCGTAGCGGATAAAGGGAGCCAGAAGGGTATCAAAACTGGAGAATGCCTGCGCTCCGGCTGCTTCACCTTGCAAGGTATAAAAGAAATTAACAATCTGACCCAATGCGCTACGGAAATGCTTTGCAGGTGCACTTTCCACCTTGCCCTCTGCACCGCAAAAACCTATCATTAGCAAGTCCATCAAATCCCAGCCCACACAATACACGGAAAGCTGGCTTAAATCGTGAACATGCAAATCGCCAGATACATGCGCTTCGCGTATTTCTGGCGGGTATATCTTATTCAGCCAGTAGGTTTTGCTCACTTCTGAGGCGATGTAATTATTTAGTCCCTGCAGCGAATATGCCATATTGGAATTTTCATTCACCTGCCAATCCAGCTTTTCCAGATATTGATCTATCAGCCTTACTCCGGCGGTGGACACCAGCTCGCGGATGCGGGCATGCTGATCCCTATAGATAATATATGCCTTGGCGGTTTTCTTGTAGGGAGAAGCCAGCAACACCTCTTCCACGATGTCCTGTATTTTCTCCACTTCCGGTATCTCATCTTCTATCACTTGTTGCGTTAAGTTTAACACACGAAGGGTTAAAACATCGGCTATTTCATCCCCAAATTCCCCACTTGCCTGCCCCGATTTATGTATTGCTGTAGCAATCTTTTGCTTATCAAAATCAACGATATTGCCGTTTCGCTTCCGAATCATCGAAAACATGGTCATTCCCCCTTGTCTTTGTATCGGTATCTCTTTTGTTAATAATCTCTTAGTGCTCTAATACCCAAAGTGTCAATTTTAGGCAGGCACACATGAAATCTATTCAAATAAGAACTTACGTTTTTTGTCAATGCTAAAAGCTGATATTGCTGTTGTTTTTTCTCCACAAAACGCCAGCTTGTTGCAAGGCAGGAAACTAACACTTAGCAGACAAGTTTGCTCTCCCCTATGCCCTATTTTACCCCAGACGCTTTTTATGGGCAGAGCTTTGGGCAAGCTCCGGCTACGGTCTTGCTTATCCGCAGCTGAGCCAAAGCCCATCTGAAGCGGTGTTGATCGGGATAACACCCGATGAGATCCCGATCGGATCCCGATGAACCCCACTTCGAGTAAGCAAGAGCGTAGCGCAGGACACCGATGCTGCGTACTGGAGTATCAACCTGCGATGTTTGACTTACAATTACGCTGCGACAAGCTTTATGAACAGCCAACCATGCTATAGTGCAGCGTAATTGTGAGTTAAACGGAAGCGACTTTCGTGCGCAGCCAATCATCCTTTGGCACAGCATAATTGGGAGTTAAATACCGAAGAGTTGTGGTTCCCTTTTTTTTAACTCAGAAATCGGCGAATAACAGTTAGAGCTTTTAAATAAAGCTACTCGCGCCGATTTCAAAGTCAAAATATCAGCAGTCGTACCCTATATCCCGCCTCCTTTAAATCACGCATCCCCCCGAAAATTTTCATGCTAATCTTGTAGATGCTTAATATGAGCGGATTGGCATCCTGTGGTTGCTTGAAAATGTAGTAACCCAAATTGGCAACATATTGCTATATATACATATCTAAGTATTTCTCGTTTTCCGTATAACCTCTGAGACTACAATATCTCTTACAATTTGTGGCACAGAGAGATAAATACACAAAATGTCCAACAATATCCTTGACAAAAAAGGCGACTCCCGTTAGTGTTACTTCAACAAAAACAACAAACCAACAAGGAGTCAACCATGTTCACTGGACAGCAAAAAGAAACCAAGCATGACATGCAAGTAAAATTTTCACAGTTCCTTTCTAAGTTTAAGTATGGTGTCACCGTTCCAGAGCATAAGTTCTTAAAGGATATGTGTTTGGGGATATTGAAAAGCCAGTCTGTAATTTGCCTCAGAGTGGCATGCATGCTTAATGAACAAGTAACAGTTAACCGATCTTTACCATTCTGCATAGTTATATGCTTGCACTGCAGGCTGTTAGCTGTTTTATGGGCACTACACAAGTTGACGTTTAGTAACTGTTCTTTTGACAGGGTAGGGGTTTAGATTCAG
>JAQUJJ010000285.1 GCA_028681035.1 Candidatus Cloacimonadota bacterium
CCAAGATTACCATTTTTTAATAAAAAGAAGGTTAAAAAAACTAAAACTATTCCTGCTAACATTAATAAAGAAGCATTTGCAGAATCAATTTTTAAATATTTTTCTGAAGTTACTATTTTAGATACATTGATGATCTGAAAAAGAATACCCCGGAAGCGGAATATGATAAAAAACTGGGGGAAATCACGGTTGCATTTGCTAAAGACAAAGAGGATTCTGATCTATCCAGATCTCGGTATTTGGAAGATAAAGAACTGGCTGTGTTCCGCAGGGATCGCGCATACAATGAGAGCCGTGCAGAGGCAGATGCGCAGTACAAAGAAGAAGTAGCAGAAGCAGATCTGTCATTGAAGACTGATTTGGATGCCTACAAAGTACAGTACGAAGAAGCAGTAACGGAAGCACTGAACACAAATAAAGATGAGGTTGCGCGAGTAAAGACTGATGCAGCAAAGGCATTGGAAGAAGCAAAGTGGAAATTATCCGAGAATCTTGGAAAGATGAAGGATGACTATTCTGCAAATACAACCAGTATGTCGGGTAGTCGCACTACAACTTCTGCTGCAGACAGTACAACAGGGGCATCTGATTCAGTATCTGTGCAAAAGTTTGGCATGTCCATAGAGGAATTATTGAAGCGTCTTGGAAAAGGCATACTGCGCTTCAATACAGGTGGTCTTGTTCCATTTGTACGTGGGGCTAAACGCGGGGCAGACTCCATTCTTGCAAAGCTGTCTCCTTACGAGTATATTATAAGAGAATCAGCAGTAAAGGAACTTGGAGTACCTTTCTTGGATGCTATAAATAATCTGCAGATTCCTGCATTTAGTAATGGTGGGGCTGTTACTGAATCCAGTTTGAGTTCATCTATGTCCAAAGTAGTGCATGCTCTTGATCTGACATATAATGGATCGAATATTGGGGAATTGACAGGGAATCAGATGACAGTTGAGGGCTTCATTGAGGCGCTGAACATGGCAAAATTGAGGAGTTGACGATGGCTGTTTACGACGATTACCATTATAAACTGTATACGGCAGTGCCGCAGTCTGTCTTTACTGTTGATCTTCCAAAAGATTTGCAATGGACTGATGAATTTACATGGAATGCAGTAGAACAGAGTGTAGGATATAGCCTAACAGGAAGTCTACTCATTGAGGAAGGAGTTAAGCAGAAGGGCCGCTATATAACCCTTGCTGGTATGGACAATATGGCATGGATAACCAGAGAGCAGGGGACTGTTTTGTTGGCCATGGCCAACTCAGCAGGTTTGATTATGAAATTGGAATTTACGAATAGACTGGCACCTTTTGATGTTCTCTTTTCATTCGATGTTATGTTTCGGCATTTTGAAGCACCTGCGGTGGATATAAAGAGAATCCAGCATTGGGATCAGTACGAGACTGGTGCTTATTATATAGTCAACTCTATCAAACTTATGGAAACACTTCCTTACGGAGTATGAACATGGCAGAGATTAATAAGACAGACATTCAATTTAAAGCATCACAGCGTCTTGATGATACAGAGCAGGGCGGCGGGCAGATGACATCGGTTGTGATTGAATCTGGTGCCGTCAATAATTTATTCCCAGACATATCCCGTCTTGATCGTGTGTATGGGCGTGTGTCTCTCCGTAAGGCGTATGTAGCAGTGAATACTGAGTCACGTGTTACTTACTATGGTGCGCACGCTGTACTTACCCAACAGGTTGACGATCCAAACGTATCTGTTGCTTTTTATTCTTCAAAAGATTGGTTTGATACACGCGAAGAAGCAAAGAATAGGATGGAATCCTACTTGGTCAAAGGTCCACAGTATATGGCCGCATTGTGGGGAAGTCATTATATTGGATCTAAAAATCTTACACTATTCACGAATGTGGATAATACATCCCCTGTTATTGGAGAGGTTCTTGTCCTAGTACAGAATGAGGGATTGGCCACTGAGAAAAAACAGTATTTGAGGATAACGGACGCATCATCTGAGATACGTGAATTTGTGTATGTCAGCACTGGGGCGGTATATAAGCGTCTCATTATATTTTTATCTGTCAGTGATATGCTGCGGTATGACTTCACTGGGGATGAAGTACAGTATTCTGGAGTATACACAAGTACTGGAACTAAGATATATACGACAGTAGCTGCGGACGCTTCACGCTATTATGGAGTTGCAAAGCTGGTAGAGGCTGCAAATGTCAATGAGTTACAGGTTAAAGTGGACTCAATAAGTGCTAAGTTGGTTCCATCTGCTCAGTCTGAAACAGCGATTGTGGACGCTGGCGCAGGCACACTAATCACACCACTTGTCCAAACGATGGACCCATTAACGTCCATTACCCGCAGCATCTCGTATAGTATTTCTACGGGGGCCAAATTATACATCGGAGAAGGCATACTGCCGGGGACATTTGTATGGTCTGGTGGATACTCCCTTGTTGACGATGGCATGGGAAATATTTTGAATGGCAGCAACATTGTTGGCTCTATTGAGTATGTCAATGGAACTATTACATTTGGAACGATGACAGGGACACAAACAGGGTCTACTGGAACTGCGACATACGTTCCGGCAGTAACCCCAACAGAAGTTACAGATACAGGTGCGATTGAAGTACAGGCGGCAAATCGAGGGTTTACTTACGTGTATAATTGTGAACCTTTGCCGAAAAAAGGAACCCTCCGCATTGATTATATGTCGAGTGGCAAATGGTATACGTTGAAAGACCGTGGTAATGGATCACTAGCTGGATCTGATCCATCTATAGGTTCTGGACAGGTGAATTTCGTCACAGGATCTGTTGCTATGACTCTTGGAGCATTACCTGACATTGGATCGCACATTCTGTTGTTCTGGGGAAAGGATGCTCCATACTATGATCTATCAGGGGAAACTCTTCCTTTGATGTACTCCATGACAACAAATAATGAGGGTGTTACTCGGAACACGTTCAAGATCCGTTGGGGAAGTCCAGTTCAATGTATTATGGATAATGGAAATGGAGATCTTGTTGTTGGCACTGGAACCGACCCGAATTGGACAGCAAGTGCCACTGTTGTTGGATCTATCAAGTATGCTACAGGTGCTTGCGAGTTTGGAATTGGTCCCGCACAGAATGTGCCACTGTCTTCTGAAAGTTTCCATATTACATACTCATATGGGGATAAGTTCCAAGAAGAATTTAATCCTGGGCGTAATTTGGGACCAATACCGCCAGCAGGGACTGTCACATTCTACCTATCTAATACGCCGGTAAAACCCGGAACGCTCAAGATAGAGTGGCATACGGACCAAGAAGAATATGATGGTACTTCCGGTATCCGTAGACACATTGATCCTACATGGATTTTTACAGACGATGGTTCGGGTCTGTTCAAGAATGAGGTGGGGGATGGTATAACTAATTGGGTACAAGGTTCTATTGACTATGTGACAGGT
>JAQUJJ010000093.1 GCA_028681035.1 Candidatus Cloacimonadota bacterium
AAAATGGGTATTTGAATTTATTAGAAAGTCGTAACGCTATTGCATCTATAGTCACTGACCAAATCGATTCAGCAGTTCTATTATGCTCAGAGCCTGTTGCTGACCATTGCCATCGCAGGCTGGCAGCAGAATACATCGGTAAGCATGTTAATAATGTTAGGATAATTCACCTATGATTTGTCGGATCATTATAACTGGTATTACAAATATGAGTATAGGCTATATCTGCGTAAGCGGTTACGATATTGCTGCGAGGAAATACATTCGGCCTATTATACCAGGTTCACATATCATGGAGTCGTTTCTTAGTTCTCACAATTCTCCGATTGATCTTGGTAGTACATTAGAACTTGACTTGTCTTATACTGAAACACTAGCTTCACCACCGCACATAGAGGATAATCCCTTTGATACTTCAACTGTGATAGTCTTGGATTCAATGTCCAGAGTTCAGTTTCGTAGCTTAATTGAATCGATAGCAGACGAATCTGTAGAATCCATCTTTGGATACGAAATAGAGTTAATCAACGGGCAACCGATATTGCCAGAAGGATCAGGAACCAGATCATTAGGTGCTATAATGGGTCGAAAGTGTACTGTTTATTGTGATCACATGGGTAAGTCAAGATGCGATTTTGTTGACCAATCCGGTTGTGAGTATCGGCATTTACCTATTGTAGGTAGAGATGAGTGGGTTAAGAGACCAGGAAACTACCTAGATGTTCCGATAAGACTGAGTTTAACGAGACTGTTTCAGAAAGACGATGATTCGGAACCAGTGTACTGGATGCAGGTCAGCGGAGTTATTGCCGCACAATAATATGGCTCCAACTTTGTTTATCCCTTCCATATTGTAAGTATGATATGCTTGCGTTTAAATTTCGCATATCGGCTGCACATATAATGATAACGAGATATTGTTACAGACGACAAGAATAGCATATTTATGCTTTGTCATCAATTATGATTGTGTATATCAAACAGCAAGCCTGATACTTGAATTATTGGAGGAATGATGCCTGATCAGAAATGTCCAAAGTGTGGTTCAAAAATGTACTTGAGAAAGGCTAAACAAGGCTCACATGAAGGGGAAGTATTCGTTGGTTGCGGGAATTATCCCACCTGCAAGCATATCCTGCAGCTCACTTGTCCTAAATGTAACGCACCAATGGTGATCAGACTGGCAACTACAGGGAAAGGTGCAGGGAAGTATTTCTGGGGATGTAGCAAATATCCCGAATGTAAGGAAACAGTAGCGATATACCAGTGATACGCACATTTCACCCTGTGTTATGCATTACCGTATCATATATAATGAGGTTTAATAATGCAAAGTCTTTTTGACCAAATCACTTCCGAAGAAAATGTCCGCCTCGCGGTAAAACTTACATTGAATGATGTAAGCAAAGAGATGTTCTGCAATCCCATACAGATCGAACATTGCAGAGCTAACCAGGTTAAATATATCAAGATGATTAGAAGCAGACTTTTGGATTATCAGAACTTCGAGACAAAAGTTGCTGTCCGAGCATTGAAGAGGAAGAATGCTTTTGCACTGCGCAATTTTGTTACTCCTGATATCGAGGACAATATCGCTAGGATGGCGGTAGTTTTACCAATTGCAAACGAACTGGAAGCCAAGTTGATAGATAATTGTTTTAGCAACAGAAGGGGTGAACAGATAAAACTGAATAACAGCCTGACGGAGGATTATGCTAAACACGGATGGCCGAAATTCTCTGAATGGCAAGCGGCAGCTGTGAAGAACTACAATCTACTGCTGAAAACAGATTTATCATCGTTTTTCGATAGCGTCTGCCACGAACATTTGATTATCGCCATTAGAAAAGAGTTTGGAATCCCCAGTAACGATCCTCTGGTATTTCTCCTGAAGCAAATGTTAAAGGTTAAACATGTATACTCCCGTCATAGCGATCCGAAAGAAGTAATTCATGGTATAACCATTGGTCCCTTGGGAAACCATGTTTTTGCAAACCTGTTACTTAATGAGATTGATCATATCATGCTTTCCATAGCCGGCATAGAATACGGTAGATATGTTGATGACATTCGCATTTTTGGCAACTCAAAACAAAAGATCAAAACCGCGTTAAACACCCTGCAGATGAAGCTGTATGACATTGGATTAAATCTAAACGGGGCCAAAACACAATTTGCTGGTGACACTAAACTCCTTGATAAGCTATTATCAGAAAAGTTCTTTACGTATTTGGACGAGGAAGACATTGGAAACTACAGGGCTCCTTCTCCAAAACGAGAATTTGAGATTGTATCAGATATGCAGAGATATCACGATAGCAAAGTGAATGATGTGAATAAACCCTTCAATACTGATTACAGAGATCTCGCCTCCTGGAAAAGAGTTAAAGTGATGAGTCGATCTGACATGAAAAAAGAATATCTTCAGTCCATAAACAATACTTTACGAATCGACCCAGGTAAAATCAACCATACTGTAGTAAACAGACTGATCCGCTTTATTTGTGATGATCCTGATAATGAGAAATTCGCTTGTTGGTTGATCTCAGGGATCGTCACATCACCGGGAATATCGAAGTTAAAGAGAAAAAAATACCTTAGGAAAGCTCTAAATCTAATGCTTTCTAAGGATGTAACATCTTACGCAATCTACAGAATTCTTTATTTCCTGTCATATCAAAGTAAATATCCCAATTTCGATTACTCTGTTGTCAACAGATCATTCAGCTCAGATATGAGGAGTGATTTCGAAAAGCTAGTTAAGTTTTGCATTAACAACGATAGGTTGGTCCTCAATCTGATAGGACTCTTCGCCTTGAAGGCATACAACGATAATCACTCAAAAGAACTGCGAATCAGGTATAGATTGAAGAGGGGACTGCAAGGAAATCCTCTTTGGGATATCAACCTTGGTCTTATCAAAAAGATTCCGGATATTATTCAAAACAAGCCAGCAATGTATGAGCTTCAAGAAGTAATCGAATTAATAGGCGAACTAAATGGAGATCAAGTAGAGTCGGGATTTTTGAGTAGTGATGTTATCGAGTTTGTACAAAATGAACCTCAACCAGAAAGTAAAAAATAACATAGCACCAAGTAACGCAATTTCGATGAGATATTCATGGGAGTGGAGCAATCAAAGAGTCCACCTCCGGTAAATGTCAATAAATCAACTGTCCGACCTAATTCTTATGCAATTTACATGTCACAATTTGCAATTTTCGGTGATCGGAATTGCAGAATTCTTGTCACAAACTACTCAAAAGGGTCTTGTTAAGGATGTCCTACGATGCATAAGGATGCGACAGTTTGCAGATTTCGCTGCACAATTTGCAGTTTTCGTTGTCACTTTGCAGAAAACTTAGCAGATTGGAACTAACGCGGCGCATAAATAGCTTGACAAGAATGCCTTAGATGAGTAGAATGCGAAGATAAAGATAAGGGAGCTGAGTTATGAAACCGACCACCTTAAACCTAGCTAAAATGTTACTTCTAACTGCTTTAATATGCGTTACTTGGATAAACCTTTCTGCCACCATGATTGTAAACGAAAGTATTGGCAATTGGACGGCACATTCCTCTTATGGCACATACACTCAAGAGATAAATATTGGCACCATAAACCTCAGCCGCTGTTTGGTGTCACCCGGTTCTGCCGGTAATGGCTTGGGCAGCCCAGGGCGTATCCAAATGGAAGCAAGCTCAGGCATTATTGAGTTCCCTATTGTACCCAGTTTGGGAGAGGTGGAATTCACCCTTGCTGCTGGTTCTTCGGGGCGCAGTGTTCGCTTGCAGCGGCTGGATGGAGCGTCTTGGATGGACGTGATAACCTTCAGCAATATCAGCTCCACTGGCAGTAGATACTTTGTGAACGTTGGGCAAAACGCAGCTACCAAAATACGGCTATTTTACCCCAGCCATGCCATCTATATCCACGATATCTTTATCACCGATTATCAAAATACTTCTCTTCCCATTTTGCAGCAGCCAGCCCTTAGCCAGATTACCTACAACAGCACTTTGGCAAGCTCTATAGTTGGTTCGGCAGGAGGAGCAAATATTAGTACCCGTGGTTTTTGCTGGAGCACAACAGCAGCACCGGATACCAGCTCTGCCCATATAGCCTTCGGCAGCGGGATTAGCCCCATAAACGGAACCATCACCAATCTTTTACCAAACACTACATACTACGTGAGAGCTTATGCTGTTAATGCTTCCGGTGTCTCTTACAGCCCCGATGTAAGCTTCCAGACGGTTGGCATTGATATCCCTACTGCTCAAGTTACCGGCTTTGTTTTCTATCCCGGCAACACTTCCATCCAAGCGAGCTGGACACCCGGAAACGGCTCTCGCAGGCTGATAAAGATAAACACAGAACTAAGCTTCACAGACCCCCAAAACGGCGTGGAATACACTCCCAATCCCGTCTATAACGGCAGCGGGGAGCAAGTAGTTTATTGTGATGCCACCCAAATAGTGGAAGGTGATGAAATAGACGCTGTTACTGTTACCGGCTTGGTGCGCAACACCACATACTGGTTCCGTGCCTACGAAATGAATGGCAGCGGAGCAAGCTCACAATATCTGCTTAACTTTGCCTTGGATAACCCAGCATCCACCACCACCCTCAATACTGGCATTGCCGGCTACTACGACACTGCCACTGGTTATGGTAGCACCTTAAAGAGTAATCTACACGAGATTTTACGCAGCACTCACCTAACCCAGTTCTCTTATTCCGCCGTGTGGCAACAGTTGCAATACACAGATGAGGACAGCCTGAATACCAATAACGTGATCGAAACTTACACGGGTTGGTCTGTGCCTAAGAACTATTATGGCACTGGCTCCACCCAATGGAACAGAGAGCACACTTGGAGCGTTAGCCATGGAGGGTTTGATACCAACCGCCCTGCTGGCACGGATTTACACCATCTGCGTCCCTGTGACGTCACAGTAAACTCTGCCAAGAGCAACAGGGATTTTGATATCGGCGGAACTCCTTATATTGACAGCTCTCCCTATCCCAATTACAGTGGCACAACAGGTTGCAATTCCAATACCAATACTTGGGAACCACGAAATGTAGAGAAGGGCGATGTTGCCCGTATGCTGTTTTATATGGCATTGCGTTATGAAGGCACAGATACTGGCTATAATTTGGAAATGCAGGATTTAACTCCTACGGTAGGAGGCTATTATGGGAAGCTTTCCACGCTGTTGCAATGGCATTACGACGACCCGCCAGATTCTTGGGAACGCCGCCGCAACGACCGCATTCAGGAACGCCAGGGCAACCGCAACCCATTTATAGACCATCCGGAGTTTGTAACCAAGCTTTGGACACCGAATGCTTTGCCCGGAGCTGTGCTGCAATCTTATCAGTTTGCCGCTCTGTGGGAACCCAGTGTAAATGCCATTAGCTATAAAGTTGATGTAAGTACGGATGCGGGTTTTATCAGTTTATTATACCAGAATGTGGATGCCGGAAACAATAACAGCATGATTTTTGATACACCCGGTAACGAACTGGTTTATTACAGAGTTAAAGCGTATTTAGGTAGTGGATATAGCCCTTATTCCAATGTTGTCGAGGTAAGCGTTATTCCCCTACCTTTTGAACTGCTCTCTTTAACTGCAACAGTCAACTCCAACAATCAGGTAAATGTTACATGGACTACAGCAAGCGAAACCGGATTGTCAGGGTTCAGCATTTTCCGTAGCTTGGCACCTTTAATGACAACAGCAATACAAGTTTCTGGTGTAATTGCAGCTACAAATACCTCAAGCCTAACAACTTACTCTTTCATGGATTACGAAGTTAATTCTGAAACCACTTACTATTATTGGTTACAAGCGATGGAATTTAATGGCAGCACAACAAATCACGGACCTGTCTCAGTTTATGTTGGTTCAACCCTGCCGGTTGAATTATCCTCATTTGCTGCAACTCTTACAGCCTACAGATATGTCAATATTAGTTGGGTCACCGAATTGGAAACCAACTTGGCTGGGTTTCAAATATTCCGCAACACAGATACTAACATGAACACAGCTACCCCGATTTCGTTATTAATTGAAGCAAACAATACCTCGACGACGCAAAGTTATTCGTACATCGATACTGAGATACCAAATGAAGGTGCTACATATTATTACTGGTTAAGAGTAGTATACTTGAATGGTAGCGATTCTTTTCATGGCCCAACATCGATTATTGTAGAACCTGTGTCCAATGATGACGAGACTCAAACACCTGCATTGCAAGTACTCAATCTGTATCCCAATCCCTTTAGCACACATTTGAATATTGAGTATAGTCTCAAAAATGCCAGTCCTGTGGAGGTTCAGATATATAACCTGAAAGGACAGCGCATTAGAAGCTGGAATGCTATTCATCAAACAGGCAAGAACAGCCTTGAGTGGGATGGCAGAGACAGCACTGGAAAGCAGACAAGCTCTGGCATTTACCTGCTGAGGATATCCACTCCCGACAAGCAGATAAGCACCAAGCTGCTTAAACTGCAATAAGCTTTCTTATCGTAACACAGAGAGTTGCAGGTGTAATGCCTGCAACTCTCTGTATGTGTTCTCTTCCTTGTATGAATTGCCCTATCACTGCTCCTCAGATGTTGCCACCACCTTGAAGAACATTGCTGCGCTTATGGGCACGGCAATACTAAGCTCTGAGGTAACGGCAAGCGGGGCATCCATGGTGATATCAGGGCTACTTGAAGCGTAAAATCTATACATCACAGCTCCGGGGACTGCGTTCCAGCTTAGCAGTAAATCGGCTCCCTGCTGCTGGATGGTGATAGAAGGTGTGGCAAGCACAGCATTATCTACAACGAATACTGTTACTGGCACATTACTGCTTAATGTCCCTGCAGCGGAAGGATCGGTAGGGTCATAAACAGTGGTATCGCTAAGAACATAGCGGCTGCGGTTAGGATAATCTGGCGCATCGTTATAGTAGAAGTGATTATCTGTGCTAAAATACTCGGTATCCATGGGTCGGTTTACCCGCACAGCAAGGTTAGCCCCATTATATGCGAAGGGGATAGAGAAGGGAATATTGATAAGGTTTGTGCCGATTGGGAAAGTCAACACACCATCGAACACTAAGGTATAATCTGCAAACCCGCTCCATCCCAAGCTTAGATCGGTTTCGCTGGTGTTTTTCACCCATATCTTGATGGGTTTATCGGCAAGTTCCTGCACGAAATTGCTTTTATAGACCAAGCCGCTGATGTTGCCACTTGCCATTTTAAGCTCTTCGGCAAGATATATGGTCTCACTTAAACTGTTCTTCCAGTAAAAGCTGATGGGGAGCGCATTTGCAGCAAGCTCGCTGTTATCGTCGCCTGCAATAGGAAGGTAGGTATCCTCAGGATGTACTGTAGCGGTGCTTGTTGACGATATGTTATTTACAAGATTGCCATCTCCATCAAGGACTAGCAAAGCGTAAACACTATAGTTATCTGCGGTTATCGGCACCCAGTTAAGTGTATGAGTAACGGTTTCATTGGGTGCTAAAGGCGTATTCACCTGCAAAGAGCTAAGTTCGCTGCGTCTATCCTCTGCCATAAGCTTCACTGTGTAGCTATTTTGGGTTATTAAGCCGTTATTGCTAACGCTTACTTGGTGGGACATACTTTCGCCCACAATTCCAAGCCCCAAGCCGCTTAACGCATTTATAGCCAAATCGTTATTCAAGATTTCCTCTAAGCGGAAGTCGTCTATGTGAATGCTGCGGGAAGTACCGCCCAAGCCATGTTTTATGGCAATATAGCTATCTGTGCCAGCATAAGCCGCAAAGGATACTACATATTCTGTGTGGTCACTCGTTAAATCCAGTACGCCAATCTGGGTGAAAACCCCGCTACCATCCGCAGAGCTAACGGTTCCGATTAGCAACTGATATCCTGCTGAGTTTCCTCTTGCAGATAGCTTTAGTTTAAGGCTGTTCACCGGCAGCATAATCTCTGGTGTTATCAGCCTAACATCTGCCGCTGCATCGCTACTGTTAGACAGAGATACGCTATGAGGCGAGCTTTGCGGGTAGGTAGTGCTGCTTTGCACATAAGCGGAAGTGGACGTAGAGTTTACATACGCCCTCCAGCCAAGAGGCAAAGATGGTGTAGTGATAGTATCAAAGCTTTCCGAAAAGGGCATAGTTGCAATACGGGTATCCACACCAAGCCCGGCAAGGCTTATACTCGCAGGGTTGCTGCCTGATACATTCACCGTGGCAGTTTGTGTTCCGATGCTTGTTGGCATGAACTGCACACTAAAAGTAGTGCTTTGTCCGAAACTAAGGCTTATGGGCAAGCTTGGCAAGCCCTGCAAACTAAAAGCAGAGCTACCAGAAAGGCTTATGGAGCTGATGCTTAAGCTACTTGTGCCCCCGTTTTGGATGGTGAATACTTGGTTAGTTTGGCTATTCAATTCTTTTGTGCCGGCATCCCAGGCAACAGGTGCTAAGTTAAGCACTGCATTCGCTGGTTTTAGCTTTACTGATACATTATCCACAAAGAGGTCGTTATCGGCATTGCTGGTAGTGGATGCTCCATAGAAGGCTATGTATTTATAGCCGGGATAAGCAGCCAAGTCCAGATATACTTTCTTTCCGCTATAGGCAATATTATTGTAAACGTAAGCCGAGCCTGCATTATCCCATTTGCGTATCAGGTTTGCACTTGCCCAAGAGCTGCCATCACTAATTAACACGGCAAACTGGTCGTCCACGCCGCTGGCTCCATTGGGATCGGAGCTAATAGCATTGCTGTTGTTCCAGTCTGTTAAGGCTAAATCGAACTCCAACATGGCATTAGCCGGTATCTTTAGCAAAGGGCTAATCAACCAGCCAAAGCGGTTAGTGCCATAGATATTCATGCGGGCAGAGAAGTTTTGGGGGGCAGCTACGATGTTAGTCCAATCATCCTGAATCCAATAGCTAGTATTGGCAGCAAGCACAGAAGGTTCGGCAAGTTGCCCGGAATATCGCGTCCAATAGTTTGGCGGAAAGCTCGCACCGGAAGTGCCGAAAGATTCTTCGAAGGGGAATACAGAGGTGTCGGCAATGGTACTAAAGCTCCAGACAGGGCAGTTGCTAGCATCACCTCCGTCACCCGTGGGCACAATCTTCCAGTATATGGTGCTGCTAAGGGGAATGCCACCTGCATGAGCATAGCTGAGGACATTGCCCAAGTTCGTGCCATTTACCAGATTAGTAGGAGGGTTATTGGTTCCTAAATACAATTTATAAGCAGTGGGGTTGCCTCCTCCGCTCTGCCATGTTAGCACTTGGGTGAAATTCTGCCCACTGCTGCCAGCGGCTGGAGAGGGGTTTATGGCTGCATTTGGTGGAACAAGCGTGCGGGTAAAGCTAAAGCTATCCAGAAACATGTTGTTGCCGAAGGCACTGATTGCTTTTAACACGATGTAATAATAGCCAGCAGAAGGCAGAGCCAAGTTATAAGCATACTGATACCATCCTGTGGAGCTTACCGTTGGGGCAAGCGTTGTGCTGCGGTTCACCGTCCCCAGTAAAGTTGGGCTACCGCTAAGATTTTGGCTAGTATTAAGATATACCTCAACACGTTCAGCTTTGGTGCTATATCCAGTATCCCGATACATGTAAAAGGCAAAGTTATAGCTGTAGTTTGAGATATTGTTGTAATCTATCCGCGGTGAGGCGAGATAAGCGGAATTCCCAGACGTAGCAGAGTAGCTATTATACCGCAGCATTCCTGCTCCGAATTGGGGTGAACAAGTGGGGCTGCCGCCAGTGGTTACCCGCTCCCAAACCTTTGTGCCCACCACTGCCTGATTATCCCATCCATCCGGCGGGAAAGTAACGGCATCAAAGCCTTCCACATGCGGGTTTGTAGCAAAATCTATAGTTACAATAGGAGGAGTTCCTTTATTAAAACTGATGGTGCTGCCCGCGGAAGAGCCAATGTTATAGAGGCTAAGGTTGCCTGCGCTGCCATCTTGCAGGAAAGGTGCGGGATTTGTGCTGCTGTTTATTCTGGTTCTTCCCACTTCGGTACTAAAGTTAGCAGAATCCACAGTTCCATTAACTGTTGTGGTTCCGCCCGGACGGTAAATATACACTTCATCGGGTGGTCCGTCTGCATTGCCATCGCCAGCACTAGTATCTATGCGATATACCAATAAGCCAGAGCCGGGGATACTGCTCTCAAAAGTTCCGGTTTTCTTGCGGAATTCCACCACATAGTATTGGTTGGGATTGGTGGAGTTTATGCGGTAACAGTTACCCGCAGAAGACGTTATTGGCAACAACGAATATTGCCTGTCTGTAGATATAGTGGTAATATTGTTAATCCATTTCCCATATTTCCACTTCATGTATGCGCCCATGTGTTGGGGTGGATTTTGGTCGGATTGCATGATATCCCAAGAGCCTGCGGGAGATATGCCATTGGAGGTGTAATGATACAAATCTGGTGCCCCCAGAGTGTGGAAAAACTCATGGCATAAAACACCTACAGAACTGCTGCTAAGGAAGGTTTGCAACTGAAAGTTAAAGTCATATACTCGCTTACCATTGAGAGTAACAGTACGATCATATATTGCCCAACGATGGGGCCAGAGCAAGCTACTCCAAGCTCCGGCTGTTCCACGGATGATGAACACCACGTTATCCACACGTCCATCATTATCGGAATCTATATTCAAGCCAGTGGGAATTTGGGAGGCTACTCCGTTAGTGGCGTTTTGCAGCAGGGTAAACTCACGTGTGCGGCGTTCGGTATCGCCATTATAACCAGTGGGGTTGCTGGTGGCATCATAGGGTTGGAAATAAGCTCTGGCGTGGCTATCTTGCCACGATACCACAAAACCGTTAGATGAAGCGGGATAAAAGGTGGTATTTACGGTAAGTTTATTGTAGCTGGCTTCCTGGTAATAGTTTTTAAGGGAGTTAGTGTTGGAATTCAGCCAGCCATCGTAAAGGCTGTTGCTATCCCCAAATTCGGTTTCATCCGAGAAACGAATATAGATAACGATGTTATTTATAGTGCCGATGGTGGGAGCATTGCGTGTTTGGGGCATGTAAAATTTGGTGTTGCGCATGGCTTTGTAGGCAGTTTCCGAGATATTCACACTGGGTGTTAGCCCGCGGCTCTGAGGCAGGTCTTTGCCAACTATCGCTGTTCCCGCAATCACTTCTTCTCCGCTTTTCTCGGCGTAATAATAATAGCCGTTCTTGGGACTGCGGATAATCGTGTAATTATCCTTATCGTGCAGCCAGTTATGGTATTCGTCGCCGCTGGCAAGGCACTCTATCTTTGTGCCATCCGGCTGGGTTATGGTCGCAGGCATATTTGTTAAATATGCTGCCTGAAGAGAAGTGTTCACAAGTGTAGCAAGAGCTAGCACCAGCAACAGAACACATTTCTTTGTGGTAATCAAATTTACTCCTTCTTTCTTCCCGCTTATCTTGTGCTTGCTATGTTAAAAACGATCGGACAGTTGTTGGCAGGTTGCAAGCGATTTAACAAGTTCCTTCAATATGTTAAACTTTAGGTAGCTCCCCAGTTCTTGCATAGACAAGTAGCCTGTAACAAGCTGTAGAGTCCTAATTATAAACACATCCTTGATCTAAATAAGCTCTTGATTCGTTCATGGAGTATTAGATGTTAAGCCCAATTAATAGTCAAGAACTTTTTTACCAATACTGACACTTGTCCGTACACTAGGCACATAATCTTTAAGAATTGCGATAAAATAATACAACACAGCCTTGTTCTGCCCTTGCTCCAATCTTTGGTATTGCAGAGGAATTTCCCACGTGATTCCCTCGCTTTCACGTGGGGGTCACGTGGGGATCACGTGGGGATCACCTGAGATTTCAGCAAGAAACCCGTTTGTGGTGGTCAATCCCTCTTTAGTTTTCACTAACCCACCATAATTGAGCTTAAGCCAGAAGTGTCTGTGGGAGAAAAGCCGACAAACGGCAGCAAAGCAGAGCCTATCTCGCCGATAACTTGGTTTTCCACACGGCAAGTAGCAGAGCTAACTCTTTGTAAGGTAATGCGCATGCTTTAGTCTATTGAAAAGCTATGTACTTCAAAGCAACCGGCAGCATCTATCCAGATAGAGCCATCTTTGAAGGGAGGAATAAGATAGGCAAGGCGTGCGAATTTGGCACCGGGGCGGATAAACCCAGCACTAAGGGATCTACGTTCCCACCTGGGGGTAGGATAAATTCTTTGACCAAAGCGGTTTGTTATCTTGCCATTGTCTTGGAATACAATTAAACGCATTTGCACTACAGGAGGATTTGCGCTATTCGTTTTAAAGGAAGAACGAACATAATAGCCTCCGTAACGCCGTGCCTTAAAAGAATCGCTTAACACCATCACAGACTTGTCTGAGGCATCAATACGCAGGGAAGTGCCTTCCTCAAAGGCTTCAGTTGGATCGATAATAACCGGACTGGTATCCCCACCAGGAGGATCAAGATGCACCACCCATCCCTTAAGAGCTTCAGCAGCTATCTCAGAATAGGGATTGAAGCTCGGATTAGCTATCAAATTAGTGCTGTCCTCGGCATCCTTCTCGGTGAAATTGAGGGTTGATACACTTACGCAAGAGCTAAGCAGCAACAAAACCAGTGCAAACAGAGAGAGATAAAGGCACTTTTTCATTTAATAAAACCTCGTTCATTCAGATACTTTAAGACAACTCCCACGGAGATAGCATTAATCAACAAATTCGAACCACCGTAACTAATAAAAGGTAACGGAATACCAGTTGCAGGAACCAAGCCAATGTTCATACCAATATTGATGAAGGTCTGAAACATAAGATAAGCCATAATCCCTGCCGTGGCAACCTTTCTTTCTTTAATCTTCAAGTTGCTTACATTTTTGATGATGTGTGAAAAGAAAAGCATAAACACTCCCAGCAGCAAAACACTGCCAACAAATCCGAATTCTTCGCCGATTATTGAGAAGATGAAATCGGTATGATGCTCAGGAAGAAAGTTCATGTTCTTTTGAGTTCCCAATAGCCAGCCTTTGCCGAATATACTTCCGCTCCCAATTGCTATCTTCGCCTGAATAATCTGATATCCAGCACCAAGAGGGTCACGAGTGGGATCCATAAAAGTGAGGATGCGGTTCTGTTGATAGTCCTTCAAGCCCATCCAAAATACGGGAGTGATAAGCGCAATGAAAACATTGGCAATGCTGGCAACCGTTACCGCCACCCAAGAAAGCCTCGCTTTAAACAGGAGAAAGGCTAGTATAATAATCCAGATAGGGATAAATGGCAGCCAAACAGAACACACAATGCTGACAATAGGGCTGATAATAAGCAGTACATAAAATACGGGAACCTCCGCCGCAATAAGCATTGCCATTAGGCTTGCCCAGAAAACGAGAGTAGTACCAAAATCCGGCTCGATAATTATCAAAGCCACTGGCAATAAAACCAAGAGGAAACCGTATAATATCTGACGGTATTCGTTTAAATGCTCACGGGAAATGATGCGCGCTACCATAAGAATAGTAAACAACTTGGCACTCTCTGAGGGTTGGAGATTAATCCCTCCCAAACCAAACCAACGATGAGAACCATTCACGGAAGGTGTAAAAAGCACCAAAACAAGTGCCAGCATATTCAACACAAACAAAGGCAGTACCAGAATATCAAAGATGGGCATCGGTAAGCGGAGTAAAAGAGCTATTGCCCCTAGAGAAGCAATGACAAAAATAATCTGCTTCCACCAGAAGTTTTCTATGCTTACATGCTGACCGATAACGGTTGTGGAAGCACTAAAAATGGCTATACAACCCAGAATCATCAGGCACATAAGCAGTGCTAACAGGCTGAAATCGAACTTCTTACGGTTTATCATAAGCCCTCTTCTACTGGTTTTTCCGCTTCTATGGGAATACTTTCAGGTGTTTCTGGCTCTTCAGGTTCTACATCTTCCGAAGTTCTAAATTGTGCCGGTAGTGGGGCAATCTTTTTAATCTCTTCCAAGTTGCCAATATAATAGTTAAATATGCGGGAAGTTATGGGTGCTGCTAAAGCTCCGCCCCCACCTGCATTCTCTAAAAACACGGTTACCACAATCTCTGGCTTCGTGGTTACAAGGTATCCACAAAACCACGCATGAGTGGTTCTGCCCATGGAGTTCTCAGCAGAACCTGTTTTTCCGTAAACAGTTCCCCCGCTTGCTCTGGCGTTTGCTCCCGTTCCACCCGGCGCATTAACCACTGCCCATAAACCTTCCTGAATAGTTTTAATCGTTGATTGCTTCATCGGTAATGGCTTTCTGGCAAGAGGCATCAATTGCTCACGGGTTAACCTTCCTCTTCCTACGGTTTGCTTTAGTAAGTGAGGTTGTGTCCAAAGCCCGTTGTTGGCAATTGCAGCATAACAGG
>JAQUJJ010000286.1 GCA_028681035.1 Candidatus Cloacimonadota bacterium
TACCGCTGCCGATGGTCGTGTACTCCTGCTGAATGCCGTAATGGATGTTGCCAGCAATATCTTTTGTCTCCAGCCGCGTTTTTTTCGAGCCCTGCCCCGAGTCGCGCTCAAAAAGATCCCGGACCTTACCCGTAAGATTGTCGGTCTCCCGCCACCTGCGATCAGCGCCGCTCTGCCCCAGCGATAGCCTAAATTTTAGCATTGCCGACCGCACCCGTCGCAGAGCTAGGAACAACCGGTTCGCTACTACTTTGAAATGCCGTTGCATAAAACTCTTGTGATCCTTATGATTTTCTAAACGCCAATCCAGTTTGCTGCACCTTTCCAAATGTCGAAACACAGCCACTGTTCAGCAAACTTCTCTTGCGAACTCAATCTGAGACGATATCTTATTTTTGTCTCATCTCTGGAACCATACCTAACTCGTCAATCTCGCAACAAATGACATTTATGGCCCTACGCCGTCCCCTATCTTTCCGCTTTAGCTTTAACTCCTCCATTACTCCGTACGGCCTCTAATGCATTAGAGACATTCAACACTTCAGTTGCTCTGATTTTACTACACGGAAACTTACTTTCTTTAATAAGACATTTAAGTGCAGCAATTACTGATTCTTGGATTGAATCATCTTTATCATGCAACATTGCAACTAGCGGTGGGATGGCATCTGGAATGCCTGAATAGCCTAAGGCCGTTATTATATCATGACGTGATACATAATTAGGATCTTTAAGAATGTCTACTAACTGAATGACTGTTGGTTTATCAACAACACCACATGAACCGAGGTAGCCTAGTTCATACGCCGCATAATTTCTAATTCGTGGGTCTTCATCCTGAAGACAACCAATTAGCGGTTTAAGAGCATCAGCATGAGATGTTTGCGCCATTAAACTAATCGCATAAAGTCGAACCTCAATTTGCTCATTAGATAACACTTTTTCAAGCTTCGCAAAATTATGTTGCTCACCCCAGTGCTTCATTTTCTTTTCTGTTGAATCACACCCTGTATTCAACACAATCATCAACAATGCAAAAGGAAGAATCGCAAAATATTTTGTCATGTATTTCATTTTTTCCCAATACCTTAGCATAACGTAGACCTGCTTCTAACTCTAATATGTTATAGTCAGCGTTGAAACATTATTCGCATTTACTGCTAAACCCTGGCCTGTCTCTAAATTATAATAGGCACAGCCGCCTAGCTCATCATTGTCTGTTTCATCAAGAATATTAAGGCTTACAGAAATAAAAGTGTCACCTTGTCGAATAGGATACTCCGCTGTAAGGTTACGTTCTGTTCCTGCATCGGGATGAAAATGATATCCCCAAAGTATTGGTGCTGAGTTTCCTCGATTACCGCCACTAAAAAACACTTGAGGCTTGAACCGTATCGAATTCATACCGTTTCCTACTAGACCACCTGCTGGGGCCTTACCATTCCAAATCGCACATTTATCACCTCCTAATTGATATCTATTTCTGAACCCTCCTTTAGGTTTTACAGTTATGCGAATACTATATGCTTTTGGACACTTCCAACCTTTCTTCTTGTAAGGTTTCGACGTAGGCGGAAAGATATCATCAAATGTCATTTTGCCAAACCACACATCTTTATAAACAATTTGCTTTGTCACCTCCACACATTTACATAAATTAAATGTTTCCTTAGAACCATTACCGTCAGTTCCATATCCTTTACTTACAGATGATGCTTCACGACCCAGAATATCGAAAAGGTTTATGGAGTTGTTGTAAGTTACCCCGTACAAGTTTAACCCACCGTCTTCGGTGATCGGGTCTGTGGAGAGCCACCTACAAAGTATCGGCTCATAATAACGCCGTTGGTATACAACAAACCCAGTCTCTTTATCAAACGGTTTTGAACTAAACCAATGCGTAAAATCATCCTTCTGCGCACCAGATAGTTTTGTTTCACCAAACGTACTATGTTCTCCGTGTGCGGCTACTGCTCCGGTGTTATCAATGTATTCCGTGATATTTCCGTTCGCATCTCCGACAGCCAAATATGTATTGGTACCAGTGCTTGAAGTTTTTGTGTCACATAATAAACCTCCGACACCTCCGGCACCTTGAAGGGTGCCGCTGAGATCAATACCCCAAGTGTAGTAATTGATATTGGTTGCAGGTATAATGTGATCAATGATTATCTCCGCGGCGATATTAAATCCATCCCAGATATAGTGACGGGTTTCGAGGGGGTTCCATGTGCCGGGGTTAGCACTCGGGTTCATGGGATAACCAGCCTCACGATCACTGAGTTGTTTCTTGATCTTCTCAACCCGCAGATTTTTATGATTGTATTCGTACTCAAACATGCATGCGCCGTTGGTGGTGTCCCAGTAGTCAGGTTTTGAGGCGATGAGGCGGTTTTCACCGTCATAGGTGTGATGCCACTTCTGTCCATCCCATGTCATGTTGCCGTCGTCATCATGGGCAAGAGAGGCCGATGTTTCACCCGTATTTACGGCTGTATATTGGTTGCGATGGTTTGCCGTATAGACGCTGGAAACGGCACCGACAGTGGAAGTCTGTCTATTACCGATATCATCATAGACAATGCTTTGTTCAGTGGCGTTCATCACGGCGTTGGTTACCTCATCGCGGATATTATAATCAAATGTATTGGTGACAGTCGATCCGTTATAATAATCAATACGGCTGGTCCGCTTTCCGGTGCTGTCATTGGAGTAATTAAAGGAGCTTACCACGGAAGGCACGGAACCCACGGAATTTGTAATGGTGGTTATCAGGTTGCGGTTTGGTTCAAATGATTTTAGAGTTTGGATTTGTGATTGCGGATTGGGTGATGACGTGCCGGTGTAGCCGGTACTTAAGGTTGTTCCCGAAAGATAACTGTAAGTGAACGTATTAGTTTCGACTCCGATAATTGCGGTTATGGCGTTAAGGCGATTATAAATATCATAACCGTATTGAATTATCTGACATGGATAAACAGGATTTACAGGACTTAAAATAAATTCAGCATAACGCCCATATGTATCATAACTGCGGGTGATGACTGCAAAGGCGTTGGTTTCAGCGATTAGCCGGCCTCTCAAATCATAGCCGAAGGTGATCGTTCCAGTGCCATCCTCGACTTTAAAAAGCTGGCCGGTGAGGTTGTAATAGTTGGTAACGCTTGGAGTATCATCGTTGTAATCCGTGGTGCGAATGCTCCCAGTGGCTGTATCGGCATATCCGTAGGTCGTGATGATGTTGCGCGCCCATTTGCGAGTAGAGATCCGTCCATCATCGAGATAGGTGTATGCCGTGCCTTTTCCATCTGCATAGAGTTTGTTAGTTACGGCTCCGGTAAACAGATCATAGTACCAGCGGGTAACATCGGAGTTGCCGGTCTGATTTCGCCATGTATGCAGCTCAGCCATGCGGCCCGCCGCG
>JAQUJJ010000094.1 GCA_028681035.1 Candidatus Cloacimonadota bacterium
CAAATATTCTTGCAGGTTTGGGATTTAATTTTAGCGGTAATCTCAAGTTCCGATAGCGGACGATCCAAAGCCAAAGGCTTGTTCATGCGCAGTTTAGCTGGAATAGCTGCAATCAATTCGTCAAAATCTTTCGCAGCAATACGATCCAGAATTTCGCGCCTATCTCTATCTGTATTAGAAATATAGGGCATCATCACTCCTTTTGTATCTAGCATACAAATAATAGTTTTTTACAATTCTATTTCTCCCGCTGTTTATGTCAATGGATTTCATGACCACCCTTGCTTGAACTGCCCACTCATTGCCCACCCAATGCCCTTGAGGTGTGCAATGAGTGGGCAATGATAGGGCAATAGCAGCAAGGAAACAGTTGACAGACAGATATCTATTTCAGTTTTGAGTGCGAGATTACATGATAAAATCTTGGTGATTGTCTGTGTTTATCACCGAGAACAGCCCCTTGGGATATGCCTCTGCAAATTTTGGAGGTATTTTCACCTGTGCAGTTTTCCATTTAAACTCGTAGGCAAAGAGCTTACCTTCTCTTTCCTCAATAAGGTCTATCTCTTGTTGGGACCAGGTTCGCCAGAAGTACTGATTTGCATATATGTTATTGTAACTACGTTTCTTAATCCGTTCAACTATCAGGAAATTCTCCCATAACAAACCAATATCATCCCTTAGCTCCAGCGGATTGAAATTGGCTATCAGGGCATTCCGAATCCCATTATCATAAAAATAGTACTTTGCTTTGGAAGTGATCTCATTGCGCAAGTTTCTACTAAAGCCGCTGAGCTTGATAATTATATGCGTTTTCTCGAATAAATCCAGGTATCTGGAGATTGTCTTGTTATCCAAACCAAGTTTATTGGAAAGTTCATTGTATGAAACTTCCTGCCCAACCTGAAATGACAGCATCCTAAGCAAATTGATTACTGGTTGTGCGGATTTCACTTTGTCCATCTCGAGGATATCCTTCAACAAATATGAAGATGTAATCTCCATTAACAGCTCGGCTTTGGCTTGTTTAGAAACAGAGGTAACCACTTCAGGATAAAGACCATAAACCAAGAAATCAGGAAGCATGGTATTTAGTTCGTAGCGATTATAATATTCAAGTAATTCACCCAACCAAATTGGGTACAACATAAGCGTGTTTTTCCTGCCTGTTAGTGGCTCTCCAACCTGTCCCGCAAGCTCAAATGAAGAAGAACCAGTAGCAATAATCTGCAGCTCTGGTCGATTATCGACAAGCATCTTCAAGGCGAAACCGATATTGGGAATCCGCTGCGCCTCGTCTATTATAAGCAGTTGATAACCTTCAAACATACCCAGAATCAGGCTCTGATTTTGCGAACCAAGCTGTTCCCGCACAATAATATTATCCCCGTTCAGCATGATTTTTTTACCCGCAAAGCTATCATAATATTTGCTTACGATAGTGGTTTTTCCCACCTGACGCGGTCCAAATACGATCAAAACCTTTCCCTTCTGTAAGTGATCCTTAATGTTTGAATATACTCTGTTGATGAACATATAGCTTTGCTCCTTTTGGTAGTACTCCCTAAAATAGTAGTATTTTGTGGAGTGCGACTCCATATAATTGCATTATTTTAGGGAGTATAAAATAGTCAAGAAGAATCCAAGCGTCGCTAAAACTTGGCATTCAATCAGAATTTTGGGTGAGACTTTGTAGCTACAGAAATAATGGAGAATGCTAGGCAAGGAATCAGTTGACAAGTTAATGGCATTCTGTACTTTATCAATCAGCATGGCTTATACAGAGGAGACGAGATGAAAGAAAAGATATTATCCAAGCTGAAAAAGCTGCAAGCAGTACAGCTTGCCACCTGCGAAGGGGATCAACCGCGCCTGCGTCCCATGACCTTAATCGTGAAAGATGGACGGTTTTTCTTTGCTACTGGCAACACTGACAATAAAACCAAGCAAATGGAAAATAACTGCAAAGCGGAATTTTGTCTGCTTATCCCCGCCAGCGATAGCACAGGTTATCTGCGTGGAACTGGAAAAATGCAGAAAGTGGAAAATCAGGCTACCCGCAAAGAAGTGGCGGACTGGGCAGAGTTTATCTACAGCTACTGGAAAGAAGCCAGCGATCCGGATTATTGCCTGTTCGAGCTGGAGTTGCAGCAAATGCGGCACATGGAACCCGGTGAGATGGCAGAAACATTTATTGAATGGTAGTTAAGAGTTAAGATTAAGGTGAACTGCCATATATTTAAGTCTGGAGTCGTTGCTGCCAAACAAAGATTAGCGATAACTATAACTATGGGCAGCAAGGACTACAGCGGTACTGCCCTGGATAAATACATTTTAACAAAGAGCAAAAGAGTCAAAGAGAAAACATGGAAGACAAAACCATCTTTCGGTGTGTTCGGTGTTCTTAGATGGTAGATATGATATTTGAGAATATGTTTAAGCCTGGAGTCGTTGCTGCCAGACAAAGATTAGCGGTAATTATATCTATGGGCAGCAAGGACTACAGCGGTACTGGATAAATACACTTTAACAAAGAGTAAAAGAGTCAAAGAGTAAAAGAGAATATGAGCTGTCCTGAAAATAATGGAAAATGCCATCACCTAATAGCCCGTAGGGCGACATCCGATAGCGACGGGTTCGGAGTGCCGCAGGCACGAAGACCCTCGTATAAATCCAAACCAATATAAGCCCCAAAGGGCGACATATTGCGAAACACAGCAAGGTAAAACAGAAAAGATAACAAAGAGTAAAAGAGCAAAGAGAATAGTTAACATACAGTTAAACAGTGATGTTAACAAAGAACAAAGAGTAAAAGAGCAAAGAGAAAACTGCCAGTGATTTACTTCTCGCCCTCCCGACCTTCAGACATAGTAACAAATAAAGAGAAAATGAAATGAAAAAATGCTTAACGACCTTAGTGCTAATACTTGCGATTGGTATGCTTGCTGCGCTGCCAACCGAGCTTACTAAAAAAGGCAATCCCAAGCTTTACAAACAGCTTTACACTTTGGCAAAGGCAAATGTTAAATCCTTGCCTAAAGCCCCTAAAAAGGAATATAGCAAGCTGCTAAAAAGCAAGCCCGATATTCTGATGGCATATCTGCTTGCCTACGAAAGCTCTGCCAGCCTATGTATTGCAAGTCCCGCCAGTGTGAAAAGCAATTACGATGCCATTGCCAAGCTGCTCGATAAAGAAGGCTTGCACTATTCTCCCGAGTTTTTCCTCTCATATATTGCCAAACAAAGCGTGTCCGACGAGCCTGTTACACCCTATAGACAGGCGATGCTGGATGATGGCTTGATGAAAGTGGTTAATGAGACGAATGCAGACTTGGATAGATACCGTGCCACTGCCCTGTGGTGCGTATCCCGCTTGCAATTTCAGCAGACTTCCGGCAGAGATCAAAGCCCCTTGGATATTACGCAAAGGTCACTAATAGGACGCTGTGAAGAAATGCAAATCCTGTTTGTGGCAGCCGCTAGAACCGTTGGCTTGCCCTCGCGTCCCGCCTCCACACCCTGGTGGGCACATATGGATAACAACCATGCTTGGGCGGAAGTGTTTCTGGATGGTGCATGGCACTATACCGGCGATATGGATGCGGCATGGTTTCCAGACCAAACTTGGTTTAGTGCTCTGATAGATAAAACTGTGCTAATCCTTGCTGATGGCAGCCTGGCATCGGAAAATGATGAAATCCTTGTAAAGGGGAAATACGACACCTCTATCAATTCCACCCGCAACTACGCCAAAGACAGAAGCAGACTGATAAAAGTGCATGTTGCCGATTCACTTGGCAAACCAATAAGTGATGCTAGCGTTATCCCCATGGTGTTCAATTGGGGTTCACTACGGGCTTTAACGTTACTAAGCACAGACAAGAATGGTGATTTGCGGTTCACTGCAGGGAGAGGTGCTTTTTACCTGTCCTTTTATGCAAAGGGGCAAAAAGCTTTGGAATTTGTGCCTTCCGGCAGTGAGGTCAGCAAAGAGGTGAAGGTGGTACTTAAAGCTGATGAGTTTTACGGCGGTTGGGCTTATATGGAGTATCCAGCGAATTCCATGCAGTGGGGTAATCAGCCGGAAACATACCGTGAAGAGGTGCAGAAAGAAAAGCAACTGTGGCAGGATAAAGTGAATATCTTCACGAGTGAAGCGAGCAGCCCAAACGCTTATGCAGATAGCCTTACTTACGAAGTGGCAAAGGCTTGCAGGGGAAACAACCCCGCCTTTTGGGCTTTCGTGAATAAGCTTGCCAAGCCGCTTGATTCTAGTTTTTTGGAATACCTGCTGTTAGATGACCCCAAGTTCTTGTGGCAGGCGTCTGCTGCACAGTTTGAAGCGATGTATAATAATTGGGATTGGCTGCATCAAAACGGGATTAGCGAAGAGGAATTGCTTAGCCTATACTCACCGAGTGTGTTTTATGAGGAACTTCCCAAGCCTTTTACCGATTCCGAAGGCAAAGCTCAGTTCTATCCCGAAACTATCCGCTACTCCGAACCTAACAGCCGGGAAGGTGTCATCAACATCCTCTCCAAATTGAAACTGAAATATAAGATAGATGCCCAAAAGGCACTCAGTGGCTTGCTTACCTTCGATATTGCCTATGCACAAAAGTACCTCACGTCTGTTCAATACCGCATTCTTGCCTGTAGCGTCCTGCGCGCCAATGGTTTGCCGACAGAGTTCTCACGCATACCAGATTTGATTTCTGTATATGTGAATGATGACTGGCAGTACCTAAACGTGCGCAAATTAGCTTGGGATGATAGAAGCGAAGACACTGAACCTCAGACCTATACGCTTAGCCTCCAGATTAACGATGAGAATGGCGTTCCTATAAAAGTAAGCGAAGAGCAGCTTAATCTTTGCAGATATGTGGATGGCATGTTTTACCCCCTCAACAACCGCTTTGAATATATCGGCGAAGGCTTGCACCGTGGCGTATTCCCCGTGGCAGATGCCTATTTGCAGTTTGGATTCAGGGCGTCCGATAGCCTCACCCGGTTTTATTACTCCCCGCTGAATGCCACTGCCAACGATTCGCTTTACATCAAACTAAGCGCAACAGCTTATCCACGTAAGTGGGGTGCAGCCGAAGAAGATATCCTAAGCCTGTTCGACGAAACAACCCTGAACAGAGAGAGTATTATTCTGCTAGGCAGCTACGATCAGGAAAACTGCGTGCGCCTTGCCGATAAGCTGAAAGAAACAGAGAAGAGCTTCCTTTGGGTGGGCTATTACGAAGCCAAGGGCGTGGCAAACTATGTGGTTAACCCCGCTTGGCAGCAAATGGTGCGGGAAAATAACCGCAACTCTCTGCGCAGCATAACCCTAATTAAGAAGGACGGGAAGTGGGAGATGTTCGAAGGCTTGTGGGATAAGCTGCCCTGAGAAGGTTAACTAACTTTTGAGAAAGTGATACAAAGCCCCTACCTGTGCTTTGCGGGAGTATTTAGCGGCTGCATAGCTGAATGTGGGTTCTGTGTAACGTGCATCAAGCAGCCGTATGATACAAGCCTTGATACTGCTAACCGATTCCATGGCACAGATATAGCTCTGTCCGCTCTCGGCTAACAGCTCTGCTGCTTCTCCCGTTGATGGAACCAGTGCTAGAATGGGCTTGCCTATCCGCAGATATTCAAACACTTTACTGGTGAGGGTGCCATAGGGACTGCTACTGTTGATCACCAAGATAAGCGCATCGGACTCTGCCATATGCTGCAGAGCCTCTTTGTGATTTAGCGAAGCGGTAATAGTAATCATGTCCTTTATGCCGCTATGCTCCACGTCTTGTTGTGTTTCGATATTATAGTTTCCGAACAGCTTAACTTGGGTATTCATTGGCAACAGCTTAGCCTCTGCAAGCTCTTTTAAAGCAGTGTAGAAACATTTCAGACTCCGCCTTGCATATAACGCACCGAAGTAACTAAGCACAAAGCCCTTACTCCTCGGAGCAAGAAGAGGTAAATCGGTGTAATCTTCCTCATCATGTCCGTTGTACATGGTAAGCATCTTGTTGGTTAAATCGTCTCCAAAGGCAGTGCTGAGGTCTTTTCCAATCCCTTTGGTGGCAGTTATTATCCACTTTGCATCACACAGGATGCGTTTCTCCCAGTATCGGGCAAACGCATGCTGCATTGCAGACCCATGTAAATCATAGTCGCTAAGCAGAGTCCAATAATCTCGCATCTCCGCTGCATAGGGAATCTTGTGTCGTTTTCCCAGCCACCATGCGGCAATAGCAGAAGAGAATGGACCGCAGGATACATATATCAAATCATAGTTTCCACTGTTCAAAGCTCTATTTCCCGCTGCTATCAAAGGAGGCAACCATCCTACCTTATCATCCAGCGGATACATTCTGCGGATAAGCAGTTTCAATCGCTCTGGAGTATTCTTATATAGAGTCTGTGACGTAGCTGGACGTTTCCCCAAAAGTCTCTTCATCAATGCCATGGGGTCGTATGATGCCGTGCGGATAATGGAGTGCTCTTTGGTTTCGCTTTGCAGGCTGTTATCCAAGTAATTGTATTCTATTTCCTTTACAGTAAGCACATCTATCTTGCAGCCCAGCTCACTAAGGTATTTAATCGTCTTAACGTTGCGCAGGGATGCCGGTCCCCCCAAAGGAGGATAGAAATAGCTGATATAGAGGATGTTCATGGCTTGGTTATTTTCTCCAGCACGCCGAATAACTGCGGTTCCAGTGCTTCCCAATTAAAGCGGTTTTCGGTAATATCCAGGCAGCGCTTGCTCATTTCGTTATATTCCTTCGGTTTCATACGCATAAGCTTTGCTGTGGCTTCTGCAAGGCTCTTTGTCTTATATCCAGTACAGATACCCAAGCCATTGTAATCCACCAACGCCTTCATTAAAGGGGTTTTAACAGTTATCACTGGCAATCCTGCTGCCAGGTATTCCAATACTTTCAAGGGAGTGGAAAGCTTCAAGCGTCGGCTATAGGGATTGAACAGCCACAGCCCAAAGCGTGAACGTCGCAGTAATAAGCCTATCTTTTCGGCAGGTATCCATTCCTGATAATAAATAATGGCATTCAGATTATTGTTGTTTACATAGCTGTGAAATTCTTGCTCCAGCTTAGGATCAAAGAACTTACCCATAATAAGAATGGTCAGATTGGGAAACTCCAGTTTCAAAACTGAGGCAAGCTTAAGTATCTTGAACAAACCGCGGTTGCGGGTTAAACCGCCAATGTAGATAAGATCAAAATTCATCTCGCAGACATGAAACAAAGAACCAGGAGTATCGCAAGCATAATCCCATACATTCTTGGCGGGATAGTTTGGGATAACGGTTCCCCGTTTCTCGGTATCGTTACCCAGCAGTTGTGTCAATATCTCCCCATTAACCGATAACACGGCATCCGCACAGCGCTGCAAGTATTTTAGGGCAGATAGATAGCAAAGCTTGGCGGTTAAGCGTAGCGGCAAAGGAAACCTTTCGCTAAAAGCATCGGCATAGAATTCGTGAACATCGAAGATTACCTTCAGTTTCATCCGTTTTTTCAGCCTGATGCCCACCAGTAGGGTAAGAGGTTCCACGCAAACCAGAACATCCGGCTTAATTTCCTGCACCTTGCGTTGCAAATGACCGATGGCATTCCAGCTAGAATCTGAATCCATAACAATTTGATATGGATTGTGGGCATGGTTCACCACCCCTTCTGTGCTGATCAGCCAAACTTTATGATGCTTGGCAAAACTGAGGGCAAGCTTGTAATACAAGCGCACATCGTTGGTGGGGTGCGAATTCGTGATAATGCATATTTTCATGGGCGTAACACCTCTATATTATCGGCAAAAAGTACCTTAACCTGCAAGTTTGTCTAAATAGAGAAAAGTGTCAAGCCCTTTCTGCACTGTTGCTATTCTTTGCTCTTTTGGCAATCCCAGCCTTTGTCTGTAGCACCCATCTCACTCAGGAGCTATAGACCTATGATTTATATTGGTGTCCGAGCATCTTGTCTGTAAATCTCTACAATTATGGCACTTATACATTTAATACAGAAGGGGCATCTGCCTATCCTGCTCTTACTCGGCAGATGTGGGGTTTTTTTGTTTGACATTCCCTTTATGTTTAGAAACATGGGATTTAAACATAATCGGGGAGATACATATTGCGCTATTTACTTGTTACCCTCACACTTGTTTTTGATAAGAATGGGGCTTTTTTACACAGTAAGACGCTTTACCCCATAAGGATGATATTATGCCATATAGAGGCTTAAGGCACCTGCGCAATCGCAAAAACCAAGGCACTTCCTGCCTTATTGTTATCCTGAGTGCAGTTTTAATTGCTCTGCTCGCTTTTTATGGTAGCCAAATCCGCAAGGATAAGGTTCACCTTGCCAAACCTGTAAAGGCACCGGCGCAGGACAGTGCTAAAGTAACTGCTCCTAAAGCTCTTGTTAAGGTTGTTCCCACCATTCCTGATAATGTAACTCGCAAAGCTCCTGATCCCGCCCGCACCAAGCAAGCTCGTATGGTAGAAAAGGGAGATTACCTGCTGATAGAGAAGAGCCGTCACTTGCTGCATCATTACCGTGATGGAGTCTTGCAGGCAAGCTACACCGTGGCACTTGGCAAAAACCCTGGGGATAAAAGCAAAGAAGGCGATAACGCCACTCCTGAGGGACATTTCGAGGTGAACTTCATTAAGGATTCCAGTGATTGGACGCATGATTTTGGGGACGGCAAGGGAGCTATCAAAGGCGCTTATGGACCCTTCTTTATCGCTTTATACACCGGAGCAAAGGGTACTTTCTCCGCTAATACATGGCGGGGAATCGGCATACATGGCACGCACAACCCTGCCTCTATCGGCACTAACGCTTCAGAGGGCTGTATTCGCCTGCATAACGCTGAACTTTTGAAACTAAAGGCAGCTATCGAGAATAAACCGAGCGTGCCTGTAGATATCATTAAATAGGATATGAAGCGAATGAAACGATTATTTCTGTTGTTATTTCTACTGGGGTTTATGCTGCTGCTTTGTGCACAAAACGTAGAGCTTATCCTCGTAGAGCCAAGCAACACCGGGTCAATTAAAGTGCTTAGTAAATTCGGTGGTGAACTTTACTTGGATGGAGAGTTCTACCAGAACCTGTTTGTGGGAGCTACGGCAAAATGGAATGATATTCCTAGCGGCGTGCATGATGTGGAGCTGAAGAATACCAAAGGCGAATTCAAGCGCACGATAAATGTGGCAGTAAGCGAGGAAAGCGTTGTTGATTTTGATGCACCTGCTCCTGTTATCCCTGTCGTACCTGAAACACTGGAACCCAATAAAGAAGAAGAGCCGCCTTCCCCCGCTTATCCTAAAATTGCCCCACTTAAAAACAGCTATAGCTTTGGCTATGGGATTCTGGAAATAGACAGCGGTGTGGATGGAGATATCTATCTGGGTGGCGAATATCTGGGCACGGTTAAAGCAGATAAGATTAAGAGATTTAAGAAACTGCCTGCTGGAGAATACAGTGTGGAACTTTTTAGCCACAACAACTGTTTGCGGCAGGATACTGTAATAGATTCCAAAAGAACCACCAGCATTGCGTTCTCCCCTGCAAACATGAATACTTATGCCAACGGCTTGCTGTATGTGCCAGAGGGAAGCTTTTATATGGGCACACAGTTCATAGACCGCAGCGAGCATGAACGCCCCCGCCATGAAGTAAGCCTCAGCCCCTTCCTGATTGGTGCCACAGAAGTTAGCCAAGAACTATGGCAAAGTGTTATGCACAGCAATCCATCTGTTCGTACCGAGTTTCAACAACCGGTAACCAATGTTTCATGGTATGAAGCACTGGAGTTTTGCAATTGTCTTAGCCTGCGCGAAGGCTTAACGCCCTGTTATAAAATTACTAAGGATTTCCCGGATGCCAATAATACCAGCGAATATGATACCCTGCGCTACAGTGTTTTTTGCACATGGAGCGCAACGGGCTACCGCTTGCCCACGGAGGCAGAATGGGAATACGCAGCTCGTTGTGGCGATAGCAATAACCGCTTGCAGTTTTCCGGAGGTAACAAGCTTAGCGAAGTTGGCTGGTGCGCCACGAATAGCAACAACCGCACTAAGAATGTTGCCCAAAAGAAAGCTAACCAGTTTGGCTTATATGATATGAGCGGTAATGTTTTAGAATGGTGTTGGGACTATCATGGCGCTTACAATAGCGAACCCGAAGAAAACCCCACCGGAGTTAAAAGCGGTTTATACCGTGTTATTAGAGGTGGCAGTTGGATGAGCGATGCCGATGCTTGCACTTCCACCGCACGAGGCGGAAATGCTGCCCATGCTTCTGCCAAGGATATTGGCTTTCGCTTGGTACGCAGCGCACGTGCTTATTAATGCCACATAGGAGATGAAATTGAAACAAAATATACTCGCTTTGGTGGAGTGGATTATCATGGCAGCAGCACTGTATCTGCTGTTTCCATCCTTGGGATGGAGAGGACTTGTGGGGCTGTTTTTAGCCTTTGTAGGCTTTGAACTACACCTTATCTGGCATCGTAATGATAGAGAAACTAGGGCTGCCCGTAAACTTGCAATTAACCACAAAGAAAAAGAAAACAGTGTAGAGTAGCACTCCGACGCTGCTAAACTGTATCTTCATGACCTTATTGGGTAGGCAATTTCCCTATTACCACAGTCCTCGGAGAGGGCTTTAAACAACCAGCAGCCTTGCTATAACCTTGCTCCAATCTTTGGTATTGCAGAGGTATTTTCCACGTGATTCCCTCGCTTTTACGTGGGCTTCACGTGGGGATCACATGGGAATCACCTGAGATTTCAGCAAGGAAACCTTTAGGGCTTTCCTGTATAGGCGAGACCCCTATACCTCCTGTTAGCCGAAAATCCAGGCGTCCCGCGTGTATTGGAATGAACAAGCGTCCCGTTATGCTTGACGATACACTAGCTCCAGTATTTCCTATCCAAAGTGCGGTATTGGATAGCTTCGCTGATATGCTCGCTGCTAATCTCTTTTAAGCCTTCCAGATCGGCAATGGTGCGGGCAACCTTTAGAATGCGGTCGAACACACGGGCGGAGTAGCCCATCTTGTCTATGGCGTTTTGCAGCAAGGCATGGCTGGCTTTATCCAGGATGCAATACTTGCGTAGCTGCTTAGAATTCATCTGTGCATTGTTATAGATACCGGCTTCGGCAAAGCGCGTTCTCTGGATGGCACGGGCTTTATTTACTCTGCTGCGGATATCGCTGGATGTATCGCCCGTAGGCAGAGAAGCCAAATCCGCGTAGGTAACGGTGGGGACTTCCACATGAATATCTATTCTATCCAGCAGGGGACCCGATATACGGTTACGATAACGCTGAATTGCGCCCCATTCACAAGTGCAGTTATGATTCGGGATGTTGGCTCCGTGATATCCGCAGGGACAGGGGTTCATGCTTGCAATCAGCATAAATTCCGCAGGAAAGGTAAGGCTGGTAATAGCGCGGGAAATGGTAACAACTCCATCTTCCAGCGGTTGCCTCAAAACTTCCAGCACCGCCCGCTTAAACTCTGGCAGCTCGTCCAGGAACAGAACCCCTCTGTGCGAAAGGCTTACCTCCCCCGGCTTGGGAAAGGCTCCGCCGCCAATTAGAGCAACGTCGCTGATAGTATGATGAGGGCTGCGAAAGGGACGAGTGGTGAGAATGCCATTGCGGAAGTTTTTGGACATCCCTGCCACACTATGTATTTTGGTAGCTTCTAGGGCTTCATCCAGATTCAGTTCGGGCAAAATAGTAGGTACGCGGCGAGCCAGCATGGTTTTCCCGCTTCCGGGAGGACCCACCATCAACAGGTTATGCCCGCCGGCGGCAGCAACTTCCAGAGCACGTTTCACCTGAAACTGCCCTTTCACATCGTGCATATCTAAGGGAAAATCGTTCAATACTTGGAATATCTTATCTCTATCCACGGTGGCAGGGGCGATGGTTAGCTGCCCCGAAAGCCAATCTGCACATTCATGCAGGGAAGTAACGGGAATAACGGTTAAGCCTTCTATAATTGCGGCTTCTTCGGCATTTTCGAAGGGAACAATAAGGGTATCCACATTGTCCCTTCTTGCGGCAATGGCGATGGGTAGAACACCAGAAACGGGACGCACATTGCCATCCAAAGAAAGCTCGCCAATAATCGCCACCTTGCGGTAATCGTTAATCTTAAGGATGCGGTTGCTTTGCAACACGGCGATGGCTATAGGTAAATCCAGCGCAGCACTGTCCTTCTTTATATCCGCAGGGGCAAGATTGATGGTGTATCTCTTTGACGCACTGGCATATCCGGCATTCTTAATTGCAGCGAACACCCTGTCCTTGCTCTCTTTTACGGAAGAGGATGCCATCCCCACAATATTCACGTTAAACAAAGCTGCCGAGCCGTCGCATTCCACCGATATCTGCTGCGCATCTATCCCAATGGTGGTGTAAGTAAGTGCTATTCCTACCATTGAACTATCCTTTTCTTAGTTCTTTTTTCTTTGTCTCACGACATTTTAGAACTTTGCTATTGCGTCAAGAACATTTTAGCGTAGGGGCAGACTCCTGATCCGCTCTTACCTACCGTTCGGTAAGTATAGAGGGTTAGAGAGTTTTAGGAGAGTGGTGGCTGAAATAAAGCAGAATCAGGTTAATAACAAATGATGAACAGCTTGGTATTAAATAAGTTGAAATAAATCGAAGGATAATAACATTCTCTCCCAAGAACAAAAACTCAGTTAAGAAGGAGAGGTGAAACCTGCCTTTAACTCGTGCGGACATAACTGCTGGAATGTCTGTGGAAATACTATTCTTGCAGCCATAGTCGTTCCTGATGGTGATACAAGCTAACATCTATTATTACAAGGCGCTGCCAGATTAACCTTCGGCAATACTATTGTTGTTATTAGAAATCTATTGCCAAAAGCGGCAGCTTAAAAAAGCATGAACTTCCATGACAATGGATATGAATAACGACAAGGAACTATATGCCAGCGAGCTTCGCACAATGCTGAAAGAAGCTTTGATAGCGGCTATTGAGGGAGAGTTTTCCGCTCATCCCGATAGCCCCTATTTCTATACCAAAAAAACATATCCGATGTTTACCGAAATAGACAATTTGCCGCTGTATCCGCATCATATACCGGAAGTGCTAATCACTTGGGCAGGGCTGGATTCCCGCCTCCGCGGGAACGGCAAAGAGGGCAGCGGAATTGACAAAGAAGATAATTGGTATAGCGATAAGATTAATAAAGATGAAATCCTGGTGCTGGATTTGGAAACCACCGGTCTTGGTCGTGGCGAAACCCTTGCTTTCATGATTGGCTTGGGCTATTATGAAAATGAGCAGTTTATAGTAGAGCAGATATTCCTCCCCGATCCAGATGCAGAGATTAGTTCCTTCGATAGGCTAATCACGCTGCTGCAAAGCAAATCTGTGCTTATCACCTTCAATGGCAAAACTTTCGATGTACCAGTGTTGGAATCTCGGCTTTTATATCATCAAATCTGGCTAAACCTGCGTGCCATGCAGCACATAGATTTACTGCATATCGCCCGGCGTTTGTGGAAGAAAAAGCTGCCTTCATGTGCTCTGGAGACCATTGAGTTCTATGTTTTGGGGCATATTAGAGATAGAGAACTGGATATAGAAGGTGGACAAATCCCCCAAACTTATTTCCAATACCTTATCAATGGCGAGCCTGAACTGGTGCGGCGCATTTTTGTCCACAATCATCATGATATCCTGCACACTGCTGCGCTGTTCACGCTTATTTGCGATAGTATTGACTACCCCCCACCGCATGGAATGGACATTAGGATAGACTACCATGCCCTGGCAATGCTGTATAAAAACCAAAATAAGCCTGATATAGCCAAGCGTATTTTGATTGATTTACTTGCCAACGGGGTGATTACGGCAGATATAACCCGCGATTTGGGGCTGCTGTACAAAAAGGACGCTGATCTTGCTTCGGCACTGGATTGTTTCCAGATTGCTGCTGATTTAGCCTGCCCAGTAGCGATGCTGGAGCTATGTAAACTGCAAGAAAACCACCTTAAACAATTTCCCGAAGCCCTGGAGGTGGCGAACAAGCTAAAAAGCCATCTACTTGGGAGATACATTGTGGATACGAAGAAAGTGGCAGCGGTGGAACTGAGGATAGAACGGATAGAGAGAAAGATTTCTTTTCAACACAGAGGAAAACAGAGTTCTACAGAGAAAAACAGAGAATTTAACAAAGAGTAAAAGAGCAAAATAATTGAGAATTGGACTCTGTGGCAAAAACTAAAATCAGACAATAGATATGCTTAAAACTTAGTGAAGAAAAGACTTGACACGTATGCATACCGTATAATATTGGCTCTCATAATGATACGCAAGGATTAGCTATGTTCA
>JAQUJJ010000287.1 GCA_028681035.1 Candidatus Cloacimonadota bacterium
GCTACTCTGCAACAATATCTGACACAGTATATGCCAGAAGGAATAAAATGATAAAACCCTTGAATGCTAATCCTGGCAATTCTCCTCTCATTTTGGGCTCTGATGGCTTTGGTACGAATTATGTATCGGATAACTATATGTACGGCTGTGTTCAAGTAAACACCCAGATGACTAATGCCTCAACTACCTACATGTATAACAATATCATTGAAAACAACTATCCGGACGCAGCATTGAAGTTTGAGAACTATAACCCATCGTACCAGAGCGGACAGATGAGGTTCTTTAATAACTTGGTGCGATATACAGGTGATTCATTTTCTCGGCTTATCAGATCTGAGCAAACTTCACCTTTTGTGTATAACAACACTTTCGTCGATTATGCATCTTTTCATTCTTCATATGGGGGATGCGATGAAGAGTTTACAAACAATATTATTGACTGCAACTACTGGTCATCAGCGGGTGTTACTGAAGATCATCATCCTTTACTCGTTAATAATTGCCTTTCGATGCCATTAGATTATCCTTGGGATATCTTAGATGGAGGTGGAAACATCTTAGGTGGGGCGATATTTGCGGACACCTTGAATGCAGATTACAGTCAGCAAGCATTTTCGTCCTGTATAGATACGGGTGCATTTCGTGCGGATTTGCCTGCCTTTGATATCAGATATCATAAAAGAATTGCTCCGGGAATGCATGGAGTTCCTCAGGTAGTGGATATTGGTGCCTATGAGTATAACTCTATCTATATTGGCGGGATAAACGGATATGTTTATGATTCCGTAACCGGATTGCCAGTAGATTGTGTGAAGATAGAGATACTGGGGAAACTACCCGAATTCAGCGATACACTGGGTTGTTTCCATTATCCCACCGGTGCGGAGCTTTACACCGTGAAAGCCAGCCGTTGGGATTACCAGGACATGATTATCCCGATTGTAGCGGTTTTGGAAGGCGAGGATACTATTCTGAATATACCCATGCAACGGACTAATGTAGCCAATGAAGACAATAACCTGCCATCCCTGAACCCAGATTTTGGGCTAAGGAATTATCCCAATCCCTTTAATCCCAGCACCAGTATCAGCTTTATCTTGCCGCAAACGGGCAAAACTAATTTAAGTATCTACAACATGAAAGGACAGAAAGTATGTACTCTTGCCGACAAAGCACTGGATAAGGGGCATCATACCATTACATGGGATGGAACAGATGCTAATGGCAGATCGGTCAGCTCTGGTATATACTTTGCCAAGATAGAACAAGCTAATACACATCTCGTACATAAAATGATGTTGATGAAGTAGAGTTAGTTATTCCGGGCTTTGGTAATATGCCGAAGCCCGGTATATCAAGGGAAAACAATATGAAACTTACTATTTGCAGTGCGATCCTATTAGTGTTCACAATCTCATTTTACTCAATAGAGGTTGGAGGGCACCTTTCCCGAAACACAATCTGGTCTCCAGACAATAACCCCTACATAATAACATCTTTCCTGTATGTAGATGCAGGGGTTACGCTTACCATCCTGCCCGGCACTCAGATACGCTGTACCGGTGCGGATAAAAGCAACATCAATAATTTCATGTGGAGCGGTAACAACCAGCCTATTTCCAAGATGATTATCGTAAACGGTAGTATATCTGCCATTGGAATACCCGAGTTGCCCATCACCTTCGATAAATATCAAGAGGGCAGCCAGTTTAAGTGGGGCGGGATATATATTACTCCCAGTGCGCCTATATCAACCTTTGAATATTGTGAGTTCCGCAATGCCTTCTTTTGTGATTATGAACCTGGTGAATGGTCTCTAGCAGCACTGGACTTTGCAAACGGAATTATAAACGTTAGAAGTAGCGTTTTCGAAAACAATTTGGAAGCTTTGCGTACTATTTACCTTCAATCAGATTTACTGATTTATGATTGCAGCTTTATTGCAACAGAATACATTTACCCTGCTCCATTTGGAGCACCTGGATTTTTTGGCATTAGTGCAGCACCTTCGCCCGTACCGGAGTCCAATTTTAAAGTTACCATAGCCAAATGCTATTTTACGGGAAATGCGGGATTGGGACCTGCAGGATACTATATGGATATCTTGTATCTGAATAATGTGGCTGATAATTATATCGGAAGAAGCGAGCAAACAGGGGAAAATAGATCCGAATATGGTTCAGTAAATAGTTATGGGAATGTGCTTAATAACGGTAATGGAGGTTGGGGTTGCTATTCAGCTTCTTCTGCAGATACTGTTTTTGCCCGCCGAAACCGCATTATCAAGCCGCTAAATCTCAATCCCGTAAACACTCCTCTCATTTTGGGCGCAGGTGGATATGGTACGAATTATGTATCTGATAACTACATGTACGGCTGTGTTCAAGTAAACACCCAGATGACTAATGCCACAACTACCTACATGTATAACAATATCATTGAAAACAACTATCCGGACGCAGCATTGAAGTTTGAGAACTATAACCCATCGTACCAGGGCGGACAGATGAGGTTCTTTAATAACTTGGTAAAGTATTCAGGTGATGTTGAGTCTTATGTAGTTATTGCCCGTAATACATCTCCATTTATCTATAACAATACTATCCTTGATTACAATACCTTACATTATTCTATTGGTGATTATCATACAGTATATACCAATAACATCACCGATGTATCGTACGGATATGGGCAATTTGAAGAGGGATTCTATCCAATGTTGTTCAATAACTGCCTGAGCATACCAATCCCTCAGACTTCATCTATTTACGGAGAAGGAAACATCTTAGGTGGGGCGATATTTGCGGACACCTTGAATGCAGATTACAGTCAGCAAGCATTTTCGTCCTGTATAGATACGGGTGCATTTCGTGCGGATCTGCCTGCCTTTGATATCAGATATCATAAACGAATTGCTCCGGGAATGCATGGAGTTCCTCAGGTAGTGGATATTGGTGCCTATGAGTATAACTCTATCTATATTGGCGGGATAAACGGATATGTTTATGATTCCGTAACCGGATTGCCAGTAGATTGTGTGAAGATAGTGATACTGGGTAAACTACCCGAATTCAGCGATACACTGGGTTGTTTCCAATATCCCACCGGTGCGGAGCTTTATACCGTGAAAGCCAGCCGTTGGGATTACCAGGACATGATTATCCCCGTTGTAGCGGTTTTGGAAGGCGAGGATACTATTCTGAATATCCCCATGCAGCGGACTAATGTAGCCAATGAAGATAACAATCTGCCATCTCTGAACCCAGATTTCGGGCTAAGGAATTATCCCAATCCCTTCAATCCCAGCACCAGTATCAGCTTTATCTTGTCGCAAACGGGCAAAACTAACTTAAGTATCTACAACATGAAAGGACAGAAAGTATGTACTCTTGCCGACAAACCGCTGG
>JAQUJJ010000288.1 GCA_028681035.1 Candidatus Cloacimonadota bacterium
CGATATGCTAAACTTCAAAGAGTACAAAGGGTTTATATTCAAGTGTATTGTTTATTGTAGGAATCGAAACATAAGTCTAGACCAGTATATAGATGATCCTAAGTACCTATCTAGAAACAATAGACGAATATACTTTTTACCGATCGAGTTGGCTATAGGTATTACTGAGAATGTGCGCATGTCCAATCCTACAAGGGGTTCAACTCTTTCCACATTGTATAAACTTAATGGTCAAAAGATTCATGTGCAACTTCATGAACGCAAAGCGGAAGAGTTAATTTCTTTTTTACAACGCACATTGGCAACATTTTCTATAAATACCATCAAAGAGTACAGCGTCATAGTTGAGGGTAAAGGCTACCGCATTGATCTATATGTACCTAAGTACAAACTAGCTATCGAGTATGACGAGTACCATCACGTAGTAAGTAGTGATGAAGCACGAGAGCAAGCACTTACAACTACGCTAGAATGCGCGTTTATTCGACTACTAGAAGGAGATACTTTAGCAACAAACGTAAGCAAGGTATTGAAGCACTGCCTAGTTCCCAAGTAGCTTAATCAGTACTATAGGCCTAAGATTCGTTTAAGAAAACTTATGTGTGGAAATTGTAGGATTTGGTAGCAAAGTAGAACTGCCCAGGGATCATCAATTACACTTGACTACCCCCCCTATGGTCAGCCAACTAATCATCATTTGTAGCCACCACATCCAAAACCAACGACTACTTCGTCATCAGCATACCTTGTTATTGTGTATTTCTTTTAGGTTATGGCTATTCGTAGCACATTATATTAGGAGTATCCAATGTCACATAAGTCCACTCAAGTCGTAGACCCTACAACAGGTGAAGTCAATGTCAGTCTTATACAGTCTTCACTTGCCACTATGTTTGGTAAAGTGTTAACTCTTCGTGACCTTACTGATAATCGTAACAGATGTTTCGGCTTGGTCGCTAACTTCCGCAGTCCTAAGACTCAAATCATTGTTGCTGATGTACTTAACCGTGATGAAATCGGTGATGTACTCAACCGTATTCGTGATGCTAAACTCGCATCTGTTGCAGGAAGCAGTGACTTCGGGTTCTAATCCGAGGTCCTACAATCGAATGTTCAAGTATCATACCCTTACTTGAGCATTCCTACTATAAGGAAATTCAAATGCGTCAAAACGAAAGAGCCTCAATCTTTGGCTCACTACGAATGGCTGTTGCAGGTATCTGTGACATCGTAGCTACAGTCGGTACTAAGTCATCAGAAGTTGTCGAGTTAACATTCGATTCACAATTAGAGGACATCAAACATACCTACGCTATCAAGCTCAGCGACAATGCTAAAGAGTTTATGGCAGTCGGCACTAGTCCAATAGACATCAGTAACTATCTAATAGCTCGAGGTGCCATGCTCAATGTGGCTTCAATGGACAACTTTGCGGAGGTAAACAACAATGTCAAAACTACAACTAATCCTACGACTCAAACAACAAGAGCATCAGTTAAAGCGCCAAAGTAGTACTGTTATCAGAGCTCGTTCAGCTTTAGTGGTCTATGGCGACTAACAATAAGGGACTTCGGTCTCTTATTTTATTTTTTCTCCTTGTTGTTACACTTGTCGTTGGTATACTTGTTGAAACTCTTATCCTGTTACACTTCTTCAGAGAGAGCCTTTAGGCGACACTCGACCAAGTATCATCAACAATCAACCTACTACACTATCATAGATAGACCGTATACGAATATTTATTGAAGTATATATTTGTTTATGATGGCACATTTCTTTTGAGTTGTGGGTATACTTGCCTAGTGACCAGCATCACACTCGTCATTAGGTAAGTTTGTTTCATTAAGCTTATGTCGGTAGGCTTACAAAACAATCTCAAGGAGTACACCATGTATGATATCGTAGGAGCCATCCTCGTGTTTGCAGTGTTGTGGATATTCGGTCCACTAATCAAGAACTATATCTTAGGCGTCAGCGATGAAGTCAAAGTCAATGTTGCAGAATCTGCAGTCGAGAGAGCACCAAGAATCATTGCTGTCAATGACCAACTGAACAAGTTAGGAGAGATTCCTGACATCGATGACATCATCAGTAAGGCTCGTGGCAAGAAGTCTAAAGATAAACAACCACCAGAAGTCATTAGCGTACAGTAGTAGGGTTACTTTGTCGAGGTAGTACGGTCGTGGTATTACCGAGACACTGTCGTAGGCAATTGTCGAAGACAACTTGTCGTCGGTAGACACTGATAAAGAGAGACACTGTAGTCGTGAACAGCGTAGTCGTGAGACACTCATATGTAGGGTATACATAGGCTTGTCGAAGAGCAGAGTATTCTACAACTATTCCAACATTACCACTCTAAAACCCTACCAACGACAAACTCCACTTACCAACATACACTAATCAACACTGAAAGGTAAACTATGTCAAGGATTATGCCAGGAACACCAAGGTACTACGAATTCATCAGACTATTGAAGTGTAAACACCACATACTTCTAGACGCAGAACTCGTTGTAGCTGTTGTAAGAACACTAGACAATCGGTACTACCACTTCGATTCAGAAAGATGGATACCTATCGATGAATCACAAGTAAAACAACTAACAAAAAACTACAACAAAGTAGACCAGTACAAAGCATTCGTTGCCTAATCAATAACAAGGCACTAGTTACAAACCCAACCATCAAAAACAAACTTAAAAAGGAAACACACTATGCAAGTATCATTCGCAATGCCAGCAAACATCAGAGAAGCAGCACTTGAGCGCTATTCAGCAACCATCCAACGACAAGCTGATGCTATCTTCAACAACCCAGTACTCGTTGACAAGATGTTTCAAAGAGAACAAGCCGAAGTAAACCTTGACCGTATCCAAGGTATCGTTAAAGCTTGTCAACAAATCGAACCAGTCAAAATCGAAGGTACCGATGTTAAAGTAAACATTTACCCAGTAAACGAACTTAGATTCGGTAAAGAGTTAGGTTCACTGCTTGGTCTTATCTCTACTGCATCAACCTCACTTGAAGACCACCAACGAACAATGTTAGCATACATCGGTATTAGCCCAATCTTAGCAGAGAAAGTCCGTCAAGCACTTGGCAGTCAACCTTACTTCAGTAAGAAGTCAAAGTTACTCGTCGATGGTACAGTCGGCAATGCTGAAGAACTCAAAGCACTCGTACTCGAAGTATCCGCAGCAATGGGCTTAGGTTATGTAGACACCAATACAATCACCCAAGATGAACTCAAGTTGATGTACACCAAAGGTAAACTCAAAGCAGAGACACAACAACTCATGCATGAGAAACTATCATTGATGTCAGCAACTGAGGCAATGTCCCACAAGTACCAACTATAGCCAACCGACAAGAGGACCACAGTGTCCTCTATCACAAGTAAA
>JAQUJJ010000289.1 GCA_028681035.1 Candidatus Cloacimonadota bacterium
TTACGTTTAGCTATCTCTCTTTCGGTTGACGCTTCACGTTCTGCAGCTCTGCGTATCTCTTTAAGAACCACCTGAGCATGCATCCCATTTTTATTAGCTAATAGTGTACATACGTATGCAGCATGTTCTTTATCTAACTGTACTAACATAAGCTGTTAGCTCTAACTTCATCGAAGGTGTACAACTTCAGTATCTTGCCATCTTGGAATACTGGTACTAATACTTCAACATCTGTGCCACCATTGTTTTCCACGACTTCAATTTTCTCAGAGTAATACTCACCACTCTTACGTTGGAACAGGGAGATTCTACCACGTTTAGAGTTCTTACCTGAGTCTGTCTTAGGCTCTTTGTACACATCCTGCCATACACCATCTTTACGAATAGCGCAGCATTTCATAGCAAAGCTATAGGTGTCACGGTTTGGATGTTGTAGCAACGCACCACCCATACCGAAGGCTACATTGTCAGTACTCCAACCTCCTTTGCGAATAGTAGTTAGAATATCCAGAATACTATTGAACTCGATACCATCGCCTTGAAGTACCTTAACATTGTTAAGCACTTTAAAGCCTTTGGCATTTATTGTATATCCAAACTCAGCACCTAGAAGTTCTAAGCATTTGAGTACAACAGTTGGTGGATGACCAGAGTCAGGACGGATAACAACGGTTGCACCATCGTCAATGATTTCTTGTTTTAACTCTTTACCATAGATGTTAGTGCAAGCATTGTAGATGTCATAGCTGTCGCTTACGATAGCTACAAGTTTGCCCTTACCACCAAATTGTTTAATCATATTACGATAGGCGTCAACTTCATGAGCACGACCCCATGACGTGATAGTACTGTGCTCTGCGGCAGGTATGGAATACCCAGCCATATCGCAATTGTAGAATACACGAGCAGCTAAAATACCTTCAATAGTGTCGGTACCTTGGAAGTTAACCAAGTGTGCACAACCACCAATAGCAGCGCTCTCCTTGCTACTTACACCACGAGATCCAAAGTCATGTAACTTGAATGGAATCTGACCATCTGGATCTTCTGACGTTTTAACCAAGAAGTCGTAGATAAGCCCTTTAATATCACGACTAACACTACATACAGAAGTTGGATACCATACAGCACGAAGCATTGAAGTTTCAACATAGTTTACAATCCATATACAATTTGGATCGGTAGACTCAACAGTAACGAGAACATTACCAGTAGGGATACGAAGACCCTCTGGAACAGCTTTGATACGTATAGGCATAAACCCGTTATGCTTCTCAAGGATGTACTCCCACCCACGACGGTTGAATGGTTCACCGTGTGCTGTAAAGATTAACTCCGCAACATCAATGTCTTCTTGAGTGATAGGCGTTGTTAGATATTCAAGCATGTACATCTGTAAACCAAAGAACGTAGTCTTCTTACGACCATCACCACGACCCTCAATATAAGACATTAAGCCACTAACCATAGGCGGATACTGCAAGAAGTGACTTGCTTTATACGAATCTGTATTCAAGATTGGATTAGCTAATAAGCTGTGCATTTTCATAGTTATACCTTCTTTCATTATTTATTAAGCTCTACCTGTTCTTGCACGTTCTGCATCTTCAGCGGCTAACTGGATAAGTCTACCCTTCTCAACTACTTGATGCCATTTGTGCATCTTAGTATCAATAATGTGCATGAATTTATTATGTTCAAGACCAGCAGACGCGTGCATTGCTACTGAGATAGCGCAGATAACAACATCTGCAGCCTCAGAGATTACGTCGTCTACTGTCTTCATTTTGTATTCACAACCAGGAGCACCTGTGAACGATAGAACTGCCTCAGCTAGTTCACCAGTTTCTTCAGTAGTTTTAAGAGCACGGCCCTCAATAGATCTACCATCAGTAGCCATAATATGACCAATACATTTCATTAAGTCTTTCATTGTTTTACCACCTTAAGTTGAAATTTTTTACGAGCTGAGTATTGCTCAACTGCATACTTCATCATGTACCAATGGTCACCAGAGCACTGCGCTCTTATAGCATCGAGGTTTTCAAAAGGAAGCCAACAAACTGCGGCAGCATCATCACCAGCTTTAGCATCAATAGCAAGGTAGTCAGCATCAATTACGTACAACGTTGTAATACAACGACCTAATTGGGATCTGCTAGGATGATCGAATACCTTTTGTGTTATGCATAATCTGTTAAATAAAGACAGATCAAAGTCGACACCAGTCTCCTCCTGTAACTCACGCATGGCTGACTTAACTAGTAACTCACCAGCATCGATATAACCACCAGGGAGAGCCAGGAGACCATTACCAGGCATACCACCGCGCTGAATAATAAGAAGTTTGTTATCTTGTACTACTGCGATGTCAACAGTGTTAAGGATAGGTGGGAATGGGGAACTAGCCCAAGACTGTTTGTACTTCTTAATGTATGCATGCTCTGCAGCTAACCCAGTATACTCAGGCGTAGATGCGAACTGTTTCATAACATCACGAGTACCAGGTGGAATACCTGTAGCAAGAATATTAATGTATGGATGACTAAAGTAAATATCACGTATAGCAGTGGCATCGATGTTCTGATAGTTACCAACTTCTACGTAGTCCCAATCAGGAAATAGGTTTAAATAGTATGAGCTATCATCTTTATGATGACCAACCAACGCAATTTTACCAGGCTCATTGTCACCAATAGCTTCAGATACTCTTAGCCTAACTTCGTCTGCCCACCCATCATCGCTATAAGGATGATCGTGAATACCGCCGATAAATACGTTATCAACGTTTAGTGTTCTGGATATCATAGCTAGTCTCTCCATGAATGTCCAAGGGTTCTTAGCCTGACGAGCTTTCTCGTCTCCGCCTACCAATACAATAAGATGTTCTGAAATAGATAGTGCTTCCATACACACGTTTAAATGACCATCATGAAACGGTTGAAATCTACCAAGATAAATAACATAATTATATTTCTTTGCTTCTGTCATTACATTAACCTCCCAATTTTTAGTTTTAATTCCGCCTTATCAAAGCCTTGCATTTCACCAGTTCTCCAGGATGTAGAATTTACTAGGTACTGCATTGTTGCCGCCAAGCCTTTTACAATTCTAGTAAGTTCCTCATCTAGGTCCTGCTCAGTCTTTTTACCGTCTGCCTTCATATTATAGCGTAGGGTCTGACTCATGTCTTCCATAAGATTAACTGTGCACTCAAAAGCACCTTTATAATAGTTACCTTCAATAGCTGGTATTAACATTGCAACGCGAGTGTTGGTAGATACCTTCTCATCGGTTGTTACTTCGTACTTGTCAGTCTTATCTTTAACTGGATAACAACCACCCTGTATAAACTTATGACTCATCCAAAAGTCCTCCTAGCATCAGATTCGTTGTCA
>JAQUJJ010000290.1:0-2408 GCA_028681035.1 Candidatus Cloacimonadota bacterium
TAAGGAAAAGCTATAGAGCTTGGCTCCATCGGGCTTGGTATCGCGGATAAAGTCTATTACTTTATGTTCCAGTTCACCACCGCCAAGATTGCCGAAAGGTGCTTCCTGCAAAGGTATAGCAAGCTTCATGCCACTCTTGGCAGGAGAAGAGCCATCGCTATCTACTACACTGGCTTGCCAGAGGGATACCTGGTTTTCCAGCAGGGTGCTCAGTTTGTGGTAATAATCGTTATTATTCATTGTCTTGCTCCAAAGATCATCTGGTATAAGGCAGCAGCGGTGGTTACGCCTACGTTTAGGGAGTTCTTCCAGCCAAGCTGGGGAAGGCAGATATAGCTATCGCAGAGTTCCAGATTTGAAGGCTCTATACCCAGGCTTTCGTTGCCTATCACGAGAGCCAGGGGAAAGCTGTAATCGGTGCTAAACACAGAACTGGCTTCATTTACGGTTTCCAAGGCATAGATATGCATGCCTTTACTGCGGCAATGGCTTATCGCTTCTTTCGTGTCGAGATAATGACGCCAGGCTACCAGGCTCTGCGTTCCCATAGCTGTCTTTGCTAAATTAGGATGGCTTGGCTTAGCACTGATACCGCAAAGCAATATCTCTGCCACACCAAGGCATTCTGCACTGCGGAAGATTGAGCCTAAATTAAACACAGACCGCAGGTTATCACAAATCAAGGTAACTTGCGCTGCCTTCTGCTTTGCCTCTATATCCTTCGGGACACTGCCATCACCCTTGCGAATGCTTAATTGGCTATCCTTGCGGATGGATTCTCCGTGATAGTAGCACAGCTTATTTAATACCTGATGCGCACTTAGCTGGGGGTGCAACCCAAAAACAAACAGTTTCATATCTGGAGATGCTTTGCCATTTAGCATAGCAAAAAGCTCCAGAATATGGGCGATTAACCTTTGCCTTTCCAGCTCATCAGTAAGAGCTAATTCCAAGGCGTCTATCAATTTATCTATGGCTTTACGCTGTTCATCCAGTGGGAACGAGAGGAACTTTTCTTTGCTGTAGTGCCCGATTGCTTTCATAGACCAAGTTTGTGGATCATGGTGGCAGCGGTGAGTAAGTTTTCGCACACGAAATTGGGCTGCAAGCGTCCGGTTATCACGTTCTCGCTAAACTCTTTATCGCCATTGCCGCTAAGCAGTAGAATCGTCTTCAATCCCGCATTCTCACCAAATTCTATATCCGTACTACGGTCGCCTATCATCCACGAGCTTCCGGCATCAAAGCCATATTCCTGCATTGCCCGTTTGAACATACCAGTGCCGGGTTTGCGGTCTTCGTGCTGGATGTTGTACGGCTCCACCGTTCCGTCCTTAAAATAAGGCGAATAATACACGGCATCCAGTTCCACGCCTTCGGCGGAGATCAAGCTGCGCATTCTGCCCAAAACTGCTTCCAAAGCCTCTACAGAGAAGTAACCTCGGGCAATGCCGGATTGGTTGGTTACCACGAAGAGCAGGAAGCCACTCTCTTTCAGCAGCCGTAATGCTTCGCCGGTGTAGGCATACAATTCGTATAACTCGGGATTGCTTAAATAGCCGAATTCATCGGGGTTTAGCACGCCATCCCTATCTAAGAAGATGGCTCGTTTAATACTTTTTACTTTCACGTGTTTGAAACCTCAATGCGTCTGGTAGTAAGGTGTTAAATAGCACGATGCGGTAATCCCAATACTCGTTACGGCGGTTGATGGAGATATCCATTTTCCAGCAGTGCAAGTTGCGGGAGAGAAGAAAGCCCTGAGAGATCATCTCTTTGTCTTTCAGGTTGTAATAGTTACTGTAGCTCAAGCTCCAGTTATCGGTTAGTTTACAGGTTAAGCCCAAACGCAGGTTGCTGCTTTGAGCGCGGAAGATATCCTTGGGTGCGTAGAGGTTATGCGTAAGCGAGAGACTCCAGTTGTTGTTCGTGGCTGCATCATCCACAAATTGGTCTATCATCGCCAGCGTATCGGGGGTGCCAAAGCTATTGAACATGATGTTTTTGGGCTGCGGAAAGTAGTTTTTGTAAGGCGCAGAACCACCCAAAGAGATGCTCTGGGAGAAATACTGATTACGAAGGCTAAACTCATCCCAATGCACCAGATAGGGATTCTGTTGCAGGCTAAATTGCGAGGAATAACCCAGCTTCATTTCTCCCAGTTTGAACTCACCGGGATTGATATTCCAGCTTCCCAAGGAGATATTACCGGGACGGAAGTTCATACTGTGGGATATACTGCCAAAGCGTTTCTCGCTTTTATAGAGGTTGGCAGAACCACGCGAGCTAAGGGTAATTATATCATTCAGCTTTTTCTCAGCACCGCCTTGCATATATTTTAGCTGCCATTTTTGGTCTAAGCCATAGCTAAAACTGGCTGACTTGGCTGAGCTGCTGATGCCAATGCC
>JAQUJJ010000290.1:2418-3391 GCA_028681035.1 Candidatus Cloacimonadota bacterium
TAAAGGTCACTATTCTTACGGGTATCCGGCGCATAGCTGAGGCTGACTGAGGGGCTTAAGATGTGGCGGATAGAGCGGATGGGCGACTTGCTAAAGTTACGCACTCCATACACATTAAAATTACTGCTGAGGTAAGCGGAATAGGCTCCTCCGCGCACCAGTTTCTTGTCGTTACGGTCTCTATCCATCCAGCTTTCCTGATAATCTATCCCTTCCCTGAGGCTAAGCCAGCCACGGTATTTCCAGTTATAAGAAAGACCCATGTTATGTTTCAGCCCTACGTGGTGTTCATTCAGAAATGTTGCACCGCTGGAATCACTGGGATCGGTGCTATTATCCCAAATCACATCTGCAAAACTATAACCTGGCTCGCGCAAATCACCAGTATGGTCGAAACGCAGACTGTAGCTGTAGCTAAGGTTGCTAAACCAGGAATCTGAAGAAACGGAGAATAGCTCGGCTACTGGACGAGTAGGGAAGTTAAACGATGCACTCGGCAAAGATATTGTGGCGCGGTCGTTGATGATATCCTGGGTATAAACGCTGCCCACATTCAGGTAGGATGAACCTATCGGTTTACGGTAGGAAACGCTGGAAGTGAGCCGTTGAGCAAGGCTTTGGTTGATATCGTCGCTACTTTCCCATATGCGTTTATTGCTGATAAAATCTAGGTTCACGTCTAACGCTGCCTTGTTGAGTAAATCGTGGTGGTGATTACCCTGCAGAGACCAATCATTATTGGTGGTGCCTTGGCTTATGTTTCTTTGGTATGTAGCATTTATGCCACCAGAGTAAAGGTAACGCTTTAAGTAGTTGCTTCTAAAGCTTGTCCTCCAACCAGTTCTCTCTCTTAGGTCTAGACTAAGTATCAAATCGGCATAATCCTTGTAAGGATAGTACCAGCCTATGTTGCGCAGGTATTTACCATCGGTATTGTTATAGCCTGGCTCGGGGATTAAGAAGCCAGGATGCC
>JAQUJJ010000291.1 GCA_028681035.1 Candidatus Cloacimonadota bacterium
TTATCCATGCTCATTGAGACTTGTTTTAGTTCTGTGACAAGGTACAATATTGATCCTTACAAAGGGAAATGGCAAGAAGGAAACCAACTTATCATACCCTGTTTAAAAAACGGGGGGATGTGAGAGTATTCAAAAACTGTTGACATCCTTATTTTGGATGACTTTGATTATCCTTGGAGTGATTTAAAACACATTGAGAATAGATACAAAATACTCAGGGAAATGATCATAGATAATGATTTACAGAGACTCAAGATACTCCCTAATATATTTGCTAATACGCTCGGCAAATTAGGCATGATAAGAATCGATAATATTTGGCATGTAGAAGCACTTGAGTTAAGGCACGTCCCAACTCTCGTAGTGTTTTAATCGTGTTGTACATCTTTGCTCCTATCATAATGAGCTCCTACTATTTATTTAGTGGAACCCATTATAGCACTACTGTACCAATTTCAAGTGCCAAGTTGTACCAATTTTAAATGCCATCTACAGCACCAAGCAGAATAGGGTTAAATGCAGTTCCTAGCATATAGTATTTGACAAGATCTCAGCAGATATAAATCGTGGTAAACACATGGAGGTGTATATGAAAAGCATAAAAGTGCTGTTTTTGTGTGCAGTGTTGCTGGTGGTTTTCACTGGCTCACTACAGGCAGACGACACATATAGCGAGTTATTACTGCAAAAAGCCAAGAGCGGCGATGCTGTAGCGCAAAATGAATTGGCTTTGTGTTACAACGAAGGTAAAGGCGTAGTTCAGGACCACAAAGAAGCCGTGAAGTGGTATCGCCTTGCTGCGGAGCAGGGATATGCAAGAGCACAATTCAATCTTGGGCTGATGTACGACAAAGGTGAAGGCGTGATCCAGGACTTTAAAGAAGCGGTGAGATGTTACCGTCTGGCAGCAGAAAAGGGAAATGCACCTGCACAGTACAATCTTGGTTATATGTATTCCAACGGTTTGGGTGCAATTCAGGACAAGAAAGAAGCTCTGAAATGGTATCGCCTTGCTGCTGAACAGGAATATGCATCAGCTCAATACAATCTTGGAGTGATGTATGGCAATGGTGAAGGCGTATTTCAGGACCACAAAGAAGCTGTGAAATGGTACCGACTTGCTGCTGATCAGGGAGATGAATTTGCTCAATACAATCTTGGAGTGATGTATAGCAATGGTGATGGCGTGATCCAGGACAAGAAAGAAGCCTACTTCTGGTTCTTAATCGCTGCTGCAAATGGAGTTGATTTGGCCAAAGATAGCCATGAGACTGTGGTAAAGCAACTTAGCAAGCAACAGCAGGAGCAGATCCAAGCCAGAGCTAAAAAGTGGTTTGCGGAGCACTAAGCAGAATAGGGTTCAATGCAGTTCCTAACATATATTATTTGACAAGATCTCAGCAGATATAATTCTTGGTAAACACATGGAGGTGTATATGAAAAGCATAAAAGTGCTGTTTTTGTGTGCAGTGTTGCTGGTGGTTTTCACTGGCTTACTGCAGGCACAGCCCACATATAGCGAGGCATTACTGCAAAGAGCCAAGAGCGGCGATGCTGAGGCTCAACTACAATTAGGTTTGTGTTACGGCACTGGTGAAGGCGTATTTCAGGACCACAAAGAAGCTGTGAAATGGTACCGCCTTGCTGCTGATCAGGGAGATGAATTTGCTCAATACAATCTTGGAGTGATGTATAGCAATGGTGAAGGCGTAATCCAAGACAAGAAAGAAGCTGTTAGATGGTACCGCCTTGCTGCTGAGCAGGGATATGCGAACGCTCAATACAATCTTGGGGATATGTATTACAATGGCGCAGGCGTGATCCAAAACAACAAAGAAGCTGTAAGGTGGTTTCGCCTTGCTGCTGAGCAGGGAGATGAATCTGCTCAATACAATCTCGGGGTGATGTATACCAGTGGCGAAGGCGTCATTCAGGACTACAAAGAAGCTGCGAAGTGGTATCGCCTTGCTGCTGAGCAGGGTATTGCAGACGCTCAATACAATCTCGGAACGATGTATGGCACTGGCGAAGGCGTCATTCAGGACTACAAAGAGGCCTACTTCTGGCTTTTAATCGCTGCTGCCAATAATCTTGACGTTGCTAAGCAAAACCGTGACGTTATAGCAAAAAAACTAAGCAAACAACAGAAGGAGCAGATCCAGGCCAAAGCCACAAAGTGGTTTGCGGAGCACTATACAGAATAGGGTTAAATGCAGTTCCTAACATATAGTATTTGACAATATCTCAGCAGATACAAACCTTGGGAAACACATGGAGGTTAATATGAAAAGCATAAGAGTGCTGTTCCTGTGTTCAGTGTTGATGGTAGTTTTCAGTGGACTGCTACAAGCACAGGTCACATATAGCGAGGCATTACTGCAAAAAGCCAAGAGCGGTGATGCTGATGCGCAATGCATATTGGGTTTTTGTTACTTCGAGGGCAAGGGCGTAGTTCAGGACAAGAAGGAAGCAGTAAGGTGGATTCGTTTGGCAACAGAGCAGGGGGATGCCTCAGCGCAATACGTTTTGGGCACGTGTTATGAAAGTGGTGAGGGCGTCATTCAGAACAAGAAAGAAGCTGTGAAGTGGTACCGCCTTGCGGCTGAGCAGGGGTATGCAGACGCTCAATACAATCTTGGGCAGATGTATGACACTGGCGAAGGCGTAGTTCAGGACAAGAAAGAAGCTGTTAAGTGGTATCGTCTTGGTGCTGATCAGGGGTATGCACCTGCTCAATCCAATCTTGGGCATATGTATGAAAATGGTGAAGGTGTGATCCAAGATTACAAAGAGGCTGTGAAATGGTATCGTCTGGCTGCGAAGCAGGGTGAAGCGGTTGCTCAATCCAATCTTGGGACGATGTATTACAATGGCGAAGGCGTGATCCAAAACGACAAAGAAGCTGTAAGGTGGTTTCGCCTTGCGGCTAATCAGGGGATTGCAAACGCTCAACACAATCTTGGGTACATGTATTCCAGGGGGGAAGGAGTGCTCCAAAACGACAAAGAAGCTGTAAGGTGGTTTCGCCTTGCGGCTAATCAGGGATATGCATCTGCTCAATACAATCTTGGGCTGATGTATGGCAAAGGTGAAGGCGTAATTCAGGACTACAGGGAGGCATACTTCTGGTTCTTAATCGCCGCTACCAATGGTGAGGACAATGCCAAACAAAGCCGTGAGATTGTCGTAAAAAAACTTAGCACCCAACAGAAGGAGCAGATACAAGCCAGGGCAAAAAAGTGGTTTAACGAGCATAATTAATACTAATCTTTCCAAGTTGTCCAACCGATTGTAAGACAGCAAAATAGCATAAAATAGTTCTTGACAAAAATACCCCGTAAATTATTGTGGCATTATCACATACACGATAATTAAGAACGAGGTATTA
>JAQUJJ010000292.1 GCA_028681035.1 Candidatus Cloacimonadota bacterium
GGCTTGAAAAACACCTAGCAGACAAAGGTGAACATGGCTTTAGTCACAACATGTCACGGAGCATTGGTATAGGTGCCGGCCTCGGATTAGCCGGCGGTCTTGGTGCATCTGTTAGCGCAGCTATAGACCCAGAACACTTCCAGTCTAATGGAGTTATTAAGCCTATGATGCAAGGTGCATTCAAAGGCGCTATGCTAGGTGCAGCGCACGCTGCCGGCAGTTCTATGACGAGAGCCCAAGTAGGCGATAAGCATGGATGGATAAATAGAACTGGCAGAATGGTACAAAATGCTGCTGAACATAAGGCTACAAAAGGCGCACTAGCGATGGTCGCATTAGCCGATGGCGGGAATACTAATTTTACTAAGCCAAGCAACCCGTTAAAATAAGAGGTTTCTGTGAATTTTAGAGCAAGAAGATTTGACAATGATATATGCAAAGCTTGTATTGCAAAGAACGTAGCCAAATATGGCACCTTTGACGTTAAATGTGATGGGATAACTGTCGAAGATGATGTAAAGTTTGCGATTAAACAAGGGTATACAGAAGAAGATGCTAGATGGGCATTTGATCCTGTATTCTTCTTTGATACAGTATATGGATCACCAGCTAGAGCATACCAGAAGCCGCAGTTGCTATGTACCGCTAGAAGGATAGTAGGTAGGCAATGTCGTCAGAGTGGTAAGTCACTTGCTTATATTTATAAGGTATTGCACTATCTAATAACAAATGAGAATAAAACAGTACTAGTAATCGCACCATTTGAGAAACTACTTAAGAAGCTTTGGGATGAATACGTTTTACGTGATTGCTTACATAAGCATGCTAAGACTAAAGCTTCTATTGTAAGTAAGGCCATGAGTCCTTCTTATAACATCCTATTTGACAATGGCTCACGTCTTATTATGATGATCGCCGGCGAGGGCGCTCGTGGACAGACGGCTGACTGGATCTATATTGACGAAGCTGCAATTATACCTCCTGAGACCCTTAACTCTATTGTCTTTACGATAGCTTCTCGTGGAGATGGTGCAGCCATGCTACTTACTTCGACCCCTAAAGGTCGTGGTAATATGTTCTATAAGGCATGTAAGGAAGACTCTAACTATAATGAATATCATGTTTCCATATATGATATCCCTGAGATGGCTAACCAAATACCTGAATTTAGGAAGGTTTCTGGAGAGGCAGGCTTTGAACAAGAATGCGTTGCAGAATTCCCGGATGGCGCAGGTGGGCCATTTAGCTATAAAGGTATAGACTTAGCTAAGCAGCCATACCTATATGAGAATTGTTTTAAAGAATCTAACTATATTTATTTTGGGGGAGTAGACTGGAATGGTCCTGGTGTTGGTACCTATTTTTATGTTATTGGCTTCGATCCTAATAGCTCTAATGTCAAGGTGGTTGACAAGTCCGTAGTTGCATCTAATACATGGAACAGTACGGTTGCTAAGAATGAGTTTATTAGACTTAATCGTAAGTGGGGCCCTAAGCATTGGATGTGTGATGCTGGTTATGGTCACTCGATTATGGAAGATCTAAGACTTTACTCTACACAAATAAGGCAGAATAATACGCCTGATGCACAAATTAAGTACACATTAGAGCCTGTAGCCTTTGGAGAATGGTTAAAGTTAAATGATCCATTCACAAAAGAAGAGATTAAGAAAACCACTAAGTCATTTGTTGTTTCTCAGCTAGCAAGACTGTTCGAGCCTGCCCCAGGTGGGGATGGCGTACGTATCGCATATTCTTCTGATGACAATGAGCTTACACAAAGTCTAGAAATGTACAAACTATTAGCAACAACATCGAAAGGTGTAGAGCAATATGGGCTTGACAAAAAAGACGGTGTAGAGGATCATTGCATAGATGCATTAATGTTATCTGTATATGGTATCGTTAAGTATTATGGTGAACTCTTTAAGCGTATTATTTACCAGTCAGTAGGATTTAATGCAAGAGATATCTTGACTCCTCCTGTCCAGCCTGGTGAAAAAATGCTAGTTGGAAGTATTATTTTATTAACAGATAATAGTCCAGAGCCAATTTACTTAGATGACAAGTCTATTTCAAGATATGACCCTGAAATGCAGAACAATATCGTTGTCTCTAGAGGCTTTGACGGAAATAATGGTAGGAAATCTGGTACACTGTCTGGTATAATGGCTAGAAGAGGAACAACCGTAAGAAGAAATTTCGACTAGTGGAGAGAATATGCTTAACTTATTTCAAGAATTAGTGCCATTTTCAAACAAAAGACTCGATAAGGCAGTAAGCTCTGATAATGCTTATTCTAATCCTGTCATCATGTCATTCGCATTTGACTTCACAGTATGCTCTAACATGCTAGAAACAGTACTATATATTAGAAATGATATACAGCCAGACTGTTATTCTAACATAGTGATAACACTGATGCGCGAAGACTCAGAGATAGTTAGCCCTATCGTGTCTAGTGGGGAGATATCTACATATGTTGATGGTAGTCCTAGGTTTTCAGTCAATGGCTATGCTATGCCACTTGGATATTCCGTAGAGACTATACCAACTATCAGTAGTGCCATTCCTATACCTGGCGCATATAAGACAAACTATGTTCCTGTTATGAGCGACTTAGATCCAGATACAGGTAACTCGCTAGAGACAGATAATAAGATAGCTGTTAAGTTTAACTATGGCTATGATGAACTATCAAATGTAGACTGGCAGACAAGACATTCAGCACTATGCATCCCTAATATAGGCTATAAAAGCTCTATAGATAATCCATTCGGCACGCCAGATACTGGTTATCATGCTGTAAGAATGAGATTAACATGGAAGGCACAGTCTACATTGCTAACTGTTAGAAACTATTTTATTGATGTATCGTATGAAAAACAAGAGGTCATCTAATGTCTTTTGACAGAACCAACTTAGCATATAAGCCCAAGGACATTGGGATTGAGGGCGATGTAGTTGCTACCTCTGTCGAGAAGTCTACGATAGAGACAGAAGCCGCTATGGATAAACTCTTAATGCATGCAAGGGTTGTTAAAGAGTGGCGCGATAGGATTGATGCTATCCAATACTTACAAGATAATGCAGCTAAGTTAGCTGGAAACCCTACATTTATTGCAACTGAGCAAGATATTGCACGGGCTGTAGAAGTTATGGGCGGGAAGAATGGCACAATAGACTTTGCATTATTTCAGACATGTACAGAGAATGTTCTTGAAGGATATAGACAGATGGCTCTAGTTGCCATCACTGGAGCAGCTTAATGGATTTGACACTTACGGAGCCGGCAGAGCCGCAGCAACGCTTATTGGCACTGATGGTATCAACCAAAGTATGCTCCCGATGAACACTACTAAGTCTATGTGGACTATGCAGA
>JAQUJJ010000293.1 GCA_028681035.1 Candidatus Cloacimonadota bacterium
CCTTAACATCCAATGGGCATGATAAATCTCTCCATTTATATCTGTAGTTGTAACTTCCAGTATCATGCGATTTGGGAAGAAGTGATACTAATAAATTCCACCCAATATCTGGATATGCTGTAGAAATCTCTTCGAGTACTTTAAATCGAACATCAGAAGAGACCTCAGTCTGAGGCATCCATAATCTGAAGATACTTATCAGGCTATTTATAGGTCTATTTGATACTTTTCCTCCAGGATCAAGAAGAGTCAATTTACAGAGTGAAAAAACAGATCTTCGAAAGTACTTAGCATCCCATGCCAATGCTTCCAATGCCCACAGTAAATGATGATGCGTGCTTCTTGATGTAAAGAAATCTCCAGTTTCAGTAAACATCCCCATTATATGTTTCTCTTTGGATGATAATGATGATTCTACTGCTTTGATGAACATTTTTGGAGATGCTTCAGCAAGTAAAGGCATTATGTCTCCCAAGGAATACCACAAATCCCTATTCGCATGTGCAAAGGTCTCTCCAACAAGATAATCTACAACGCTCTTATAATCTTGGATGCTGTCAGGATGGCTTTCTTGAGGCACTAATGCAAAACTGATTAAAGTCTTAGCAATACCTTCTCTAAACTCTTGTGAGTATTGCCACTGTTTCCCATACAGAGCAGCTGCATATCTTTGCTCAGGCTTAAGCTCAAGTTCTGGATTACACTCTTTAAAGACTCTTAATACGTTTTTTTGGAAAATCTCGATGTCCTGGAGAGATAGTAAAGGGCTTATAACCTTAAAACTCTCGATGAATGAGGATATCATCCATATTCTGCCCACTTTGCGTATCGGACACTCCGGAGTCGCCAATATTTCCATAAGCGCTTTTTCGTACTTACTGAATGGCATTTCAGATAGTGATTCAATTACATGATTATCACCAGGATGGTCAACGCTCCATTGCTGAACTAATACAAGAGGAATGATCATTTTTGCTACATTGATATCTTTCACAAAACACTCAGGCAATCCCTGGTCAATTATCATCCGTTTTAGAGATTTCAGGTATCCGTTAGAACTCAATGCGAGCTTTGAGGCCTGACTTTCTGACACTCCAGCTAATACCAAACAATTAGTAATAGTTGTCCTATCTATGTAGCCCAAGGTAATATCAGTCTTTTGTCCAGAACATCCTGAATCATAAGTATATATGTATCTTTTATCGGTTTCGACTAAAACATCTTCGTAGCGGTTCGTGTCAAAATGAGTTACAATAATTGATCCTGCTTTGCCCTTAACGGGATTGCATTTCAATGCATCGCAATCAGACACTACTAGTGATTTTGATAACAATCCAATAGAAAGTTTCTGATCTGCAATGGATTTCAAGACCGCATACACAAAGATAACTGATTCAACTTGAGTATTTGACAGAATCCTAATATCAAGTTTGTCTTGCATAAAGTACTCTATCAACCTATCGGCGGCTTCTTTTCTATTACCAAGCGCTATGCTTGGAGATAAGTCAATTCTCAAGGGTGATAACCATGTTTTCACGAAATTCTCTAAAGTTTCTACATGTGGATTTACCATTCCCTGGGACTCAAGGAACATCAAACTAGCCATTGGTGAACTCTGAAGCCAGAGTTCTAAATCCACAGCATCAATAACCTTCACGTCGTTCCAAATGTTTTCAGCTTTCTTTTCTTTCTCCCATTTTTTCTTGCTATTCCACTTGCGTCCAGTAACACAAACATAAGTTGTAGTGTGAGTCTCTTGATAGGTTTCGGATCTCGAATTGTAATCCTCATTAGCCTTAACTTTCTTATCTTGACGTGTGCTTACTTCCCATACGGACTTACCTAAAGGAACAAAGGGATTCTGATCACTAGTAACCAAAACTCCATCAAAGCCAGGACTAACTACATCATCACCACTAGGTAAGGTTATTTCAATTATCTTGTTAAATGCTACTGTTGATATAATCAAAGTCCTAAGTAATAAAGGAAGATACCCTTGGCTTTCTCTTGATTTGTCAGATACCCATCGCTCAATATCAGTGCTGGAAATACTTAGCATTGTATTATCTCCTATGAACGTGGTGGGGCCAGTTGTTTTTATCCCACTTCTCTATGGGGATGAAGTTACCCTCGGCATCGCAGGGTGGACCGGGAGGGGGATTGAGGGTAGAGCGATATACTGTCTTGGTTGTGAGGCAGTGGGTCATTTGGTCGTAGATTTCCAGGATGCGGCGCTTGGTGCGATATTCCCCATATTCCTTTTCGTCTTTACGCTTGACTATGGGGAAAGTCTCCATGATGTATTCTACAGCATGACGGGGAGTGGGAAGATAGGACAGAAGTTCAGGAGTGCCCTGGTTTTGCCATTCCGAAAGAGTGCCCAAGTAGAGATGGAAGTAGAGTGCATCCAGTTCACAACGGATTTCAAATCGGCGTTCCTCGTCCCAGATAAAGGGAGGGCCAGGGTATACATCAGCGAGCATATCATTTGATCCGTTTGATGTTTTAACAAGTTCAAAATATCGTGCCAAAATAAACCTTTCAATATCACTGGAATATGATACAATTGGTATAACAGGAAACTGCATAACATACCCATATGTCATGTTTGTCCCTCCAAGTTTTTGTCTGACGATATAATCACATGAATATGCATTCATATTACAAACAAGCTTATCAACAAACCCTCCTTCCTTACAAAAGACTAATATGAGTGAGTGCCCAACAGCGCTTATGGGTAAAGCCCCCATTATAAAAGAGCGTTCGTTGGTTACGTTAGTAATATTCCTGAATCCGACGTAAGAATCATAGATCGTGAGGTTTTGAGGAATTTGTTCTTTACTTACCCAGTATCGGGGCATTACCTCGTAAGTATTGTCCATTTTTAGATGCTCTTCTACAGTTGATTCGTCAGTACTCGCATTTGACCACCGATAATCAAATTGATGCATCATTTTAGCTTCATACAGCGGCAGATAGCGCTTTTCACCTTTCACAAAGTGATTGCCCTGCAGCTCCAATCCCTGTTCTTCCAGTTGCTCTTTGGTTTTAAAGAGATGAGAGTCGTTGGACATATCAAACATACGCATAAACGAAATCCCCCAGGGGTTGCCCTTTTCGGGGTCGTTTTCGTTTATCAGAACCGGCACCCGGCGATAGATATACTTGGTTAGCTCTGCATCCTGTTTACCTCTGAAGATAGGGCAGGTGCGGGTGTTGGGATTGATGAGGGCAATATCTGCGGCAGAGAGCTGGAAATGACGCTGCTGATCGCTGAGATCCGCTATGCTGTGGGCAAAGAAGACAAAGTCGGCGGGTGAGTTGGGTAGCTGGCGAGATGGCGAGTTGG
>JAQUJJ010000294.1 GCA_028681035.1 Candidatus Cloacimonadota bacterium
TTATCTCTTTGTCTGCATTTGTATCAGGTTTTTCTCTCCAGCAAAATGCTATGACACAATCGGTCAGTGAGTCTAAGGTAGTATCAACAGATCCTCCATACTATGATAACATTATGTATGCTGATTTATCGGACTTCTTTTATATCTGGTTAAGAGACTGCGTGAAATCGGTATATCCTTCGCTATTTTCCACATTAGAGACACCTAAATCTGACGAAATTGTAGCTTCACATAATCGACATAACAATCGCTCTGATGCTGATTTGTTCTTTATGCAATCCATGAAGAAGGCAATGCACAGACTCTCTGAGATCTCAAATAGTTCATTTCCGATTACGATATACTATGCATACAAGCAAGCAGAGTCCGACGTTTCTGGCACCTATTCAACGGGATGGATTACTTTTTTAGATGCGGTTGTTGATTCTGGCTTGGCTATTGTAGGGACTTGGCCGATGAGAACTGAAAGAGATCAAGGACTTAAAACAGGCTCGAATGTTTTAGCTTCAAGTATTATTCTGGTCTGTCGAAAGCGTAATATCGATGCCGACACTATAAGTCGTAAAGACTTCATGCAAGAATTAAATAAAGAGATCCCCAAAGCATTAGATACAATGATCAACGGCAGCGAAACTTCGAGTCCAATAGCTCCTGTTGATTTAGCTCAAGCATCCATCGGGCCTGGCATGGCTGTATTTTCCAAGTACAAAGCCATACTGGAAGCAGATGGCAGCCCAATGTCAGTCCATACAGCCCTGATCCTGATCAATAAAGCTCTGGATGAGTATTTCAAAGAGCGGGAAGGGGATTGGGATAATGACACCCGTTTTTGTTTACAATGGTTTAGTGAATATGGCTTCAAAGAAGGGATTTATGGCGATGCCGAAGTGCTGGCCAAGGCAAAAGGTCTTTCTGTAGAAGGCGTCCGGGATAGTGGAGTTCTCATTGCCGAAGCTGGCAAGGTGCGTCTCTATCGTCCTGCAGAATATCCCGCTGATTGGAAGGCCTTGAAGGATAGCCGCACTCCTGTTTGGGAAGTGTTACATCAGCTCATCCGGGCTCACCAAAGCAGTGGAGAATCTGCCGCCGCCGAGATTGTGTCTGCTCTTCCACAACTATCGGCAACCGCCAGGCAGCTTGCCTTTTTGCTCTATACCTTATGTGAACGCAAGGGCTGGGCAGAAGATGCTCGCCCCTATAACGATATCGTGACAGCCTGGCTCTCCATCGAAAAGCAGGCGGTGAAGAGTGAAGCCCAAGATGAACAAACCGAAGCCGAGTTTTAAGGAGTAGAGCTTTGATGGAAACTAAGTCTGAACAAATTGACTTCAGAGTAGCTTCCGAGCTCTGTGCTGGCCAGATCAAAAGCATTGATATGAATAAATTTACGAATATAGTAACTCTGCAAACAATAAGCGAACGACAATTCAAGTGTATCAAGGTAATTCCGCAGGTGAAAGCTATCACCTGGAAAGAACCGGAGTTTAGCGCTGATGAAGAATGCCTGAGGAACACAATATATAAGGATGAAAATACGATTGCAACTGTAGGTGAAACTATAAATGAGACTATAAATGCACTTGTAAAAGACTCTGCAAAAGACCCTGTAAAACTGACAGATACTCAGCAACAGATCATTGATAACATAGTAAACGATCCCTTTGTATCTTACGATACACTGGCAGATACCTTAGCTATAAACAGAGCCACAGTAATGCGAAATATTCAGTTCCTTAAGAAGGCTGAAGTTATTACCCGCATCGGTTCAAGAAAAACCGGCTATTGGCAAATTAACGAGAAAGAACGAGGATAAAAACATGACTATCAAAGCATGGCGAGACATTGCAGTACCGCATCAGGATGTATTAAAAGGTACTTTCAAACAATCAGAATTTGCCGCAGACCTTTCCCGGGTACATACCGGAGATGCCAGCGAAGAGTATCAAAACCCGGTGATGTTCTTTCAGAGGACCTTCATCACAGAAGGCATGAGCTTACTCTTTGATTCTGTAATTCAGCGTTTGAGCAGCAAGGGAGGCGATCCTGTAATCCAATTGCAGACCGCTTTTGGCGGTGGAAAGACGCATACCATGCTGGCTGTATATCACCTTGCCAAGGGCGAGGTGCCTTTGTCTGATTTGCAGGGCATTCCACCCATCATCGATAGAGCAGGGATCACATCTTTGCCCCCGGCCAAAGTGGCAGTGATTGATGGTAATCAGCTCTCTCCGGGAAGCCCGAGAATCAGAGGTGGCATTACCATTAATACCCTTTGGGGAGAGCTTGCCTGGCAATTGGGTGGAGCAAATGGCTATGAGCAAGTAAAACAAGCTGATCTCAGCGGCACCTCACCCGGTAAGGAAGTGCTGATCCCCTTGCTCAGACAATATGCACCCTGTGTGATTCTGGTGGATGAATTGGTGGCTTATATCCGTCAATTTGAGCCGAATAAGAGCTATACCGGAGGCAGCTATGACTCCAATATCTCATTTATCCATGCTTTGACGGAAGCCTTGAAGGCGGTGCCAAGTGCCCTTATGTTGGCTTCACTGCCAGAATCCGATAAAGAGGCCGGCGGTCAGATTGGGATCAATGTACTGCGTTCGTTGGAGCATACTTTTGGGCGCATTCAGGCCTTGTGGAAACCTGTGGCTACAGAAGAAGCGTTCGAAATAGTGCGCCGCAGGCTATTCGCCAATATCACCGATCAAAAGTCGCTGGAAGAGACCTGCCGGGCCTATGCGGATTTTTATATTGCAAACCCGAGTGACTTTCCCAATGAGACCCAGGAAGCGCATTATTATGAGCGTTTGAAACAGGCATATCCCATCCATCCTGAAATCTTTGACCGTTTGTATGAAGACTGGTCGAGCCTGGACAACTTCCAAAGGACTCGCGGTGTGCTCAAACTGATGGCGAAGATCATACATAAGCTTTGGATAGACGACAATAAAGACCCCTTGATCACGCCAGGCAATCTGCCGCTATACGATGCCGATGTCCGCCATGAAGTTATCTACTATCTGCCCCAGGGTTGGGACCCTGTCCTGGAGAGGGACATAGATGGCTCACGCTCCGAAACTGCACAGATTGAAAAGAATGAAGCCAGATTTGGTCAATTGCAAGCCTGTAAGAAACTGGCGAGAACCATCTTCTTTGGCTCTGCCCCGCATGCGGTAGCCCTGCATGCTGCCCGCACTTCCAGAGGTATTGAATACAAGAGGATTCTGCTGGGAGCGGTGCAGCCAGATCAGGTGATTGGCGCCTTCAAAGATGCCATGACCCGTTTGGTGGATAAACTGCATTACCTCAGCAATGCCGATAACAAGCTATTTTGGTTTGA
>JAQUJJ010000295.1 GCA_028681035.1 Candidatus Cloacimonadota bacterium
GCGTAACACAAGGTATCGTAACATGATGCGCCATTATGCGGCTCAGGGTAACGATCCACTGTTATCGTATCTAACCAGAATCTACGATAACTATTTCTTCCGCTTTTGCATCCTTATCTTCGCACTTAAAAACTGGCAGGATATCCGCGAAGCTCAAGAGAACAGCAGCGTAGCCAACTACTTCAAGAAAAAAGAGATAGATACAGTTACGGCAGAGCAAGCTATGTATCTGTGCGATTTCTATTTCGAGAATACCAAGCCCTTTATTCAGGATTTGGCAGAGGCGGGGAAGCTGGAGCATGAAAAGAAACTGGTGGATATGCTCCGCAAGCATGGTTTAAGCGAAATACCTCACCACAGGCTGCTATCCGCCTCCCGCATGACGGCACAGGAATTTCGCCGTGGTGTGGATAGCTTAATAGAAAGACAGGGGCTTATCTGCATAGAAAGAAAGGGCTACCAAAACAGGATTGAAAGGTTCTATCGCTTGAATCCAGTGCTGGTTTAGGGTTAGCGGGTTAACAGGTTAGTGGGTTAACAGGTTAGCGGGTTAACAGGTTAGCGGGTTAACAGGTTAGCGGGTTAACAGGTTAGGCTGCGCTTGTTTGATAGAGGTTGTGATTTGGTTAAGAGTTAAAAGTTAAGAGTTAATCTGCGCTAAGCTGATAGTTGAGAAGGCGGTACTAAGTAAGTGTGGAGTCGATTTGGCTGAAGTTAGTTTTATCCTTACCTGTATCTTTGGCAGCCAAATGGACTACACCGTCAGTATCCTGCCACTTCCCGCTGTAGTCCTTAAAAGCCGCTGAAGATGCGTACTTATGGTTAATATTGTTGGCTTTAACGACTCCAGACTTAACTTACTTTACTTTCCCGCAGATTACGCAGATTTGGGCGCAGATTACGCAGATTTTACTATAGCAAACTCTCTCTCTATTTAGCGCAGCCTAACCCGTTAACTTGCTAACCCACTAACCCGCTAACCTGCTAACCTGTTAACTCGCTAACCTGTTAACCAAAAGAACAGTAGAGTGGTGTGGATGGGGCTGATGTTAAATGCCATGCTTATGGGGCAGTAATGGCGTTAACCGGGCAGCCTGCGAAATCGGCTTTGTTCCCCACCACGCAGATATCGCTATTGGTGCATTTGTCCTTGTCGATAACAGCTTTACCATCTACCATCGTGATAGCGTTACTGGGACAGTAGGGTACACACAATTCACAGCCGATACACTTAGCAGGATCAACAAAATGAGTTGTCCTAATCGGTGTTGAAGATGGTGCTTTCATTTGAGTAGTCTGCGTTTGCTTAGGATATAGAGCAGCTTGAGGAATGGAACTGCTAGCAAGCGTTGTATCAGGTTGCAGGGAGTCATTATTAGTAGTAATTGCAGGGGGAATATCATATTTTCTAATGACTATGCCATCAACACACCTACGGCAGCCAATACATTTCTTTGCATCGATAACAGCTTTACCATTCACCATAGTAATTGCATCCACCGGGCATACTTGTGTAATGCCATTTTGTTTTAGCTGGAATCCATGGTAAATCTGTATGCCCAGGATTAATAAAAGGCATAGTGCGATGGTAATCTGTAACGCCAGTTTCATTTAGTTATCCTTCATCATGCTAATAGTTCCCGATTTAGGACATTTATCTGCACAGATCTTGCAATGGATACAATCCAAAGAATGGACATACTCATATTCGGTAATATTCAAATTCATGGGGCAATTCTGCACGCAGATACCACAATCTATACAACGTTCCAAGTTGCGCCGTATCTTTTTACGTTTAATGCCAAGCATGTTTCCCAGCCATTGAAAGATGTTTAATAAAGCTGCATAAGGGCAGAGATATCGGCACCAAAAGCGTTCTAGAAAGAAACTGGCAATGGCGATAAGGAGAAACACGATGAAGCCAGGAATTGCAATCTTGGGAAGCATTGAGATACCATAGATAGGGCAAAAACGAATATAAATATAGCCTATGCCAAAGATGGAGAGTAGCATAGTGATAAGCATAATTAAGTATTTGAGCCTGGCAAAACGCTGCTCGTAAAAGAAAGATACCTTGTGTTGCCTACGATATTTAGTAGAGCGTAAGGTAAATATTGCCTCTTGGAAGGTGCCTAAAGGGCAGACATAGCCGCAAAATACTCTTCCGTAAAATGCGCTGTGCAGAAGGATTAAGATGCTGGCAATCGCTGTAAGCCAAAAAGCTCCCACAACCATCCACAGAAAGCCTGTTTTGCCTAATCCGAAACATACCGCAGCATAGGGGCAGATTGCATGGATCGCCTGTTTGTAGCCCAGGATAATAAATATCAGAAAGGCTGCTGCACTTAACAAGGAGATTGATTGGATTACTTCCCTGAGGCTAAGGGGAAATAACTTTAGCTTTGCTTTCATAGGGTCACATTTTGATAAGATTCATGCGTTGCTCTGGGTTAAGCCTCTCTTGCAAAGGGGAAATATCGCCAAAAAGTTGCTCGTGATACACAGGACTCATCTGTTGATGGAACACACCAAGAAATACACTATCTTCATCTGTGGCTAAATCAATAGCTTGGGGAATGCTTTCTGGAATAGCTTCAAGCAGCTTAACTTTCTGGTTTAACTCTGCATACGTATTGTTATAGCTTACACAGGGTTGCATCACTTCAATAAAAGAAAAGCCCTTGTGTTGAACGGCTTGAATAATAATATCAGAAAGATGGTCTATTTTGGCACTATAACCACGTGCCACAAAGCTAGCTCCAGCTTCCATTAGAAGCGGGATAGGTCTAAAAGGTCTCTCTATACTACCGTGGGGAGTTGATAAGCCTTTGAAGCCTTGATAGCTTAGGGGTGAAAATTGACCTGTAGTAAGCCCGTAGTTGCCATTGTTATGCAAGATAAAGGTGATGTCCATGTTTCTTTTGGCAGCAAAAAGGGTATGTTCCAATCCTTCGCCCAGGCTATCCCCATCTCCACCGAAGCTGATTAAATGCAGCTTGGGGTTGGCAAGTTTTACTCCCGTTGCTGTAGCTATTCCTCTGCCATGAAGTCCGTATATTCCGCTGATAGCCAGATAATCGAATATTTTTCCATGACAGCCAATGCCAGAAGTCATTACAATGTCAGCCAGAGAAGTGCCATTAGAATTGAGCGTGATGATGGCTTTTTTAACGGCAGTTAGTATGCCAAAATTGCCGCAGCCACTACACCAGGTGTTTTCTTTGTGCGTATCAAGATCATGCATGGAAAAAGCCCTCAAGCATTGTTGCCAGTTCTATGGGATCCCAAGTACGCCCATCGTAACGTAAAATGCTTTTCTTTAGTGATATTTTGAGATTATCAA
>JAQUJJ010000296.1 GCA_028681035.1 Candidatus Cloacimonadota bacterium
TTTTCAGGTATGCCACAAAACTACCGATAGTGATTTTACTCTCTAGTTTAACGGGAATCTTGTATTCGTCATCGGTAACCCAGATTAGGATTCTGCCGCTTTGTTTAAACACAGCTTCGCTGCGCAGCAAAGGCTCTATCATTAGACAGTTAACTGTACCGAAGATAGTCTTAACTTTTTCTCGCTTATGAACTACCACCTCCGTTCTCATTTCTCTTCCATCAGCAGTTATATTTATAAACACGGATTTGCCAACCGCTAAACGAGTAAAGCGCACAGAATAAAAAGCACTAAGGATATCTTGAGTATCGGGAGAAATATCCATCACAGTGTTATCGAAGTTACTGTTTTTATAGTTCCATTTTTGGTAAGTGCTTTTTAGTGTCTTATGATTGTAGATGTGGACGCGGTGCTGTCTATAGTTACCTTCTTGTAAGTTTTTAGAGAATTTGTAAGGTAATAATGTATCCTTGTCCCACCAAGATTCCACTCTGTCACGCACTTTGAAAATCCTATCAAAGAACTTATGAGTGCTAGCGTTAGTGGAAATATGCCATACTGGATTGCCTTGATACAATGATGTTCTGGCTTCCAAAGTTGCTTCAGCCGCATTGATAATCCCGTATTTCACATCGAAAGTAAGTTTTTCCCCATCCATGAATGGCGCAGCAAACATGCTTGTAGCTAGTAGCAGTAAAACAACTGCCAGTATAATTCGTTTAAAGTTCAATTTAATCCTCCAGTCATAAATAGTTCTTGTCCACTTATAGTTTGAATCTCAGGGTTGATTAGTAAATCCACAACAATCTTAATCTCGGCTTTACTAATTAACTTTAGCCCCGGATTACTATTCAGGAAGTTAGCAAAGTAATTACGTCTAAACTCCAGATACTCTCCCTGGAAATCCTCTTCTAAATTTGTTTCCACAGGTGCGGGCGAGATGGCGTTGATAAGCACATTCGTGCCAATAGTTTCCAATGCCACGCTTTGTGCCAGGCTAACGATTGCCGCTTTAGCTGCCGCATAAGCACTGCCTTGTTTAAGCCCTTTGCGGCTTACATCGCTACCGAATAAGACTATCCGTCCGTAACGTTTCTCTAGCATCTGTGGCAACAAAGCTCTAACAATATGGTAAGCACCTAAGATATTAGTAGAGATTACTTCTGTAAAAGTCTGCGGATTGGTGTAAGCTAAAGCTTTGGCATCATAGCTTCGCAAGGCAGCACAGTGTATTAAAGCGTCGGCGGTTTGTTTAAAGAATTCGGTAACATTTTCAATAGCTTTTTGTGTGCTGGCAAAATCCGATAAATCCACTGCTTGCAGAAAGCAGTTCTGGTCAGATTCGAATTGCTTTAGCCTCTCAAATCTGTTATGGTATAGCAGTGCCAGCTTATAGCCTTCTGCTCTATAGGCATTTGCCAAATAGCTACCTACCTGCCCGTTGGCTCCGCTTATCAAAATCAGTTTCATAAAGACTTAACCAAATCTATAATCTTATTAGCAAGGGCAAGCTTACTGCCTTTCATGGTGGTAGTATTCAGTTCGGTGTTCTTGGATAGCCTGGGGATTTCGGGCAGTTTGCCGAGAACCGTAATCTCGCTATTATCAGATCCAGCCACGGCAATGTTGTTTATACAAATCATGTCCAGATGTTTTCGATTATACTTCTCTAAGCCTTTGCTAATCAAGTCATCGGTCTGAGCCGCAAAACCTATTAACTTTTGGTGTGGCAATTTCTTTGTTCCGAGTTCAAGCAATATATCTGGCGTAGCTACAAGAATTAAGGGATGGGATTCCGATTTAGGCAGCTTAGTGCTTGAGCTGCTTTCTGGCTTGTAATCTGCAACAGCAGCACACTTAATAATCCAATCCATTTTGGCAAATCTGCTCATCACTGCTGCATACATCTCATCTGCGCTTTCGGTATGTACAAGCTCTGCAAGATAATGGGGTGGCAATGTTTCAATATGCCCATGAATAAGATGAACCTCTGCTCCCCGTAAAGCAAGAGCACGTGCAAGAGCTAAGCCCATTTTGCCTGAAGACCTGTTGCTAAGGAAACGCATGGGGTCGATAGCTTCAATAGTAGAGCCGGCTGTAACAAGTACTTTTTTACCTGCCAAATCTTCACCATAGTCTAAGTAAGTCGCAATAGCAGCAATAATCTCTTCATTAGGGGGGTATTTACCCTGCCCGGAGTAACCGCATGCCAGCATACCTGTACTGGGCTGAAGGATATGGTGCTTACGTTCCTTTAGAATCTGGAGATTATGTTGAGTGGACGCAGACAAGAACATGTGAACATTCATGGCTGGGACAATGAGCATCGGTTTTGTGTGAGCTACCAACATGGTTGAGAGTAAATCATCGGCAATTCCGTGTGCGGCTTTTGCAATAACATTTGCGGTTGCCGGTGCAATTACCACCATGTCTGCCCAATCCGCGAGGCTAATATGTACGATTGGATCAGAATCGTCGAACAAGCTTTGGTGAGTGGAGTTATGGGTAATAGCTGCAAAACTGGCGGCTTGCACAAAACGCAAAGCATTTTCTGTAAACACACATTTCACATCATATCCAGATTTACACAATTGGCTTGCCAAATCTATAGCTTTGTAAGCAGCGATTCCACCTGTAACGCATAGCAATATTCTTTTATTTCCCATAACCACCTCATTGTTAAAGAAACTCTTTAAAAATGAATAGCTCTTTTGTGTCAAATGAAATCACTTCGGGTAAATAAAAGGATTGACAAAGATTTGGCAATTAAGACCCTTGTGCACATCAACACATAGTATTTGAGAGGAAATGATGAACAGCATCGATAAACCTTCCCGAAAAGCAGTACGCCAGAATAAAAGAGATAAGATACTTAATTCAGCCATAGTAGTTTTTGCTCAGAAAGGCTCTAATTCTGCTACTATTGCGGATGTAGCTAAAAAAGCCAGAGTCGCCATGGGGACTGTTTATGTCCATTTTGAGAGCAAGGAAGACTTATTGCAGTGCTGTATGGACGAGGTTATCAGTAACGAGCTTGAAACCATCATCAAAAAAACTGCTAATATCTCAGATCCCATGGACAGGCTCTACGCATTTTTCATGCAACATATTACCCTTGTAAATGAGAAACCATATATCGCCAGATTTATCACTGTGGAAGTTCGCCAGAGCGAGAGCTTTGCCAATCGCAATCCCGGCTACAATCCTCTGCAACGCTATTTGGACTTTGTGGAAGAAATAGCTAACACCGCAGTTGAAAGCGGAAGAATAAGAGCAATTGACACAAAAGCGTTCTCCCTATTATTAGTTGGGGCAATGGATATTATTATTTGGCAATGGCT
>JAQUJJ010000297.1 GCA_028681035.1 Candidatus Cloacimonadota bacterium
TCTGATGAATCAGGCGCCCTCTGAGGTAGATGAGAAACAGTGGCAGGATCTCCACCTAAAATTCAGCGAATAATCACGCTAAGCAGCGGTAAATCGCGGGGGTCAAACCTGCTGGCGATTTACCGCTATTTTGCTGAGCGAGATTTGCCGGTGGAGATTGCTGCGGCAGTCTTTACCTCTGCCAAATCCCCGGCCTGTGCAAGCTGTCAGGAGCTTGGCATTCCCACCCGGATCATTCCGGCTGGCGATATTTGTGCCTTTGAGGAGAAGCTCATCGCGCTGGCGCAAAGCGAAGATGCCCAGCTCATTGCCTTATGCGGCTTTATGAAGCTGCTGAGCCCGGATTGTCTGGCTGCTCTGAAGATCCCGGTGCTCAATATCCATCCTGCGCTTTTGCCCAAATATGGCGGTCGGGGGATGTATGGCCTGAAGGTGCATGAAGCTGTATTCACAGCGGGGGAGAGGCTCTCCGGTGCCACCATCCACCGTGTGGATCCCATCTATGATCATGGTGAAATCCTGGCCCAAAAAGCTGTGGATATCTCAGACTGCACTTGTCCCCAAGAGATTGCTGGCAGAGTGCTGGCCATTGAACACGAAATTTACGCTCCGGCTATCTTAGATGAACTGCAAAGACTATAAAGTCGCCATCTCCACACTGGGCTGCAAGGTAAATAGCTATGAATCCGCAGCCATCATAGAAAGCTTTGGGGATTGTGAAGTCGTTGACTTTGCTGAGGATGCGGATATCTATATCATCAATACCTGCACGGTGACGAACCGCAGCGATCACAAAAGCCGCAATCTCATCCGTAAAGCTTTGAAGAAGAAAGAGCTCAATCCCAAAGTCAAGATCATAGTTACCGGCTGTTTTGCTCAAAGATCCGCGGACGAAATTTCCGAAATGGGCGATATTGACTATATCATAGACAATCAGGCCAAACTGAATATTGCTGAGATAGTAGGCGGTGACGACTACTGCTTCACAGATATCATGCAGGCCAAAGACTTTGCCTACCGGCCACTGAGCTCGATGCTGACCCACACCCGCGCCTTCCAGAAGATTCAGGATGGTTGTGACTTTTACTGTTCCTATTGTGCAGTGCCCTATGGCCGCGGACATAGCCGCTCCGCCCGCTTCGAAGACGTGATCTCGCAAGCCACCATCTTTGCCGAACAAGGCTACAAAGAGATCGTCCTGGGCGGAGTAAATATCGGCCTCTACTCCTCTGTAGCGCAGGACGCCGTTCCTGCGAAAAGCGAAACCAAAAACCTCGCCTCCGTAGTCCAAGCCCTGTCCAAAATCCCAAAGCTCGAACTCATCCGCATCTCCTCCATTGAACCGCAACTCCTCAGCTCAAAACTAATCCATGAACTCAGCCAGGTAGATAAACTCTGCCCCCACTTCCACATCGCTCTGCAAAGCGGCTCTGATACCATCCTTGAGGCCATGGGCCGCAAATACAGTGCCGCTCTGGTTCGCGATATGGTTGCTGAGATCCTGTCTTTATTCCCGGATGCCGCCATCGGCTTTGATGTGATCTGCGGTTTCCCCGGAGAAACAGATGCCCTATTTGAGCAAACCCTTGATTTCCTCAGCTCGCTGCCCATCTGCTATCTGCACGTCTTTTCCTTCTCAAAGCGCAAAGGCACCCCTGCCAACACTATGCCGAATCAAGTAAATGGAAAAGTGAAGACCCTAAGAGCCGGGCAACTTACCGCCCTGTCGCTGGCCAAAAAGGAGGAATATGCCCGCCTCTTAAAGCAGCAAAACTCACTGATTAGAGGCGTGGTGGAACTCTCCGAAAACGGCAGCAGCGAAAGCCTGAGTGATCACTATCTCAGGATCCGGGTGCCAGAAGAACTTCCAATCGGCTCATTGATCTCAGTGCATGCGGACAAGCTGGAGTTCGATCTTAGCTGAGATGAAGCCTATTTATATTTTTAGGATAGATTTCGGGGATCCCTTTTGACCGATTATTTTCAACAGCTTAAGCCCAAAACCCAAGTGAGGTGATTCATGTCCTATTCAGATCAAATCCGTTTATCTTATCAAGCTATCCTTCAAGACATTGAAGAAAAAGGATTGTATAAGAATGAGCGTATTATCTGTGACCCACAAGGAGCAGAGGTTAGGGTTGAATTCCCTGCCGGAAGCAAGCAGAAACAGCTCATCAATATGTGCTCAAATAACTATCTGGGGCTTTCCAGCCACCCTGAAGTAATTAAGGCTGCTCATGAAGCTCTGGAGCACAGAGGTTATGGGCTCTCCTCAGTCCGCTTTATTTGTGGTACACAGGATATCCACAAGGAACTTGAAGCACGGCTTAGCGCTTTTCTGGGCACAGAGGATACCATTCTGTTCAGCTCGTGTTTCGATGCCAATGCTGCTGTTTTTGAAGCTCTATTGGATGCAGATGACATCATGATCTCAGATAGGCTGGTTCATGCATCCATAATAGACGGTATGCGTTTGGCCAAGGCGCAGCACGATACCTACAAGCATAGCGATATGAAGCATCTGAGAAAGAAACTGGAGATCTATCAGGATCGTCCTCGTAAGATCATCATTACGGATGGTGTGTTCTCGATGGATGGAGATATTGCCAAGCTCGATGAAATCGTGCAATTGGCAGAAGAATTTGATGCCATGGTCTTTGTCGATGATTCCCACGCTACCGGCTTTATCGGGAAAAGTGGCAGAGGTGTGCATGAGCTTTGTGGAGCCATAGGCAAGATAGATCTCATTAGTACTACTTTTGGTAAAGCATTAGGTGGAGCCTCCGGTGGCTGTATCTCAGGACGCAAAGAGCTGATAGATTTACTCAGACAGCGGGCCAGGCCATATCTTTTTTCCAATACGCTGGCTCCCACTATTACCATGGCCACCATGAAGGTTCTGGACATCCTGGAAGCCAGCACCGAACGCCGGGATAAACTGGAAAGCAATACGAAATGGTGGCGCAAGGCACTATCTGAAGCCGGATTTATCCTGGTAGAAGGTGATTCCCCAATCGTGCCAATCATGTTTTATGATGCCAAACTGGCTCAGGCTTTTTCCACAGACCTATATCAGGAAGGTGTGTTTGCAGTAGGATTCTTTTTCCCAGTAGTAGCACAAGGGCAGGCCAGAATCCGTACCCAACTCTCTGCTGCCCACGATATGGAGCATCTTGAACGGGCCCTGGCTGCTTTTATCAAGATCGGTAAAAAGCATGATATCCTGGGTAAAAGCAAAGAAGAATTATTGAAAATAAGCCAATAAACGAGGTATAAATATGGAAGAGAAATTGATTGAATTCATCCGGGATGAGTTCCTTGATGAACCGGATACA
>JAQUJJ010000095.1 GCA_028681035.1 Candidatus Cloacimonadota bacterium
CAACTACTCACACTTCAATAGTCAAAGCTGGTGTCGATTCGACAAGGGGTTTGGAAAAAGTAAGCAGAATCATGGGGAGATTTCCAAATGGGTTGTCGAAAGTGCGCAAAGGGGTTGTCGGCGGATACTTGATACATCGTATTATGAACAGTCTCCCATACGGCAATGGCAGGCTAAGGGAAAAAAGTCTTGACAGTATAGCTGCTTGGAAAATGCTTAAACACTTACGAATACTCAAATATCTAAGGAGAAACAGGAAATATGTTAAGAGTTTCAATTGCTCCCGATGGCAAAGAATATACGATGCCAACCGATGCAGAAGCTGAACAAGAAAAGCTTGTACTTAAGCAGATTACCAAAGAGCAACGTGCTATGGGTCGCAAGATTGTAGCAGTCCAGGGCTTAGGCTTTGTGGGTTGCGTGATGGCTTCCGTGGTGGCAGATGCCACAGACGAGAACGGTAAACCAATTTATTATGTTCATGGACATCAAAGAGCCTCGAAACGTTCCTATTGGAAGGTTCCGGTAATCAATTCCGGAGTACCGCCGGTGAGTTCTTCCGATGCCGAAGTACCCTTGATATTCCACCGCACTGTGGTGGAAAAAAAGAACTTCCGTGCCACTTGCGACGATAGCGTTTACGCTCTTGTAGATATAGTGGTGGTGGATATTCAGCTTGATGCCACCAAGCCTGCCTTTGGCGAAGCCGAAAAGGGCTATTGCGACATCTCTGCCTTCCGTGAAGGGATTCGTCTCTTAGGTCAATATATCCAACCACATTGCATGGTGCTAGTGGAAACAACCGTTCCCCCCGGAACCTGCGAAAAGGTTGTGAAGCCTATCCTTGAAGAAGAATTTACCAAACGTGGTATTGATATTAAAGCCAATCCGCCCCTTGTTGCCCATTCATACGAACGTGTGATGCCGGGTGCAAGATACGTGGAATCCATTCGCGATTTCTGGAGAGTATTCTCCGGTGTAAACGCCAAAAGCATAGAGCTTTGTCGCGAGTTTTTAACCAACGTGCTAAACGTTAAGGAATTCCCGCTTACTCAGCTTGATAGCACCAATGCCAGTGAGCTTTCTAAGACTATGGAAAACAGCTATCGTGCTGTGAACATTGCCTTAACTCTGGAATGGGCAAAGTTTGCCGAACAGATTGGTGTGGATATCTTTAAGGTGCGCGATGCCATACGTAAACGTGTGGGCACACATGACAACCTGCTGCGTCCTTCTTTGGGTGTGGGCGGCTATTGCTTAACAAAAGACCCCGTGCTGGCAAATTGGGCTATGAGTGCGCTGTTTGGTGTAGAGGGAACTCTGGATTTTGCCATCCGTGCCGTAAATGTGAACGACACTATGCCTCTGCACACTATAGAGCTTATCAAGAAGGAAAACAAGAGCTTGCAGAACCTTAAGATTGCCGTTCTGGGTGTTTCCTATCTGGAAGATGTGGGCGATACACGGCACTCTCCATCCAAGACTTTAGTGGAGTTCCTGCGTAAAGACCTTGCTTTGGTAAAAGCGCACGACCCATACGTGGAAGCTTGGCCTGAACTGGAAGAGATTCATGTGCAAAACGACCTGAACGAAGTTCTGCCTGATGCAGACGTAGTAATCTTTGCCGTGGGACACAGCCAATATAAGAAGCTTGAACCCAAAGACGTGCTTGCCATGTGCAAAACGAAGCCTCTCATCATTGACTGCTCAAACCTCCTTAGCGACGCCACCATAAACACCTACAAAGGCTTGGGCTGCAAAGTCCGCGGCGTAGGCAAGGGTCACATAGTAGATTAAAAAACCACTGATATAATTCTATAGATAATGGGGGAGGCTTAAAAAACCTGCCCCCATTATAGTCAAAAGCTAAAAAACCTTAATATGGGAGAACATAATGATACTAACCGATGCTCAACTGATGAGTGAGATTCGCCGCTGCGAATACTGCGAGAACAAACCCTGTAAAACCGCCTGTCCCTGTGACTGCTCTCCAGCCGATTTCATGATGGCTGCTGCGGGTGGAAGACCTTCCGATTTCAAACGTGCTGCGGGCATCATCCTCGCTAGCAACCCTTTAGGCGGCATTTGCGGCAACGTATGCCCAGATTATCATTGTGTTCAGGCTTGTTCCAGAGAGAAGTTTGATAGCCCCATCCTGATTCCTGCCGTGCAAGCTGCGATAGTGCGCAAAGCACGTGAACTGGGTGAAGTGCCGGAATTCACCCCTCCTGCCCCAAATGGTAAGAGGATTGCCGTGGTGGGTGCGGGTCCTGCCGGTATTGGTGCAGCGGTTAGCCTTGTGCAGTTTGGTTACGAAACTCAAATCTTTGATACCGAACCTCTGGGCGGACAAGTGAATCTCATCCCAGCAGAGCGCATGGAAGCTGGAGTTTTGCTTAGTGACCTGTTTTACCTTACTGAAACCTTTAACATTAACGTTACCAAGCAAGAAATCGTCGAACCAGCCTCTTTGTTAAAAGAGGGCTTTGCAGCGGTTATCGTGGCAGGTGGTTTGAATCAGCCTATTAGGTTAAATATTCCCGGTGATGAAACTGCCATCTATGGCTTTGATGTGTTAAAGAACCCCGGCTGCTACCTGTTTGAAGGCAAGCGCATAGCCCTTGTGGGCGGTGCCATTGCTGCCGACCAGGCTTTGCTTGCTGCCCGCGGAAATGCTGCACATGTGGAGCTGATTACGCTGGAAGCTTTTTCCGAAATGCCTTTGTCCAATCACGAAAAAGAAACCTTAATCGAAGCGGGAGTTGCTTTTACGCACCGCACTCGCATATCTGAGATTGTAAATGAAGGACACAAGATAATTGGCATCAAGACGAAACCTGTATCCTTACCGAAAGGCGAAAGTTTCCACCCCTCCAAGATTAAAGATGAAGCAGGCAGCACCGAGCTTTTCCGTCCCTTTGATACGGTTATTATTGCCGTTGGCAACCGTCCACCTTTCCGTGAAGCTGCCACTGGTGTTTATCATTGCGGTGATATGGCAAATGGACCCACAACAGTTGTGGAAGCGGTTGCATCTGGCAAGAATACTGCTATGCAAGTGGATGCAGAGCTGCGCAAGATAGATTTTACCACTCCCGAAAAGGCTGTAAAGAGTTGCTATCCCGTGCTTGGCTGGAAGAAACATCCTGTGCCTTTAACAACAGATTTCTTTGGGCGCACCATAGATTCCCCCTTTATTCTTTCCGCTGCACCTCCCACAGATGGCTATGAGCAGATGAAACTCGCCTACGAAGCCGGCTGGGCTGGCGGAATCATGAAGACTTCTTTCGACAACCTTGATATCCATATTCCCGGCGAATATATGTTCACTTGGGGCGATAAAAACAAGACCTTTGCCAATTGTGATAACGTGTCCGATCACCCCATAGACCGTGTCTGCGAAGAGATTGGACGGCTGATTAAGGAATACCCCGCTAAACTCACCATGGCTTCCACGGGCGGGCCTGTTACCGGTGATGACGAGAGCGATAAAGCCGGTTGGCAAGCCAATACCCGCAAGCTGGAAAATGCCGGCGCAATGGGCATCGAATACAGCCTCTCCTGCCCGCAAGGTGGCGACGGTACACATGGTGATATAGTTGCTCAAGACCCGGTGTTGACCGCCAAGATTATCGACTGGGTGATGCAAATCAGCAATCCCGATATCCCCAAACTGTTCAAGCTTACTGGTGCTGTAACTGCGATTTATCCCATTATAGCTGCCGTGAAAGAGGTTTTAGACCGCTATCCTGGCAAGAAAGCTGGCGTAACCCTGGCAAATACATTCCCTACTCTGGGCTTTAGAGAAAGAGAGGAAGGCTGGGACGAAGCTATAATCGTGGGTATGAGCGGCGAAGGCGCACTCCCAATAAGCTACTTAAGCCTGGCAAGAGCGGGCAAGATGGGTGTGTTTGTTTCCGGTAATGGCGGCGCAATGAGCTATATGGATGCCGCCAACTTCCTGGCTTTGGGTGCAGGTAATGTGCAATTCTGCACTATAGTGGAAAAGTATGGTTACGGCATTATAGACGAGCTTAAGCTGGGCTTATCCCACCTCTTGGAAGCCAAGGGCTTGAAGAGCGTAACTGAGCTTATCGGCTATGCACAGCCCAATCCTGTAACAGACTTCATGGATTTGCCTAAAAAGAGTAAAAGCTCTTCGCTGATTCGTGAGCTTTGCGTGCAGTGTGGTAACTGTACCCGCTGCCCCTATCTGGCTATTACTTTAGATGACGAAGGCTATCCCAAGATTGATACCGATAAATGCGTAGGCTGTTCGCTATGCGTGCAGTTATGCTTTGCCGGTGCCTTGGAGATGAAACAGGACTAAGCTGAATAATAGATAGATAAATCCCCGTTATCTGCGTAATGCTGGTAACGGGGATTTTCCTTTTTCAAAGCAGAACAAAGCCGAATAAAAAAAGAGAATACAGAAGGATTTTCACAATGAGTAAAAGAGGAAAATAGAGGGCTTAGTATGCTCTAGTTCCCCTTCATCACTTTAATCATTTTGTGTAGCTTTGGATAATACTTTTCACTTCGCCACTGTCAATAAGTTCTTTTAGGCTTTTGTTTATCGTGTCGTTAATGCCTTTCCCTTTTTGCATGAGGATACCGTATTGTTCGTTAGTCTGGATAGTGTAAACTATTTTTATGGGTTTAAGCTTTACATAACCTTCGGCAGCGCTATTATCGATACTCACAAAATCTAGATTCCCTTTTAGTAGCTCACTTAAAGATTCTAAGGTTGTGGGGTATTGTTTTAGATTAGTTTTGGGCATAAGGTCTCTATCTACAAGGTTTTCAACCAGATATTCATATCCGGTGGTTGCCGCCAAAGAACCGATTGTGTATTTGCCTAAGTCCTCAAATTTGTCTATTTTTATGGAAGAATCTTCTTTGGCAATCAGCACTTGATTGGTAACGGCATAGGGGAGTGAAAAATCAAAGCGTTGCTTTCTCTCGGAGGTAATGGTGATAGACGAGATTGCCATATCTATCTTGTTGGAAGCAAGGGATGAAAATAACGAATCAAAACTCATGGGGTAAAACTCTATGCCTACTTTCATCTTCTCAGCTATTTTCTTGGCAATATCAATCTCGATCCCAGTAAGCTGATTGTCATTCAGATAAGCATATGGCGGGTATTCGGCACCTGTGCCTACTCTAAGCACTGGCTTTTCCCGCTTGGCACAGCTCAACAAGGCAATCATAATTACAGCACTCAAAAAGATGACGCGCACGACTGGCTTCATTAGTTACTCCTCATCATTAATTGGTATGGCAAAGCTAGCAAAACTGCGGGATACTGTCAAGAGTATTGTTGAACACAAGCAACAGCATTGTGGAAATAAAGCTACTTAAGTTTGAATACCGCCGTTAAAGTTACCGATATACTCTTGTTGCGAGTGCTGGTATTGTAATAGCCGTAATCAGATACATCGGTGGAATATGGCTCAGTAATCTGAAACACTCCTGCTCTTGCTTCCCTCATTTTTCCCAGCTTTGTTTTGGCACTTAGGGAGATTTCCTTTGCACGAGCAACTGCATCAGAAGTGGCTTCAGAAAGAAGTTGTTGTTTTAACTCCGGCAGTTTGGTATAGAGGTAGGCAAGATTTGAATTCTGTAGTAGCAGCCCTCGGTTGGCAAAAAACTCGGGGTTTAGAGCCAGCTCCTCTATCTTCTTTAGGTCTGAAGAAAGGATGAAGACACTTTGGTTTAGGTTGTATGAAGTGAGATTGCCATAGTTATCGTTCTGGGGAAAGCTGGTGATGGGTTGAATGTTGATATCCTTTTCTGGAATGCCTTTCTGTATTAGGTATTCCTTGAAAGCATTGACATCTCCGCTCATGCGTGTATATCCTTCCTTTAGGGCATCGGGAGACGAGTTTCGTTGCACGGTGAGATTCCATTTAACCAAATCGGACTCGAAGAGTTTGCTGGCATAGCCGACTACTCTCATGCTGGTTTCGCTCTGCCGGCTCTGCACCAGAAACACGCCCAAAATGCTAAGACCAATAATAAATGAAAGCCCTGCTATCCCCCAAGTTTTGGAAACAGTTTTGTCCTTACCAGAAATCAACCAATCCGAACTGATGATTAGTACCAAACCAATTGTCCACCAAAGATATGTAGGCATTGTTCCTCCTTTTATGAGTTAATCTGTGAAGTAAGTTTCGTGTTCGCAATCGGGAATCACATCCACGCTGCGTTTCTTGCCATCGAAATGAAAGACCAGCTTAAGTGTATAGTAGGGCAGCAGTTTCTCCGCAAGAGAAGGCCACTCAATAAGCGTGATACCGCTTTCCAGCATGTCGAAAATGCCCAAATCCAGCAGCTCACCCTCGCTTTTCAAACGATACAAATCAAGGTGATAGAGTGGGTATTTCCCGCAATTATACTCTTTAAGTAGCACAAATGAGGGGCTGTCTATCTGTTCTTGCACCCCCAAAAAGTGTCCCACCTGCTTGGCAAAGAAGGTCTTTCCGCTGCCCAGGTCGCCATCTAAAAGCACGACGTGCCCCGGTTTTAGCAGAGGAGTGATGTATGCTGCAAGATCAATGGTATCCTGTTCGCTTTCCAGTTCAATATGCTTCATGTTAACCTCTTACTATATGTAAAAAAGTCCCAAAAGCCGATCAATAACCTTAAGGGGGGGTATCGAGCTTCTCTTGGGACGATTATCTGTGTGTTTGTCAGTCCTAATGATATATTAAGGCAAGTTATAGCTTTGCCAAGCTTTATTTTTGCCGTTTACTTCTGCAGGTTACAACAGGTAAAATCATCTCTTCCATAGACACCCCACCATGCTGGAAGGTGCCATTGAACTGCCGCTGATACTGATGGTAGGAATTGGGATACACGAAATAATAATCATCCTTGGCAAAGATGAAGTTATCTACAATACTCTTGGTAGGCAATCCAAATTCGGAAGGTTTCTTCACAAACATAGCATGGCGATCGTTCACTGAAAGGTTTTTACCTTCTTTATAGCGCACGGTTGTGGATGTATCCCTATCGCCGATAACTTGTGTGGCACGGTTCACTTTTATAGAGCCGTGGTCGGTGGAGATAATCACAATCGCATCCTGTTTGCTAATCAGTTTAAGGGCTTCGTACAGCGAGGAATGCAAGAACCAATGCTTGGTAAAAGCACGTAAGCCCTCTTCATGAGGAATAGTTTCCTGTAGTATCTGGTCGCGGCTACGGTGATGAGCAAGCAAATCCAGGAAGTTATAAACAAGTACTACCAAGTTATCCTTGTTCCAGGTCTCAATCTTGCGTAGCACAAAGTTACCCTCTTCCATATTGAAGATTTTTACATACTTACTGCTGGGTTCCAATTTGTAGCCAAGCTCGGTGATATGCTCGTCTAAAAGCTGATGCTCATTACGGTTGCGGCTATTATCCATTTCAGACGAGGTTACCCAGTATTCAGGGAAACGCTTGGCAATATCGATGGGCAGCAGACCGCTAAAGATGGAATTACGGCTGAAGGGGGTTGCCGTGGGCAAAATAGAATAGTATAAATCCAGCTCTTCATCGAACAGTTCTTGGATGTAAGGCTGAATGGCAAGATACTGATCCAGACGCATGCAATCAATTATAATGAAGTATATCGGCACCTTTTCTTCAAAGTGCGGGGCTACATACTGAGAGATTAGATCAAAGCTGAGGTTGGGACGGTCATCGCTTTGCAGCCAGTTCCGGTAGTTACGTTCCACGAAGTTCGTAAACTCTGTGTTGCAGTTACGCTTTTCCAGAAAGTGAGTTTGGCGGAGTCCTTCGTCGTTAACTTCATCGATTTGTATTTCCCAATATGCCATATCGCGGTATATTTGTCCCCATTCCTTCCAGTCTGGAGAGGCGAAGAGCTTTTGGTTAAGCTGAGCCATATAGCGGGTGTATTGTTGCCCAATCTGATTGGCGCGAATCTCATCGGCTTGGAATATCTTCTTTATTGCCATGATAATTTGGTTAGGATTGATGGGCTTTATCAGGTAGTCCGAAATCTGAGAGGCGATGGCTTTGTCCATCAAGCCTTCTTCTTCGCTTTTGGTTACCATCACAATGGGTATGGAACTGTTGATTTGTTTTATTTCCTGTAGGGTTGCCAAGCCATCCAAGCCAGGCATCATCTCATCCAGAATCACAAGGTCATATTTACTCGCCAACACTTTTTCGATAGCATCGGCACCGTTGTTACAAGTATCCACATAGTAATTTCTTTCCTCTAAGAAGAGGACAAAGGGCTTAAGCAGATCGATTTCATCGTCCACCCACAGAATACGCATTTGTTTCATAGCTTATCTTACTCCTTGTCTGTTTGGGTTGTTTGCTCAAAGATGCGTTGACGCTCTTTCACGACCTTTTTTATCTCATCAAGGTCGGCATCCTGAAAATACAAGGCGAGCTTAAAATTAAGCTCTTTACGGGAACAATTAAACCATGAAACCATCTTCTCCATATATTGATCGACATAGACGTCTTTAAGGTCTAAATCTGTTTCTTTCTCTTGTTTCTTAAGCTCTTTAATGTGGTCGCGGAGTTCTTTAGTCGGCATTTCTTCCGCTTTATGAACCCATTCATCACGCAACTGCCAATCGGCTTTCTGCATCATAGGGCGTATCATTTGCAAGCGGTCGAAACCGATTTCTTTTATTTCGGTTTCGTCTATATCCATTTCTTCAATGAACAAATCAAAGGTAGAAACCAAGCGTCCTGCGAGGCTAGAAGAGAGCTGATACTCAGCTTCCACAAAGTCCTTGAACTTATCATAACCCTTAAATAAAAAGAGTTTGGAACGTTTAATCTCTGATAGTAGCTGTCCTAAGCTAATAAAATTATCTTCCAACTGGTCTTTCAAGTTGGCAACGGCGGTGAACTTCTCATCGGGGCTCATGTTTTCGGCAAAAGTAGATTTCTTTGTCATGGATTATATCCTTATTCTTTATTGCTAATGGGGTAGTAGATGTGCTTTTCGGTAGGAAAGCTGCCGTTGCGTACTTCGGCACTATATTCATTAATAGCTGTAGTAATCGTGGTGTTTAGCTGTGCATATTGTTTCACAAACTTAGCCTGCATATTGGAGTAGCCGAGCAAATCGTGATACACCAGCACTTGACCATCTGTAAACCTACCGGCTCCAATGCCGATAGTGGGGATAGTTAACGCTTCGCTAATTAGCTTGCCAAGTTCTTCCGGGATGCCTTCCAACACCAGCATAAAGGCTCCGGCTTGTTCTACAGCTTTGGCTTGAGTTAGTATCTCATCGTGTTCTGCCGGGTTTTTCCCCTGCACTTTGTAGCCACCAAAACGGTGAACAGATTGCGGAGTTAAACCTAGGTGGGCACACACAGGTATTTCGATATCCACAATGGCGCGGATGGCAGCCAGACGCGAGGAACTTCCACCTTCCAACTTCACGGCATTGGCTCTTCCGCTAACAATTAAAGCGGCAGCATTTTGCTTGGTCTTTTTGTCGCTAAGATGATAGCTAAGGTAAGGCATATCTGCTATAATGAAAGCCGTCGGTGCTCCACGGCGTACCGCTGCGCTGTGATAGACAATATCTTCTGTAGATACTTGCAGGGTGCTGTCATAACCAAGCACAACCATGCCCAGGCTATCACCTACCAAGATAATATCTATATCGCTATTGGCAATGCACCTTGCCATCGAATAATCGTAGGCAGTTATCATGCTTATCTTGTGTCCTTGTTGCTTCATCTTTAAGAATGAAGCACTGGATTGTGCATTAGTCGGAGCTTTTGTCATTGTCGCGTCCTTCTCCTTCCTGGCTCTCTGAACTTGCAGCATCAAGGCGTTCTTCTCCATTAGTTACGTTATCGCCAACGTAAGCACCTCGGTTTAGAACCATATCATAAATAATTCCACCATTCTGATACCAACCCAAGAACCGTCCGTTTAACATGCCATCACGATAGTATGCACTCATCTGCGGCGATCCATCGGGATACCACAACAGCATCAACCCGTTTTGTAAGCCATCTGTATAGCTTACCGCCCGGGAAAGCTGGGTGGGTGTAAATCTTTCGTACGCCACACCGGAAAAAGGCTTACCTTGATACATGTGCAAGTCTATTTCCAGTTCTAAATCACTAAAAGAAACGGCATCTTTGGGCAAAGTCCAATTCTTGGCTACTAAATAATCTTCACTTCGATTTTGCGCAAAGGCAAAGCCGGAGACACAAGAAAAAACTAAAATAAGTAGAAACATCGCAAAGCGATTTCGGCTGTTACCGCCTTCTTCACGTGGCGACCGAGGTATCAAGCCAAGGTACATAAGCTCTTTAGGACACATTTTTCATCTCCGAAAGGTGAGTCAACCTTTTTTCTATTGTATTCATTTCTTTGTGCTTTATAAGATATTCCAGTTTAGTGAAAATCAAAGTATATTTAAGCCCGTTTCTCGTCAAAGCCTTTTTCTTTGCCTCGGTATTTTTGCTTTCCCTGAGTTCCAAATTTTGTCCCCCTATAGCTATAAGGGGGACAAATCTGGGATTATGGGACAGAATTGGGATTTATTTTCTCTTTTGTAAATATATCTTTAAGGGACGATGGCTAAGTGTCATAAATAGTAAAGATTAGAAGTGCAACACTCGTAGGGGCGAGCTGCGCTTTTTGACTTATATAATCGGCGACTGTATCTCTCGATAGAAGCACACTTGCTTTGCACATCGCCGATTTATGAGTTAAAAATAATATGGGTGTCATTAGCTTTTCGTGCTTAACTCACAATTACGCAGTGTTATAGCATGGTTTATTTGGTGTTACACGGTGCGGTTCAGAGACCGCAGCTACGTTCTTGCTTATCCGAAACGGTTCCAATACCGAACTGATCAGGATCCGAACGGGTTCACACCCGATGAGATCCCGATCGGATCCCGATGAACCCTCTTGCGGATAAGCAAGGATGCGACATTAGAGGGTAGGGCAGAAATCCAATCCTGCTGAACCAAACTCCAACAAGATTTAAAAGCATTTTATACACAGAGAAAAGCCCTGAAAACCAGATAATGGCAGAGAGTTAATTTTAACAAAAAACAATAAGTAACCGAGCTTTGGTTTCTCTAAACACCTGCCCTATTCTTCAGTAGCCCTTCACTAATAAATTTTGCTACGATTTCGGGGCATTCGGTGCAATTAGTGGTAACATTTTTCTGCGCATATCCTGTACTTCTGGGTATCTGTGAGCATTTGTTTTTTACTATGCAGACTCGCCTGCAACGTTTCCACGACAAATGAGCATAAAAAAGTTCTTGCCAATACAGCTACTATGATTATCTTGGCTATTATACAGTATAATACCATAGACAATAATAGAGAGGTGATTATGTCCAAAGCACACATGGTGGTGCTAAGTTTCCTTAAGGTTAAGCCTTTTCACGCTTACCAGATAGGGCAGCTCGTGGAACAGCTTGCTTTGCCCCGCTGGACAGGGGTTACTCTGCCGGCGATTTACAAAGCTATGCAAACTTTGGAGAAGCAAAAGTACATTCGCGGAGAGGAAATGCGCGTGGGAACAAGCCCGCCACGCATGGTTTACCACTTGAACGCTAAAGGTAGGCAGTACCTGCAAAAAACAGTAATAGGCTATCTGAACGATACACAGCTAACAGATAGAGATTGGTGGTTGGCACTGTTTTTCGCACAGCAAAACACTAGTAAGGCAGAGCTGTTAAACGCAATTGAGCAGCGCATCTTGCGCCTGAAAGAGGTGCAAAAGAAGAAACGTGATATTCAGGATTGCCCCACCACGATACTTGGGGAGGATTTACCCTTTGTGCATCATCACTTAATGGAATTGGGGCTTGGTTACATTCGGGCAGAATTACGATCCTTATGTGCTTTGCAGAAGGATATTCAATCGGATGAACACGACGGTTTCTTTATTCCTATAGAGTCCTCTGCTACCCAGAAAGGAGCAAATTAAACAATGAAAAGAATACTTACAATTCTCGGCATAATGTTACTATTGGCATCTGCTTGGGCGCAGGAAACGGCTTTTGCTGCTCTTCCCAGCCTTAATATGGAGGCTGCTAAAGCACAAGCTTTGAAGAACAACCCTGCATATCAGGCTAAAGAGGCTGCGCTTAATGCTGCTAAATGGGCTAAGACCAATGCTATTTCTACGGTTCTGCCAAGCCTAAGCTTCGGCAGCACACTTATGTATAGCGACCCCGCCACGAGCGTGCAGACAGGCGGTTCTACAACCAGCTTAAACAACGATATGCGCACCATGTCGCTGAACCTTTCGCAACCTTTGTTTCTAGGTGGGAAAGCATGGCAGGCATATAAGATTGCAACTACTTCATTAGAAATTGCAGAATTGAACTATCAAAACCAACGCTACACCCTCCTAAGCGAAGTGGAAAGTAAATTCCTATCTGCCTTGCAGCTAAAAAGCGTTTATCAGATTAGCCAACTGGATTTGAACTCTGCCAAAGATAACTTAGCCTTGGCAAAGATAAAGCAAGATAATGGCTTACTCTCCAGGGCAGATTACCTGCGTTTCCAATCCCGCCTTGCCAGCAAGGAAGTATCGGCTCTGCAGGCACAGACAGCCTTACAGCTTGTTTTAACAGACCTTGCCAATTACTTAGGTGCAACCGAGCTGATGATGCCCCAAGATATGGCAATGGAACAGGAAGAGAGCTATATTGCGAAGCTGGATACCTACGACCTTGCGCTAACCAATAGGCTTAGCGGCAAAATGCTACAGCTTGCTAGCAAACGAAACTTAAACTACCAGATAATGGATAAAAGTGTGGAGCTTTCTCAGCGAGCATACAGCATCGCTAAGGCTTCTTTTCTGCCAACCTTGATGCTCACAGGTAGCAGAATGTATCGGGAAAATGGCATAGACCGCTATAAGTTCAGCGCATCTAACCAGATTATGCTTAATCTTAGCGTTCCGATATTGCCCGGCTTGGGTTTTTACAGCAGCGCACAAAAGGCGAAGGAAGAAGCTCGCAAGGCAAGCTTGGAAGCAAAAACAGCTACGGATGGCATCAAGCTGGGAGTGGAGAGTGCTACCCTCAATTGGGTTAGTTCCGCCAAACAAGTGCAAAGCGCAGAGCTTGCCCTTTCCTATAGCGAAGAACTATACCGCCAGATGCAGGAACGCTTTCGCCTTAATATGCTATCTCCGCTTGAGCTATTGGATGCAGAGCTGATGCTATCTTCAGCCCGGATGACATATAATACCACCTTTTATACATATCTGAAATCCCGCAGCGCACTGATGCAAGCTCTGGCGGTGGAAGATACTAACGAACTTTACACTTTAATAGAGAACTGATGAGGAATAACATGGATAAGAAAATAATCGTATTAGCCCTAAGCTTGTTGCTGCTGCTAAGCGCATGCGGGAAAAAAGATAAAGCGCAAGGAACCCTTAAACAGGACGACGGCTTAGCTGTTATGACAGAAGAGCTTAGCTTGCGTTCCATAGATGAATACATAACCGTTTCCGGTAAACTGGAAGGCATCACCGATATCACCATGAGTAGCGAGACATCAGGACGCATATTAAAGCTAAACAAACGTCTTGGTGACAGCGTTGCCAAAGGCGAAAGAATCGGCATGGTGGAAAACAACGTTACCCAGATTCGCTTGGATCAGGCAGAAGCAGCATATCTTTCCGCTGAGACAGCCATGGATAACGCAAACAAGAACCTTAGCTATGCGGAAGCTTCCAAGGCAAAGAACCTAATCTCTGAAGCAGAATACAATACAGCTTTATCTGCCTTCAAGGGAGCCAAAGCTGCGTTTGACGGTGCTAAAGCTGCAAAAGAGCAGGCACGGCTAGCCCTTGCTAATTCTTACCTTGTAGCTCCTGAGGGGGGTGTGATATCCAATCTGATGGTTGCTTCAGGGCAGTATATAAACCCCGGGCAGGCAATAGCTACTATTACCGATGCCAGTAC
>JAQUJJ010000096.1:0-7924 GCA_028681035.1 Candidatus Cloacimonadota bacterium
AAGTGTAACAAAAACTTGTGAGATTCCAAATATTTCTCAAGCTGGAATTCCTGGCAAATTATATTTAACACCAACATTAGATGCTGAATTTTTATGTACAAAAGTCCCAAAAGCTTCCAGTACAATAGCGATTATTACAGCAATGGCGGTAACTATCCTGAAGCAGCTATTCAATATAGCGACCCGATGATAGTAAGAGACTTCCGCATTGTTACTATACAGATAAACCCCTTTTCATACAACGCTCAAACAGGTGATTTAACGGTTAACGATAACATCCAGTTCAGGCTGAATTATGATAATGGTGTGGGAATCAATGAATTGCCCACAGAACCAGAAACTATATCTTCCAGCTTTGCTAATCTGTATGAATCGATGATTCTTAACTTCAACGATTATCGCAATCGTCTGGTGGAAAACTCCCCTCCAAGAATCCTTATGATATATGGAAACAATAGTGATCCTATCTTCCAGACTACAATAAATGATTATGCGCTATGGAAAAGACAAAAAGGTGCGGATGTGATGATGGCTAGCACTGCATCCACAGAGGCTGGTAGTTCAACAACTTCCATCCGTAACTACATCCTAGCAAAATATAACGACCCGGCAACCAGACCAGATTTTGTAGTGCTGATTGGCGATACTGCGGGAAGCTATACTATCCCTGCTTATAGTGGACCAAGCAGCGGGGGTGGGGACTATCCATACACCCATTTAGCGGGAACAGATATCCTAGGAGATTGCTTCATTGGGCGCATATCCGTAGAGAATCTCTCTCAGCTTATTGTTGTTTTGAACAAAACCTATCTTTATGAAAGAGATATTAATCTTAATACTGCCGGATGGCTTAACAAGATGCTGTTGGAGGGCGATACATCGCCCTCCGGTGTTTCCACAATATACATCAGCAAGTATATCAAGGAACTGGCACAGTATGTAAACCCTGATTATACATTCACAGAGCTTTATGCCACTAGCCCCTCTCTCTCAGCAGCAACCCTAGCGATGAATCAAGGAGTAGGTTTCTATAGTTTCCGAGGTTACATCGATTGGAGTCCCCCAAACGAAGGTTCTCTGAATAACGGATACAAGCTGTTCCATGCTGTAACCATCACTTGTTCCACAGGTAATTATAATAACTCCCTAGCTAAAACAGAACAACTGCTGCGCTATGGAACACCTGCTGTCCCCAAAGGTGCGGTTACTGCCATAGGAATGAGTACCTCCAGCACACACACAACCTTTAACAACGTATTGCATGGTGGTATTTTTGCTGGTATCTACGCACACGATATGCGTACCATGGGTGAAGCAATGTTACATGGCAAGCTATACATGAATCAGATATTTGGTGTGTCCTCTCCTTCAAACGTCCAGAGTTTTACTCACTGGTGTAACCTGATGGGCGACCCGACAATGGAAGTATACACCGGAATCCCCAATTACTTCAATGTGCAATCGAACCCGACGATATCCTTGGGATTAAGCTTATACGATGTTGTGGTTACGGATAGTATAAATGCACCCGTTAGTGGAGCAGCCGTTACTTTAAGTATGGGGTCAACCATCATTTCGCGAGGTTTTACGCTCGAAGATGGAAGCGTTATCCTAATTCTTCCCAGCGGCTTGAGTGTCGGTGATGCGATATTAACAGTAAGTACCCATAATTTTAAGCCCAAGCAAATTACCATTCCTGTGGAAAGCGTTCCCACTCTTGTTCCCGATTCGATGCTTGTAAATGACGTGAATGGGGGTGCTACAATAGGTAATGGCAATGGACTTGCAGGCAGCGGAGAGACAGTAGAGGTAACCTTTGGCTTAACCAATACTGGTGCTGCTACAATAAGCGGTATATCCGGCACTATCAGCTCGACAAGCCCCTATATCACTATCGTTAATGCAAACATAAACTATCCTGATATACCAAGTGGGGAATTTGGCATAAACACCGTGCCAATAGTCATCCAGATTGCACCTAACACACCTCATCAATCAATGATACGCTTATACTTACATTTAACAGATTCCAACACTATTGCATACGAGGTATCAGAGTTTCTGCCTGTGGAATCAGCAGAGATTTCTTATGTCTCCGACCTTATTTCCGATCTTAACAATCAATTCCTCGATCCTGGCGAAACAGCCGAGTTTAGTGTAACAGTTATAAATAATGGCACTGCTTTAGTTACAGGATTAAGTGCTACTCTTTATTCCATGAATGATATGTTGGCGATTCCAGATAACATGGCTGTGTTTGGAGATATAGCTGCCGATTCCCTAGTTACATGCACTGTTGATGGGTTTACTTTAAGTGCAAGACCCGAATCTATTCCCGGCACTCTTGTTCCCATGCGGATGCACTTATTTAACGATGCTGGCTTTGATCAAAACGTGGAATTCATGTTTACTCTTGGGCATACTTCTAGCCACGACCCTTTGGGTCCAGATTCACACGGATATGTTATCTACGATTGGTTGGATATCGGCTATCCAGAAGCCCCTGTTTACGATTGGCATGGCATTGCACCTGCTGAGGGTGGATTGGGCACAGCGTTACCGATTAACGATAGCTATAACAGCGGAGACGAGGGTGATCAGGTAGGTGCAACATCACTAGCCGTGGTAAGCCTTCCTTTCCCCTTCCAGTTCTATGGTCAGACATACCAGCAGATAACAGTCTGCTCCAATGGATTTATTGCTTTGGGCGTAACAGCCAATGCCGAATTCCGTAATTTCCGCCTTCCCGGTGCCATGGGTCCCAACCCGATGATTGCAGCTTTTTGGGATGACCTTGCCACGGTTAGTGGTAGCGGAATCTATACGTGGTATAACGTTAACAACCAAACCTTCACAATTGAGTGGTATAATTTACGTAATGGTGGTGGAATGGGTACTTCACCGGAGACCTTCCAGGTTATTCTGTACAACCAAGCGGTTTATCCCACGAGTTTTGGAGACGGTCCTATCAAAATCCAATACCACACTTTTAACAACATCGATTCTCAGTCTGGCTACGAGCATGGAAACTACTGCACGATTGGCATAGAGGATCATACCGGTAAAGTTGGTCTCGAATATACTTTTAACAACCAATATCCAATTGCTGCTGCTCCTCTTAGCAGTAGGAAAGCAATTTATATTACCAATGCCCCAACCTTCATCGCAGAGTCCCATCTAATTGTTAACGGCACCTATATTAACGATGATAATAACAATGGGGTTTGCGAGCCAGATGAAGATGTGAGCTTGGGTGTAAGCATCAAGAATTCCGGTAACGTTATTGCAGATAATATTAGTGCTGTGCTTAGCACAACCAATCCACACATAACCATGAATATGGATAGCTCCTTATACTATCCTATCATCCCCGGTGATAGCGGAGTGAACCGTACTTCCTATACCTTCCATGTTTCTCCAGATTGTCCGGATGGCGAAGTGATAAACTTCACTTTACACATCACTTCTGGAGAAAACGAATGGAGCAGGGCTTTTAGTTTCCAAGTAGAGGCTTCAAATCTAAAGTATCAATCCTTTATGGTGGACGACCATTCAGCTAATTTCAATGGTATCGTGGATGCCGGTGAAAGCGTGAATCTGATTGTAAACTTGCTGAATGAATCTGTGGTAGCGGCTTCCAATGTATCTTTAACTCTTAGTTACTCCGATTCACAGGTGGTTATACTAAATCCGCAGCTAAGCTTAGAGAGTATTACTCCCAATGATATCATTCAGCTTAGCTTCGAGATAGACTGTGCGGCTGTGCCTAGCACGGTGTCAATGCTCCCGTTCCAACTTACTGCCACCAGTTCAAATGGAACTACACTGACTGCTGATTTTCGGGTTCCTTACAACAATCCTGATATTGCAGCAGATTTTAACTTGGATAATGGCAGTTTTGTGCCGGAGACAGGTTGGGCTTGGGGAACACCTTCACAGCTAACACCTCACTCAGGTACCAAACTTTGGGCTACAAGCCTATCTGGTAACTATCCCGATCTTGTGCAATACAATCTCTATAGTCCGTCATATTTGCTTAGCACCGGCAGTGTGATGAGTTTCTATCACCGTTACGGATTTGAGAATAACGTGGATGGTGCAAATGTCTCTATTTCTACTGATGTTGGAGAAACGTGGATAGTTATTCCTCCCGTAGGTGGCTACAATGCAACTAGCTTGAATGCCTTGGATGGCGAGATAGGTTGGACTGGTGTTGCTGCCGAGTGGCTTAATCCCAGCTTTAATCTTAGCTCATATGCAGGGCAGAATGTAATGTTCCGTTTCCGCTTTGGCTCGGATGCTGCCACTTCCAATTTGGGCTGGTTTATTGACGATTTCCAGCTTAGCGGTGTAAATCAAAAACAAGGATACTTGCATGGCTTACTGTATCCCACATCTGGAATTAGCCCTGTTTATGCCAAGGTAAGCTCCAATCAGCGCTATGCTACTCATCCGGATGTTGATGGTAACTTCATGTTATTCCTTCCGAACGGTACCCATAGTGTAATTGCCAGCATAGACCACCATCAATCCTCTGTTCTGAACGAGGTGCTTATCAATGCTGAAAATCCGGTGCAATATACCGAATTTACGCTTATCGACCTCCCCAAACCCCTCAGCCTCAGCTTTAGTGTAGATAATGAGACAGGCGCATTAGAAATCAATTGGGAAGCTCCATTTGAGCCAGTATTGCCCGTAGAGGGTTACAATGTTTACCGTAAGCTGAATGCTGGACTTTTCCAATTAATGGAGATGGTGGTAGCCACATCCTACAACGAAACATTAAGCTTGATTGGCAGCTATGAATACTACGTAAAAGTGCAGTATCAGAATGTGGAAGGAAGCCCCAGCGATTTGCTTTCCTTTGGTTATCCTTTCTCTTCCAATCCACAGGATAATAACCCCGCATTGGTTACAAACCTGGATAATAACTACCCCAATCCCTTCAACCCCAGCACAACCATTTCCTTCAGCCTGGCGAAAGCCGGCAGAACCTCTCTTGCTATCTATAACCTTAAGGGACAGCTCGTGAAGCGTCTATTGAATAGTGAGCTTAACAATGGCACGCATAAGATAGTGTGGAATGGCTTGGACGAGAATAACCGCAGTGTGGCATCAGGAATGTACCTGTATCGCCTGGAAAGCGGCGATTACAAGTCTGTGAAGAAAATGCTGCTGATGAAGTAGGTTAACAGGTTAACAGGTTAACAGGTTAACAGGTTAGCAGGTTAGTGAGTTAGCAGGTTAGTGAGTTAGCAGGTTAGTGAGTTAGCAGGTTAGTGAGTTAATAGGTTAATAAGTGATATATAAGCCCTGAACTTTGGTTCGGGGCTTTTCTTTGCAGATGCGGAAGATTGGCTTTGTAGCCGGAGCTTGCCGAAGCTCCGCTTTCTTGCTCATTCGTATCTTCATGCTAAAAGACCCAATCTGCGGAGGATTGGCATCCTCCGGCTACAAAAAAAGGGCAGAACCCGAAAGTCCTGCCCATAAGTTCTAGTGTAATATCAGCTATGCGCCGAGGGTTGCCACCATCACGGCTTTAATCGTGTGCATTCTGTTTTCAGCTTCGTCGAACACCACGGAATTGGGGCTTTCGAACACTTCATCGGTCACTTCCATGGATTTAAGTCCGAATTTCTCGTTAATATCTCTACCCACTTTGGTCTTAAGATCGTGGAAAGCAGGAAGGCAGTGCATGAAGAGGGTGGTGGATTTTCCGGTTTTCTTCATCATCTCGGCATTTACCTGATACGGTTTAAGCAGTTTAATACGGCTTTCCCAAACGCTATCCGGCTCACCCATGCTTACCCAAACGTCGGTGTAAATAACGTCTGCGCCTTTCACACCTTTGGCTACATCATCGGTAATAGTAATCTTGGCACCGGTTTCTTTGGCAACAGCCTGGCACTTCGCAAGCAGTTTCTTTTCCGGGAAAAGGCTCTTGGGGGCAACAATGCGAAAGTCCATACCGGTCTTGGCTGCGCCTATCATCAGTGCGTTGGCAACGTTGTTGCGTCCGTCTCCGGCATACACAAAGATCATTTCGTTGGTGGGCTTGTTCAGATGCTCCATAGCGGTTAAGAAATCTGCCAGCACCTGGGTGGGGTGATCTTCGGTGGTAAGTCCGTTCCAAACCGGCACTCCTGCGTATTCTGCCAGCTCTTCCACAATTTCCTGTCCATAGCCACGGTATTCTATGCCGTCATACATTCTACCTAAAACACGGGCGGTATCGGCAATAGATTCTTTCTTGCCCATCTGGCTGCCTGTGGGCCCCAGATATGTTACGTGAGCACCTTGATCCAATGCGGCAACTTCAAAGGCACAGCGGGTGCGGGTGCTATCTTTTTCGAAGATAAGGGCGATGTTTTTGCCTTTCAGTTTTTGCTGCTCGGTTCCGGCATATTTCGCTTTTTTGAGGTCTAAGGATAAATCCAGCAAGAACTGGATTTCCTTGGGGCTAAAATCCATCAGGGTAAGGAAGTGGCGGTTTCTTAGGTTAAAAGCCATGGTTATCTCCTTTTTTTATGTAGAGCAGGATTCCAATCTTGCTAAACTTTATCTCTACAGCAGCTTTAGAAAGCTGCTCTACACTGTAGCTTATTTCATAATGCCAAAAAACTATATCCATCCTTTCAGGCAAGAAGAATTTTGCTTCTTCCTTGCTTGAATTGCCCTATCATTGCCCACCCATTGCCCTCCACATGGACAATGGGTGGGCAATGATAGGGCAATAGCAGCAAGAAAGCATAGATATGACCTGTTATTTATAGCCAATGAAAACGAAGATGTCATCACCATAAATCAATAATGCAATAGAAATAGAGAGAAACACTCAGAGTATCGTCAAGCATGGGGTGGCAAACTCCGATTTGCCACAGCATCCAGAGGATGTTTCAAATTCAGCTCCGCTTTCTCTGCTGGTTCCAAGATTAGCACTCCAATGAAGTTAGTTGCGTCTGCATATTCTTGGCGCAACGCCAGTAATGCAGATATAAAGCCTCGGAGAAACATGCAGATATTTATTCTATATTTCTCTTGACAGAGAAAGACTAATTAAAATTATCACATCATAGAGGTCAAAAAACGGGAATGGTAATAATAATATAGCTCTGCTAAAGGCTTTTTAAGGTTATTGCTGGATAACAGGGCAAAGAAGGCGAAAATGTACAAAACAAAACACATGCGTTTAGCACTGCCGCTGATAGTGTTTCTGTGCGCTATCTCTCTCCTTGTAGGAGTTACAAACACCAGTCTGGAACTGCCTGCTTTAGAAAAAGGCGAAGTTCTTATCCAACACAAAGGCTTCTCTCTTGTCTATTCCGAAAAAGACGAGCAAGCAAAATGGGTTGCCTATACGCTAACACCAGAAAAGGTGAATAGCAAGATTGTAAATAGGGATAAAGAAAGCTTTCGGAAAGACCCGCTAATCTCTACTGGCTCTGCAGAAGATAAGGACTACAATAAAAGCAGCTATAGCAGAGGACATCTCTGCCCCGCCAACGACAATACCTGGAGCAAAGAGGCTATGCACGATTGTTTCTACTTCTCCAATATGAGTCCCCAAAGGCAGGAATTTAACGGCGGAATCTGGAAGGATTTGGAGCTGTATGTACATAATCTGGCAACACTATATGACACGCTGTATGTAGTTACCGGTCCAGTGTTGATAAGCGACAAGCCGCTAAAAACAATAGGGAAAAATGAAGTTTCTGTGCCTGGCTACTATTATAAAGTGATTATGGTGTATGGCAAAGAACCTAAAGCCATCGGCTACCTAATTCCCCAATCAGGATACGAAAAGGACTTTCAAGCTTATGCCTGTACCGTGGATGAAGTGGAGAGAGTTACGGGGGTGGATTTTTATTATAAACTTGATGATATGACAGAGAAGGTTATAGAATCAAAACAAGAAGATATTTAT